>CANHJV010000020.1 GCA_947461225.1 Gemmatimonadota bacterium | reverse complement strand
TCGATCGCGAGCGGATGGAACCGAAAGAGCTTCTCCAGCAACGCATGCTGCGAACGCACCGAGGAGTCGATGTCGACCCACATCGGGCCGCCATTGGCCAGCAACTGGGCGATGTCGCGCGGATGACAATCGAAGACCGCCTCACCCGAGAGCGATCGATAGATCGAACGCGGTGGCGGATCGTGCGGCTGGTCGATGGCGAGGAGAGCGGCGGGGACGGGAGTCATGACCAGCGAATCATGGTGACACGAAGGCCTTCAGGCCAGCGCCTTTAGGCCAGCGCCTTTAGGCCAGCGCCTTCAGGCCAGCGCCTTCAGGCCAGCGCCTTTAGGCCAGCGCCGCCAGATGGACGAGCACCGCCTGCGCCACCGGGTCCGGGGCATATCCCCCTTCCATGGCGCTGACCAGCCGACCGCCGCACCACCGCTCGGCCCGCTCCACCAGCGCCCGCGTGAGCGTGCCGATGTCGTCGAGCGTGAGCGTGAACGCCCCCAGGGGATCGCCGTCGAGGCAGTCGAAGCCGGCGCTCAGCAGAATCAGATCGGGCGGAAAGCCGTCCGCCGCGGCATCGACCGCACGCAACAGCGCGTCCACGTACTGCGACGAGGGCAACGACGGCGCCATCGGCACGTTCCACACCGTCCCATGCGGGCCACGGTCGTCGGCCGCACCGGTGCCCGGATACCACGGCCACTGGTGCATCGACACGAAGTGGATCTTCGGCTCGTGCTCCACCAGCGCCTGCGTCCCGTTGCCGTGATGCACGTCCCAATCCACGATCAACACGCGCTCGCACGCCTTGGTGGCCAACGCGTAGTGCGCCGCAATCGCCACATTGCCGAAGAGGCAGAATCCCATGGCCCGGTCGCGCAGCGCGTGGTGCCCCGGCGGACGCACCGCCGAAAAGCTCCGCGGCGCACGACCGTCGAAGGCCATGTCCACGCCATCGAGCACGCAACCGGTGCCCGCCGTGGCCGCATCCCACGACCCTTCACTGACCACCGTGTCGGGATCGAGACGCCCGCCGCCGGACTGCGCCAAGTCCCTCACCTTCGCGATGTAGTCTCGGTCGTGCGCCAGCGCGATCTCGTCTTCCGTGGCATGTCGTCCCTCGAAGTGCTGCAGCGACTCGAACAATGCCTGGTCGTGACGCAGCGCCCGCGGAATGGCGCGGAGGCGCCCGACGTGCTCGGGGTGATTCCATCCGGTGTCATGTCGTCCGCAATCGGAGTGCGAGAGAAACGCAACCTGCTGCTTCATGCCGTACATCCGGACGTAGAGTTTTATCGAGTGCCGCGCAGGCGCCGCGACGCCCACTCTCCCAGCAGCGCCACGGCGATGATCATGAACAGTAGACCGGGAGCGGCCCGCAGGCGATCCATCAACGCCGCGAACGCCGTGGGCGCCGCGACCGGCGCCGGCTCACCCGCGCCATTGGCCGCCACGGGCCCGCCAAGCCGCCCCACCAGGTCGGCGTAGGGCGCCGCATCACCGGGGAAGGCATCGGCCAGGGAATCGCCCGCCACAGCCGGCACACCCGCCGGCACACCGGCCGCCAGCGCCAACACGCCGCCCCACCACGCGCGGTGCTCGGCGGCACCGTCGTCGGTGCCTTCCATGCGCCAGCGCCAGCTGTTGCGGTACGCGCTGGCCACCACGCGACCGGCGCCGACGCGCTGTGCGACCAGCACGGGCTCCACGTGCCCGTGGTCCGAGGGGACCGATTGCACCACCGACGCGCCACGATCTGCCACGAGTTCCCACGCATCGAGCCCTCGCTGTGGCGTCTCCGTGAGCAGCGCCCCCGCCACGCCGCCGCGAGCCGACGTTGCCCGCACGGGGCGGATCGACGCCAGCGCCGGTATGCGCAGCGCGTCACCGCCCAGCACCAGCCCGCCGCCCTGCTGCACGAAGCGCGTGATGCCAATCGCGTCGACCGACAGGCTGTCCAGCAGCACGACCACGGCATAGCGCGCGGTGTCGAGACGCGCCGGCGCGCCGAGCGTGACCGCCGTGCGGGGCGACACGCGGTAGCTGCCGTCCACATGCCACCCGGCCTCCTCCAGCGCCGCCGCCGTGAACTTCGACTCCCACCCCGGCTGCGCCATCAGCATCACGCGCCGCCCGAACGCCGGCGTGGCCACGGCCACGCGGGCCTCGGAGGCGCCGACCGACGCCCGCAGTGGCGGCGACACACTGGCAAGTCGCCATCCAGCGCGCCGCACCGTCGGGATAGAATCGAGGGTGCCACCGCCATCCCGCAACACGAGCGGCTTCGACGACGCCATGGGGCCCGCCATCGCCCCCGCCACGCGAACGTCCACCGCACCCGATGGACCGGCCACGGCGGCCGCCGACAGCGCGAGCCCCGAGGCCCGCGTGCGATCGATCCAGTGCACCGTGACGTCCGCACCCCTGACCGTGCCCAGCAGCGCGCGCGCGCGCGACACGGGAATCGCCGGGAGTTCCACGGTGAGTCCTCGCGGCTGCGAATCCCCAGCCGCCGCCACCGCCTCGCGCACGAGCGTCGTGGCAAGCGCGCTCACCCCGCTGTCCGCCACGTCCGCCACCGACCACCGCACCACGGGACGCAACCGGTCAGGCCGGCTGGAGGATCGGCTCGCGAGGAAGATCGCCGCCGTCAGCGCCAGCCACGCGACGGCGCGCAGCGCGCGCTCGAGCAGGAGTCGCGCCCAGTGCGGAGCAGTCGCCGTCATCGGGTAAGGGCGTAGACCACGAGATTCACCGCGAACTTCGTGTTGTCGACCGAGAGGAATCGCTTGTTGTCGGGATGAAAGCTCCACTCCGAGCTGTAGTCTTTGCTGCTGTACAACACCGAAATGCGACCGTTCCGGAGAACCGCATCGAGCTGCTCGTGCACGAGATTGTCCCCCCAGCCATTCATCTCATGCGACGTGGTCGGCGGTCCGTTCTCGAACACGAAAAAGCTGCGATACAGCTCGTGCGTGTTCGGCAGCGGTACCAAGGCGCCGGCCACGCGACGAAGCTCTTCACGGACCGTCTTGTGAAAGGCACCGTCCACATCGTGGTTGTGGTCGTCCACGAACAACAGTCCGCCTCGCGCGAGATACTTGCCGAGCACGTCGGCCTCGCGTGTCGTGAAGCGCACGGGTAAGTGCCCGGTAAGAAACAGCAGCGGATACGCGAACACGGCCTCCGAGGACAACGGCACCGTGATACCCTGCGGACGAACCGGCAACGACGTGTAACGCGCGATCGAATCGATCACGTTGGCCGGCAGCATCGGGGCAGAATCCCAGTCGCCCGATTCATACTGCGCCGTGGCGAACACGAACGGATCCGCAGCGCTCATCGCAGCGCTCATCGCAGCGCTCATCGCGGCACTCCACGTGACCACACCCCGGCATCGGTCCGCACCACACCGCCAAGCACGCGACGCGCGCGCACGAACGCCCCGGTCGCATCGCCACCAGTCGCCAGCGCCTCGAGCACCGCACCAACCGCCGCCGCGAACGCCGGCGAATCCCCCAGCGCTTCGACACGCAGCACGGCGAGCGAATCCCGCGCCGCCGACACATCGCGTGCCACCAACTGCGCCGCGAGCACCAGCCGCACCGCACGTCGCGCCTCGCGCGGTGGCAGCGCGTCCCGCTCCCGACGAACGTTCGTCGCGCCCGTGTCCTTGCCGGCCAGCCGCACCTTCGCAACGTCGATGATCACCGTCGGCGGCTTGCCGCGCAGATACAGCCGTTCCGCCGACCGCGCCCGCTCGATGGCAGCCAACGCGAGCCGCATGTGCGGGATCGCGGCCTTGGGATCCCCCTGCTCGAGCGCACGCCCCGCGTCCCACATCGCATTGTAGGCTTCCAACAACGGCTGGTTGATCGCGATCACCGGCGAGTCGTCGCCTTCCTCGAGCACGCCGCCGGTATTGCCCCCCGACAGTGCGAGCTTGCCCTGCTGCTGCTCGACGCCATGATCATGCCCATCGTCGGCCGAATGCGAATGCTCGCCGCTCACATCCCCGCTCAGTCGCTGGAAGACCACGTCACCAACCGCCTGTCGCAACCGCGCCTGATCGCGCCCGATCGTGATCGACTCGTTCATCAGCGTCGTGCGCGCCAGCCTCGGCCGCTGCTTCTCGAGCTTCTCGGTGAGCATCAGCAGCATGCGCTGACTGAGCCGTGACTTGTCGACCTCCAGCGGCGGTGCCGGTTCCACCGCCACCGAGTCGTACTCGGCAGCGCGGGCGATGCGGAACGAGCGCGTCTCGCTGCTGCCGTACTCGCGCGCCGACGATGGATGCGCATCGCGGGCCATCGCCCGCAGATGCACGATGTCACCCGCCACCAGCTTGAGCGCCGCAATGTCCATCGTGGCGCGGATCGTACCGGCCGGCTCACCCGCGAAGCGGCGCGCGCCCAGGGGGACCGTGCGCGCCGTGAACCGCTCGCCCTCGCCGGAACTCACAATCAGTTCGAAGCGTGCCTGCCCAAGACCGATGTCATCACGCACCGACGCCACCAGTGTGAGCGACCCCTCGGGCGTGCGGAACACGCTGTCACGGGCCGGCTGCAGCAGCGACACACGTGGAATCGAATCCGCGCGCCCTTCGATCACCAGCAACCGCGAACGGCCGCCGCGGTCGAGTTGAAGCGTGACCGGGCCGTCGCTCGCCACCGTGCGCACCTGCCATCCCTCACCCGTCGTCGTCGGCACCACGACGCGCTCGCGGCGCGCGGCGCCGAGTGTATCCGCCGCGTCGCCCACGACGCGCTCGATCACACGCGCCGGCACAGGACCGGTACCGCGCAGCCGCACGGTACTGCCGCTGATCGCCGACACATTCTGCACGTCACCCCACTGCTGCGGGGCGCGGCGCGTGTAGGCCGGCGCCTCCACGCGCACCTGCCACGCCCCCAGCGGCGGCATCGGCGTCGGCGTCGCCACATCACCCGTAACCGCGCGCAGCATCGCATCAGCGGAACCGCTGGCCGACGAGCGCACCAAGGCACCAAGCACCACCACCGTGAGAGCACCGCCCGCGAACAGCGTCGGCCCGAGCAGTTGATGCCGCGCGGAACGCCGCAACGCACGGGGCACATCGGCGCGGCTCAGCACCGCGCTCGCCGACGCCAGTAGCAGCGGACTCTCGGTGATGGCGCGCGCCGACTTCTCGGACGGCGACGACGCGTCGTCCGAGGCTCGCAGTCCGACCAGCGCCTCGACCAGCGTCACCAAGGCGAAACTCGCGGGCCATGCAGCACCGTCGCGCTCTTCGATCCACAACGCCGCACGCACGTCATCGATGCCGCGCGCGCGGCGGCGGGCCAGTACGCAGCTCACCAGTATCGCGGCCACGAGCGCGATCACGAAGGCCATCTCGGCACGGCGGCCCGTACCGATCGGCGCACCGTCTCGCGCCGCGCGCACGCCGTCGAACAGCAGCCACGCCGACAGCGCCACACCGAGTGCGAGTAAAGTGGCCCGCGCGTACACCAGTCGGCTCAGCGCGCGGCGGACTTCCGCCACGATCGACAGCAGCGTCGTCTCGTTCATGACGCCGCCATATCCGCCGACTCGCGCCGGACCACGTGCTCGGCCAGCAAGGCAACGAAGGCGAGGACCAAGAGCGCCGTCGCCAGCCAAGCGGGTCGCGTAGTGCGCGAACCGGAGTCGCTGTCGCGAAACCCGCGGGCCGGTGCATAGGCCGACAATGCCACCCCTTCCGAATTCCCCGAAGGTTCGCGCGGCGCCGGTACGCCGAGCCCGCCGCACGGTGCGCGCAATGCGCGCAACAATCCATCGGCGGCCGGTGACAGCAGGAGGTCGCTTCCCTCGGTCACGACGATGGCCACCTCACGCACACACGACGCACCGCGCGCGCGTTCGATGGCAGCCGGCACGCCGTCACTCCACCACGCAATCGCCCGTACGCTGTCCGAGAGCGCCGGCGGCAGCGCCCTGCGCAGCCATGGCGCCACCAAGGCCAGGCCGTTGGCCGCGACGGCACCGACGGAGTCCATCGCCGGCGCCGCACGCCAACCCGCCGGTATTCCACTCACCGGCCACCACACCGTCACTCCCGCCTGCTCCGCACCGTCGGAAGCGGCACGATAGACCACCACATCCGCGACGTCGGTGGCGGTCGGGCGATCGGAACGCCCTCCACGCGACGCGAACGCCGCCGCGATCACATCGGTCCCGCGAGCCGTCGCCGCGCCCACCACGCGCACCGGTCCGAACGCGGGGGCCAACGACGGCGCGCTGTCGGTCGACAGCGCCTGCGCATGGCGGACCACGCGAATGCCCGCGGGCCACTGCCTGCGCCACGCATCCCAACCACGCCGTGAACGCACCGTTTCCGGCACGAGCACCGTGAGCGAGAGCTCCGACAACGAAGGATTGGCCTGCGCCTGACGCGCCGATTCGCGGATCGCGGCCGCTATCGCCACACCTGGATCATCCGACACACCACGCACCCACAGCACGAGCGGCGGTACAGCCTCGGCAACGTCGCTCGTTGGCGCCGCACTCGCGGCGCGCAGCAGCGCCACCGAGTCCGCACGCTGCGCGGCATCGATCACGACGATCGACGACCGTCGCGCGCCCCGTTCACTGCATCGTGCGCCGGCCAGCGCGGCACCCGCCGCCAGCAAGGCGATCACGCGCAGCAGCAGCAGCGGCAGATCACTCGGCTTCGCCTGGCGTGCCACCGCGCGAGCGTCCCGCTCCGGGACGAAGCGCGCCGTCGGCAGCAACAGCACGCGAGGCTGTCGTACCGAGAGAAAGTGGAGCGCCGTAATCGCCAACGCGGCCGCCAGCGCACCGCCGAACACCCAGGGCATCGCGAAGCCGATCATAGGGCCAGCCCCGCCACCACCGCACGCACCGCTCGTGCCGGTGCCACATCAGTCGTGACTTCGGTGTAGCCGGCGCCGAGCGCGCGCCACTGATCGCGCACCTGCGCCCGAAACGCATCGAAGCGGGTGGCGTAGCCGCTGCGTATGTCGGCGCTTGTCACACGCGACACCGTGGCATCTTCCGGATCCTGCGCGCGAAAAATCCCCTCGGGAAGCGCGAGCTCCTCGCGCGCCACGACGTGCACGCACTCCAGCATCGCCCCGCCGGCCGCCAGTACCGACGCGTTCTTGATCGTCGACTCGCAATCACCGAGGCAGTCGGTCACGAGCACGCAGCGCGCGGTCACGGGGATCTGCCTCAACGCCGACGCCAGCGCACTCGTGCCTCCGGCGCGGAGCGCATCCAGCGCACGGGCGATCTCGCGTACCGTACCGCGTCGTGTGCGCGGCGGCATGCGCAGCACGCCATCGGCGTGCAGCGCTAACACGCCCACCGGATCACCCGACGCGTGGGCGACGGCGGCCAGCCCCACCGCGACGGCGCACGCCATGCGCCATTTGCTCACACCGCTGCCCACCGGATAGTCCATGCTGGCACTGCCGTCGAGCACGATCCACGTGGGCAGGAGCGCACGATCGTCGCTCAGCCGCACGAACGCGCGATCGCTGCGCGCCAACAGCTTCCAATCGAGCGCCCGCGGATCGTCGCCCTGCCGATACAGGCGATACTCCGTGAACTCGCCGGCCGTTCCGCGTTGCCGCGAGCGGTGTGCGCCAGACGGTGCCGCGGCCACGGCACGGCGCGCCGGCCAGCGTACGCCACGCAAGGCATCAAGCAGCGGCCCGTAGTCCGCGCTCATCGCTGCGTAGGCGTAAGCCGCGCGCTCATGCCGCGCAATCAGGCTGGCAGCGCGCTGCCTGGCGCTGCCACGTGCGACAACAGCGCCTCGATGATCGGTTCCGCCGACACGCCGTCGGCCTCGGCGGCGAAGTTCGGCAGAATGCGATGCCGAAGCACCGGCATGGCCACGCGCCGGATGTCCGCCGGCGACACCGCCGCGCGCCCAGCCAGCAACGCCGCCGCTTTCGCGCCGAGAATCAAGGCCTGCCCCGCGCGCGGTCCCGCGCCCCATCGCACATACTGGCGCACGATGTTCGGCGCCGAGGCCTCCTGCGGCCGCGTGGCCCTCACGAGCTTCGCCGCGTAGGTGAGCACCAACTCACTGCACGGCAACTCGCGCACCAGTCGCTGCAACGCGAGTGCGTCATCCGCCGAGAACACCGCCTCAATCGGCGCGCCACGCCTGCCCGTGGTGGTGCGGAGAATGGAGATCTCGTCGGCTTCGGTAGGATAGCCCACGCGAATGTCGAACAGGAAGCGATCCAGCTGCGCCTCCGGCAGTGGATACGTGCCTTCCTGTTCGATTGGATTCTGCGTCGCGAGCACGAAGAACGGCTCCGGCAGCTGCATCGTCTTGCCGGCGGCGGTCACGCTGTGCTCCTGCATCGCTTCCAACAACGCCGCCTGGGTCCGTGGCGGCGCGCGATTGATCTCGTCGGCCAGCACGATGTTCGCGAACACCGGCCCCTGCACGAAGCGGAACGCGCGCGACCCGCCGCCACTCTCTTCGAGAATCTCGGTGCCCGTGATGTCGCTCGGCACCAGGTCGGGGGTGAACTGAATGCGACGGAACTCAAGCTGCATCGCATCGGACAGGGACTTGATCATCAGCGTCTTCGCAAGGCCGGGCACACCAACGAGCAGGGCGTGTCCGCCAGCCACCAGCGCCATCAGGATCTCGTCCACCACCGCATCCTGCCCCACGATGCGCTTCGCGATCTCCGCGCGTAGCCGATGAACGGCCGCGATCAGCGACTCCGGCGACCGTTCGCTCACCGGACCGGCCGACGCCGGCGGGCCGTCACGAACAGCGTCGACGCGTCACGCGCCCCCGCCGACTGTAGCGACTGCGCCTCGTTCGTCACTTCGGCGCCATGCAACTTCACGAGGAAGCTGTCGATCTGATCGACGTCCGGCAGGAGCAGCGCCATCGCGGCCTGCTTCACATCACGCACACGCGTCTCCGGCGTCGCCTCCACCCGCACCGCATCCCACACCTCGGCCGCCTGCACGCGCACGGTCCAGAGCTCGGGGGCCTGCTCGCTCGCGAGGCGGATGATCTCCGGCCGCACGCGGAGCGAATTTACGAAGTGCGTCGTACGCACGGTCATGCGACACCCGCGGGCAACATGGCCGCATCAGCGGCCGCATCGGCGACAGCATCGGCGGCCGCCAGTACCGGGATCGCCGGCGGCAGCGAATCAAGAAAGCGTGCGACCTGCTGGTCGAACATGTAGGTCGAACCCGTAACGGCGGTGCCCGCATCCGTGAGCCGCGCGGCGATCACCAGCTCCTCGCCACCCTGCCCTCGCAGGACGAGATGCGAGGGACCCTGCTTCTCGATGAACGTCGTATACACCCCGCTCCGGCGCGTGAAATAGCGCGTCGCCATCGCGATGACCTCCGCGATCGGCAGCGAGGTGAGACGTTCCTGCAATTGGCGATTCGACTGCTGGTGCATACGGGCGATCCGGATTGAACGGGAGAACAAGAGGGACAACGACGGCGGGTCAGCGATCGGCTTCGACGGGGAAGACCAACGTCCACCCGCCCTCGTCTTCTGAACCGCTGGCCGATTCCTCAACGCGCATCTGGCCGCCAAGGCGCCCCGCCAGGACGGTGGCCAGCGGCTGATCGAGCGCCGTCACCGCCTCGCGCACACCCGCGAACGGGTCATGGGCCGGACGGCGCGGCATATCCTGAAGTATACGCGGTGTCACCGAGGGAGGTTGGTCCTCGGCAACCGCGGCCGAGGCGTCCGTCGAGGCATCGCGCCACCCCACCTGCAGCGCGATGAAGCCACGCCCCAGTCGAACCCCGGTATTCACCGTCCCGCCCTCGATACACGCCGACCGTACCGCCAACCCCACCACCAGTTCCAAGAGACGGGACAGCCAGTGGAGGTCGCCGCGGATCGTCGGCAGAAGCACCGTGGGCTCGTCCACATGAATCGGCACCATTGGGGCTCGGCCTCGCCACCTCGCGACCGCCGACAGCAATGGCTCGCGTGGGTCCACATCGGCCGTGGCGGCGGCAAAGTCGTCGTGCGTCACCACGTCGTAGTCACGCGCCGCCACCGCCAGCGCATGAACGGCCGCCAAGCGACCCGCTGCATCATCGGGGTCGCCCGGCGCCGCCAGCGTCAGCAACGCCGACACCACGCCGTGAACGGTCCGGTCGCGCGCCCGTTCCGCGCTGTTCCACACCGCCGCCTGACGCTCAAACTGCGCATTGGCCTCGGCCAGCGCCGCATTCGCGCGACGCAGCGCATCGGTGCGACGCGACTTGTCCGTCGCCGCGGCCAGCTGATCGGCCACCACCCGTACCAGAGCGCGCTGCTCGTCACGCACGTGCGTGGCGTCGGCGAAGTAGAACGCAACCGCCCCGATCGGTCCGTCGGCCGTTTCCAGCGGCGCCGCAATGATCGAGCGGAATCCGAGCTCCTCCGCGACCTCATGCCACGCGCCGAGCGTGTCGTCCGCGAAGAGATCGGCAACCTCGACCAAGCGTCGTTCCGCGACCGCCACCCCACTCGGTCCGTCGCCCACGCGCACGCGAAGCGCGCCGATCCAATGCCGATGCTTCGATGGCCATTCATGCTGGGCCACCGGCCGCAGCAATTCGCCATCGTCTCCGAGCTCCATCACCAGCGAAAAGGTGGCACCGAGTATCGGCGTCACCCGATCGAGCGCGAACTGCTGCACATCACTCGGACGATCAGCCAGCAAAAAGGCGTGCGCAATCTCACGCACCGCCAACAGTTCGCGCGCGTCGCTCACCTCAGGACACCCGCGGGCGCTTGGGCGACAACGGCCGCACTTCGAGCCGATGCACCAGCATATGCGGCGGCGCTTCGATGGCGAATCCGACCGCGTCCGCCACGTTCTTCGGCTCGAGCATCCACGTACGATTCGTCCCGGCGGGAAACAGGTCGGTGTCCACCGAACCGGGGGTGATCACCGAAACCGCGACGCCGGCATCACGCACCTCGAGCATCAGGGATTCCGCAAAGCCCATCACGAAGTGCTTGGTCCCCGTGTAGCAGGTGCCACCCACGAACGTGTTGCGACCCGCCGTGCTGCCGATGATGCACACATGCCCGTGTCCGCGCGCCACCATGCCCGGCAGCACCGCCCGCGTCACGTGATACAGCGCATTCACGTTGACGTCCACCTGCCGATGCCATTCCTCGGCGGTCATATCGAGGAACGGCTTCATCACCGCCACGCCGGCGTTGTTCACCAGCACATCCACGTGCAGTCCGGTCAGCCGCTGCGCGGTCATCAGCCCGTTCTGCACGTCGGCCGCGATGCACTGCACGGAGGCGCCGAGCGGCTCGCACTCGCCGGCGACCGCCGCCAACAGCGACTCGTTGCGCGCCACGAGTATCAGGTCATGCGTCGGCGCGAGCCGAAGCGCGATGGCGCGCCCGATACCACGAGAGGCGCCAGTGATGAGCGCGACCGGTCGAGAATTGGCGGAAGGAGTCATCGGAGGAAAGTACGCGTATGCCGCGTTGGGGAAAGCCGGCCACGCAAGTCTCGGATACACAACCGTGACAAAACCGTCGCCAATTGCTCACGCGAGGGTCGGATTATGTCACGGTAAGCTCGTCGGCGCGGTGCCGGCGGTCGTCCCCCCGTGTCACATCTGTGCAACCCTCCTCGCTGACCGCCTGCACCGTCCTCGGCCTCCTGTTGAGTGGCTGTCGGTCCGGTGAGTCCCCGCCAGCCACGGCGGGATCGAGCGCCACGTCGCAAGCGGCCGACACGCTTCGGCCGGCCGTCGTAACGGCGGCCGTGCTGAACGACTCGGATGATCCGGCCATCTGGATCGACACGCTGAATCCGTCCCGCTCGCTCATCATCGGGACCGATAAGGGCGACAGCACCGGCGGACTGTACGTCTTCACCCTCGACGGGCGCATCGACAGCACCCACACGCGTCGCCCGCTCAAGCGCCCCAACAACGTCGACGTCATCACCGGCGTGTCCTTGGGCGGGAAGCGCATCGACATCGCCGTTACCGCCGAGCGCGGCACGATGTCGCTGCGCATGTTCCGGCTACCGGACATGACGCCGATCGACGGGGGCGGCGTCGCGGTATTTGATGGCGATGCCACCCGCGCGCCGATGGGCATCGCGATGTACCGACGGCCCAGCGATGGCGCCGTGTTCGCCATCGTCGGCGGCAAGAGTGGTCCGAGTGAAGGGTATCTCTGGCAATACCGCCTCGCCGACGCCGGCAACGGCACGCTCTCGGCAACCCGCGTCCGCACCTTCGGCGCGTATAGCGGCAAGAAGGAAATCGAGGCCATCGCCGTCGATCAGCAACTCGGCTTCGTGTACTACAGCGACGAAACCGTTGGCATCCGGAAGTATTACGCCGATCCCGATCGCGCCGACGCCGCCAAGGAACTCGCGCTCTTCGGGACCACCGGCTTCGTGGGCGATCACGAGGGCATCGCCGTGTACCCCACGAGCGATTCCACCGGCTACCTCGTGGTCTCCGACCAGCAGGGACAGCGCCTGCAAATCTTCGCGCGCGAAGGCGCCGCGCGCGCACCGCACACGCACCTGGTACTGGCCTCGATCCCCGTGGCCGCGCTGGAAACGGATGGTCTCGACGTAACGGCCCGCGCGCTGTCGCCGGTCTTTCCCGAAGGACTGCTCGTAATGATGTCGACCGATAAGACGTTCCACTTTTACGACTGGCGCGACGTTCGCAAGCGCCTTCCTCTCAACTGATGATCTCGATGCATTTGTCGCTTCGCAGTCTGACCGCGGGCCTGTTGCTCGCCGCCGCGCCGCTCGGCGCTCAGGGTGTGGTAACCGGTTCCGTCACCGACCCGAACGGACGTCCGCTCTCGGGTGTCCTCGTCTCCGTCGACGGCACCGCGATTCGTGCCGCTACGCAGAATGGCACTTATCGCGCCGTCAATGTGCCAAGTGGCACCCGCACCCTGACGTTCCGCTATATCGGCTTTCAGGCGGCGTCGAAGACCGTGACCGTCACCACCGGCGCCACGGTCACGCTGGACGTCAAGATGGCCACGGCCGTGACGACGCTCTCCGCGATTGAAGTGAAAGGACAGGTTGCCGGACAGGCCTCCGCGCTCAACCAGCAGCGCACAGCCTCCACGATCTCCAGTGTGATCGACAACGAACTGGTGGGCCGTCTCCCCGACCCCAATATGGCCGAAGCGCTCGCCCGCGTACCGGGTGTCGCCGTACTCCGTGACCAGGGCGAAGGACGCTTCGTGCAGATCCGCGGCACCAACGCCGATCTCAACTCGATGTCGCTGAACGGACTCCGCATCAGCTCGCCCGAGCAGAACAGCCGGCAGCTGCCGATGGATATCGTGCCGTCCGATCAGGCCGCACAGATCCAGATCTCTAAGACACTCACGCCCGACATGGATGCCGACGCCATCGGCGGCAACGTCAACATCGTCACGCGCACCGCGAGCGCCAATCAGCCGCTGCTGAACGCCACCTTCGCCGGCGGCGCCAATCAGCTCGGCGGCGGAGCACTGGTGAACGTTGGCGCCAACGCCGGCAAGCGCTTCGGCGCCTCGCAGAAGTTCGGCGCGATGGTCGGCGGCACGTACTACAAGAACGAGCGCGCCTCCCAGAACATCGAAGGCGACTGGTGCTCGCAGACGCGCAACTGCGGCGTCGCCCCCTCGCTCACCTCGCTCGATGCACCGAACCTGTTTGAGCTGCGCGACTATCCGCAGGTGAACCGACTCCGCGCGGGCCTCAACGGCACGCTCGACTACCTGCTCGCCAACAACAGCAAGCTGTTCGTGCGCAGCACGTTCAACCGCTTCTCCGACGACGAAGTCCGCGCCCGCGCCCGCTTCCGCTTCCGCGGCGGCAGTGGATCCCGCTGGACGCAGGTCACGCCCGACTCCGGCATCACCACCGGATCGCAGTTCGACCGCGATATCCGCCTGCGTGAGGTCATTCAGGATATTCTCACCGCACAGGTCGGCGGTGAGCATTTCGCGAAGGATGGCAAGGCGCTCGACTGGGCCGTCGGCACCTCCCGCGCCTCCGAAAGCCGTCCGGACGTGCTCACGATGTCCTTCCGGCAAAGCGGCATGACCCTCGGCTACAACTTCGCCGATGCCAATCGCCCGCGCGCCAACGTCTCCGTCGGCTCGTTCGACGACCCCACGCGCTTCGGCTTCAACAGCCTCGTGCGTGAAGTCCGCGACACCAAGGACAGCGACATCAGCGCGAAGCTCAATGCCTCCATGCCGGTGGCGTTCGGCGGCATGACCGGCACGCTCAAGGGCGGCCTGTCGGCGCGCCTCAAGGAACGCGACAACTCGTTGGTGAACACCACGTTCACCAACGCCCTTGGCGCGAACGCCACGGGTGCGACCGCCGCCACGCTCATGAGCGCCCTCACGAGCGAGACGAGCGGACGCACGATCTTCGGTGGCGACTATCAGTTCGGACGGACGTTCGATCCGACGCGGATGGCGGATTTCATCAAGGCCAATCCGAACGCGTTCACCACCAACGCGCTCACCTCGGCCACGACCTCGGCCGGCGGCACGTTTGCCGTGGGCGAAGACGTGTACGCGGGCTACCTCATGGCCACGCTCGATGCGGGCGCGCTGCGCATCATCCCGGGTGTGCGTGTCGAAGCGACGCGCGTCGAGAACACGGCCAAGATCGTGGCACTCAACGCCGCCGGAACGGCCCTGTCCCGCCCCATCTCGGACACCACCGGCACCAGCAGCTACGTCAACTTCTTCCCGTCGATCAACGCCACCTATCGCGTCGACGAGTACACGAATGTGAAGGCCGCCGTTACGACGGCGCTGGTGCGCCCGCAGTTCCAGGACATGACGCCGTACGTCAACGTGCAGGCAGGACAGCAGACCGCTTCGATCGGCAATCCCGCGCTCAAGGCCACGACGGCGCTCGCGTACGACCTCATGATCGAGCGTTACTTCCGCTCGGTCGGCTTCATCTCGGCCGGCGCGTTCTACAAGGACCTCAAGAACTTCATCTTCCCGACCGCGCGCGCCCGTCGCACCGATGAAGCGCTCGGTCCCGATGCCACGCAGGTGATTCAGCCGGTCAACGGCCCGACGGCGAAGCTGTATGGCTTTGAAGCGGCCTGGCAGCAGAACCTCACCTTCCTCCCCGGCATGCTGGCGGGACTTGGACTCAACGCGAACTACACGTACACCAAGTCCATCGCGGAAATTCCGGGACGTGGCCGCGAAGGCGTCGACACGCCGCTCCCCGGTCAGACCGGAAACGCCGGCAACCTCGGCATCTTCTTCGACCGCGGCCCGGTGTCGCTCCGCGTCGGCGCGAACTACTCGGGCGAGTTCCTCTCCACGATCAACGCCCTCACGCCCGAAGGTGACACGCGGACCCGCGACCGTCTCCAGTGGGATGCGTCGGGCTCTTACCAGATTCGCACCGGCATCAAGCTCTTCGCCGAAGCGATCAACCTGTCCAACACGCCGCTCCGCGCGACCGTCGGCGATCGTCTCAACCGCGGCGGTGGCGGCGACGACCCGAGCTACGAGTTCTACAAGCCGTGGGGCATGGTAGGCATGCGCATCGAGCGGTAATCGTCGGAACAGTTTCGCCTGCTCCAACGACAAAGGGCCCCGTCCTGCAAGGTATCGCAGGACGGGGCCCTCGTCTTTCATAGCAGCGTTACGGCGTCGCGGTGCATCCCGCCACGACCGCGCACTTCGGATCGAGCGCCGGCAGGTTGAGTCGCTTCAACTCGGCATTCACCGCCGCCAGATCGACCTTCCACACCGTCTCGAGTTTCGCCGTATAGCCGCCGAGCTCCTTGGTGAGGATGCTCAGGATCTCCGGCATGTAGGTGCCCGGCGGGCCGTCACCACGCTCCGACATCGACAGCAGGTTGGCCAGACGGTTGTTCACGCGGATCGGGAAGTTGAGCGGGTCCTGTCCGCTCTGGTTCTTCACCTGATAGACACTCTCTTCCACCGCAGAAGCGTTGGTCTTGAGCGTGCCGCCCTTCTCCGCCAGCGCCGCATCCTGGCTGCGCTTGAGTCGATCGGCCAGCTGCTCCTTCACGCGGCGAATATCGATCACTGCCTTCTGCGCGTCGTTCGTCTTGTCGCGCACCTGCTTACCGAACGCATACTGCGACCGCAGGTCGGCGTCCGTAACTTCCGGCAAGAGCGGGCTGCGCTTGATCGTCATCGGCGCCGTGAGCGTCTTGCCGTCGGCGGTAAGGCGCACCGTGTAGCGCCCCGGCGGCAGTGCCGGCCCGGCGGTACCCGCGCCCCAGAGAATCATGCCCGGGAAGCTTTCGATACCGGTGGCGCGCATGTCGTAGGTGAAGCGCGACAGACCCGCCGTCAGGGGGAACGACGACGACGTACCACGACGACGGCCCGCACCGGCACCAGCGGCCGCGGTCGCCGTGTCGCCCGTAAGCTCACGCAGCACGGCACCCGCTGAGTCGAGAATCGCCAACGTCGCGCGCTTCGGCGCTGTCTTGAACGTCCAGCTCATCGGCACGCCGGCGCTGGAACGGATACCGACCGGCGGCGCGAACAGATGCGCATCGGCGGCCAGCACCGCCGGCGTCGCCTGACGCAGCGGTGCCACGTTGTCGAGCACCCAGAAGCCACGGCCGTGCGTCGCAATCACCAGATCGTTCGCTTCCACGATCAGGTCGGCGATCGGCGTGTCGGGCATGTTGAGCTTGAGGCTCTGCCAGTTCGCGCCGTCGTCGTACGAGAGGTACACGCCATGCTGGGTGGCGGCGTACAGCAGCCCCTTCCGGGCGGGATCTTCGCGCACGGCGTGCACGTAGTCTTCGGCACCGAGTCCGTTCACGATCTTGGTCCACGTCTTGCCAAAATCGGTCGTGCGGAAGATGTACGGGGCGCGATCGTTCAGCAGCGGACGCCGCACCGACATGTACATCGTGCCCGCATCGAAGGCCGAGGCGTCGATCTGCGACACGCGGCCAAAGTCCGGCATGTCCTTCGGCGTCACGTTGGTCCAGCTCAGGCCGCCGTTACGCGTCACATGCACCAGACCGTCGTCCGAACCGGTCCAGATCACGTTCACATCCTTCTTGCTCGGCCCCACCGAGAAGATCACGCCGTACACTTCGGGACCGTTCATGTCGCCCGTGATCGGGCCACCCGACTTCTCCTGCGTTTCCGGTGCATGCCGGGTGAGGTCACCACTCAGCACCTTCCACGTCCGGCCGCCGTCGAGCGTGCGCCACAAACGCTGCGACGACACGAACAGCATCTTGGGGTTGAGCGGGGAATACAGGATGGGGAACGTCCACTGCCACCGTTCCTTGATGTCCTTCGACGGCTCGCCGGAATAGAACCAGGGATATGGATTCACTTCGCGCGACAAGCCCGTCTTTTTGTTGAACTTGTCGACGTACCCGCCGTTGTTCGTGCCGGAATAGAAAATGTCGGGATCGAGCGGATCGGCGGCGATGTATCCGGGCTCACCACCGCCCACCTGATACGACACCGCCATACCACCCGACGCCTGCTGCGCGTCGTTTGGCCGGCCCACGTTCCATTGCGACGGCGTGCACAGCGTGCTGTTGTCCTGCTGCGATCCGCACGCGTGATACGGGATGTGCTTGGTCGTGATCACGTGGTACCACTGCGCGGTCGGGAAGTCCTGCTCGGTCCACTTGCCGCCGGTGTTCGTCGTCACCGCGCCGCCACCGTCGTTGGCGTCCACGAGGTGCGTCGGATCGGCCGGGTCAATCCACAGATCGTGGTGGTCGCCGTGCGTGCCGTTGCCGATGCTCGTCAGTGTCTTGCCCGCGTCCGCCGAGCGGAACAGGGAGGTATTCTGCGCGTACACGACATCCGCATTCTTATGATCGGCGAACAGGTGCGTGTAGTAGAACGCGCGCTGCCGGATGTTGCGGTCGCTGTTCACCAACGTCCACGTCGCACCGGCATCGTCGCTCTTGAACAAGCCGCCGTTGTCGTTTTCGATCAGCGCGTACACGCGGTTCGAGTTCGCCGCCGTGAGCGCCACACCGATACGCCCGACCAATCCAGTCGGCAGCCCCTTGTTGCGCGTGATCTCGGTCCACGTCTCGCCGCCGTCGGTGCTCTTAAACAGGCCGGAACCCGCACCGCCCGACGACATCTGATATTCCTTCCGGTACGCTTCCCACATGGCCGCGTACATCACGCTCGGGTTATTGCGGTCGAGGGCAATATCGATCGCGCCCGACTTGTCGTCGCGGAACAGCACCTTCCGCCACGACTTGCCGCCGTCGGTGCTCTTGAACACGCCGCGCTCGGCGCTCGGCACGCTGTACTTGCCGAAGACGGCCGCAAACACGACATCGGGGTTCGTGGGATGGATGCGGATCTTCGAGATGGCATCCACCGTCTTGAAGCCCATGTGCGCCCACGTCTTGCCAGCATCAGTGCTCTTGTAGATGCCGTCGCCGGGCATGATGTTGCCGCGGATGGCCGATTCGCCCATGCCGATGTAGACGACATCCGGATTGCTCTCGCTCACCGCCACCGCGCCAACTGAGGCGCTCGTGATCTGGCCGTCGGTCACCGGCGCCCAATTCTCGCCGCCGTCCGTGGTCTTCCACAGCCCACCACCCACGGCGCCGAAATAGGCCTCGTTTTTCCGGCCCACCACGCCGCTGGCGGCAATCGACCGGCCGCCACGATCGGGGCCGATATTCCGCCACCGGAACGACTTAAGCAGCGTGGAATCGAGGGTAACGGGCGCCATTGCCGCCGCCTGGACGGTCGCGGTGGCACGTTTGGCCGGCGGTTGTACCAGCGCCGCTGGAACGGACAGCGCGGTGAGAAACAGGAAAGGTCGAAGTGGCAGCATGGTCGGGAATGAGGAGGCGAAGCACCACGGAGCCGCCCGCACGCGGACGGCCTCCGAACATTGCAGGCTGCCTCCGGAGACCGCAACTCGCGGACCGAACGCTGACGCCCCGCCCGCGGCCTACGCGTCCAACGGCAGCTCGTCATCCCATTCGAGTACAGGGGGACGAAAATCGAATTCGGGTTCCGGCTCGACCTGCTGGTCGAAGGCCGCGTGCCTATCGAGCTCAAATGCACCGAACGCCCGGCGCCCATTCACCAACGACAATTACTGACCTATCTAAGGCTCCTCAAACTGCCGGTCGGCCTACTGATCAATTTCGGCGGCGACCGCCTCATCGACGGCGTACAACGGATCGTCAATGGCTACACCGATGAGTGACCGAACCCGGCATCGTTGAAAAGATCACGCAGAGAAAAAGAGGGCGCAGAGGCCGCAGAGACACAAAAAATGTCCTCTGCGTTCTCTGCGCCCTCTGCCTCTCTGCGTAATCTTTTCCTGGCAGCGGCGCTATCAGTTCCTACGAACCCACCGCAAGCACTCCAACTACCCCAGCAGCTTCGCCGCCAGATACCCCTTGAGCTGACTCACGTCCACACGGTCCTGCGCCAGCGTATCGCGATCACGCACGGTGACCGTCTGATCGGTCGTGCTCTGCCCGTCAACCGTGATGCAGAACGGCGTGCCCACTTCGTCCTGACGGCGGTACCGCTTGCCGATCGAGCCCGACTCGTCGTAGTCCATCGGGAACGACATGCGCAAATCGTTCATGATGTTCTTCGCCATCTCCGGCTGGCCGTCCTTCTTCGTGAGCGGGAAAATCGCCGCCTTGATCGGCGCGATGGACGGATGCAGCCCCAGCACCACGCGCCCTTCGTCCTCGCCTTCTACCGACTCTTCGCGGTACGCATTGACCAGCGCGGCCAGTGTCACACGATCGGCGCCAACCGACGTTTCGATCACGTACGGTACGTAGCGCTTGTTGTTCAGCTGGTCGTAGTACTCGAGCTTCTTGCTGGAGAACTGCTGGTGCTGCGTGAGATCGAAGTCGCCGCGGTTGTGCACGCCCTCAATTTCCTGGAAGCCGAGCGTGCCGCCGAAGTCGAACGTCACGTCGAACGCCGCACGCGCATAATGCGCGAGCTCGCCAGCGCCGTGCTGATGGAACTGGAGGCGCTCCGGCGAGAGACCGAGCGCGAGATGCCACTCCATCCGGAGCTGCTTCCACTGCTCGAACCACTCCATGTCCGTGCCCGGCTCGACGAAGAACTGCATCTCCATCTGCTCGAACTCGCGCGTGCGGAAAATGAAGTTGCCGGGCGTGATCTCGTTGCGGAACGCCTTGCCGATCTGCGCGATGCCGAACGGCACCTTCTGGCGCATGCTCTGCTGCACGTTCAGGAAGTTCACGAAGATGCCCTGCGCCGTTTCCGGACGCAGATACACCACGCTCGCACTCTCCTCAAGCGCGCCCATGTACGTCTTGAACATCAGGTTGAAATTGCGCGCCTCCGTGAGCTGGCAGGCATCATGCTGCCCCGGCTGCTTGCTCGGCTTCTGCGGGCAGCGCGCATCTTCCAGCTTGTCGGCGCGAAAGCGGCCCTTGCACGTCTTGCAGTCCACCAGCGGGTCCACGAAACCGGCCACGTGACCGCTCGCTTCCCAGGTGCGCGGATGCATCAGGATCGCCGCATCGAGGCCCTCGATATCGTCGCGCGAACGCACCATCGCGTTCCACCAGCGATCCTTGATGTTCTTCTTGAGCTCCACACCGAGCGGACCGTAGTCCCACACCGAGCCCGTGCCGCCGTAGATCTCGGAGGACTGGAAGATGAATCCGCGGCGCTTGCACAGCGACACCAGCTTGTCCATCACGTCGGGTTGGGAAGCCATCGGAACCGAAGAGTTGAAGTCAGGAAAGGATATGCCGCACGATCGCGTCACCGTGATCGCGGCCGTTCTCAATGAAAATACGGTTCGCCGAAAGTCCGGAGGCGATCACTCCCGCAAGGTAGACACCCGAGACTGGCGTGGCCATCGTGAGCGGGTTGTGCGCCGGAATGCCACTACCTGGCTCAATCGGCACGCCCACCGCCTCCAGCAATCCAGTTTCCGGCAGATAGCCCGTCATCGTGTACACCTGGGTGGCCGGAACGCGCACCTCGCCATCAGGACCCGCCACCACCACCACGTCGGGCTCGATCGCCACCACGCGGCTTTCGTAGTGCGCCTGGATGCTGCCTTCGTGAATGCGCGCCTCGATCTCCGGACGCACCCACGGCTTCACCCCGTTGTCGAGCGTCGCGCCCACGTGCACGATCGTCACATGTGCACCAGCCCGGTACATGTCCAGCGCGGCGTCCACGGCGGAGTTGCCACCGCCCACGATCACCACCGGCTCGCGCCACGCCGAGTGACCCTCCACGTAGCCATGACGCACGTGCGGCAAGGACTCGCCCGGCACCTGCAGCAGATTCGGACGGCCGAAATACCCCGTCGCGATGATCACCGCATGCGCCGCCGTTTCCAAGACTTCGCCACTGCGTTTCACGCTGCGGAGCACCCACTGCGCCGCACGCCCTGACGCGATCGCGCCCACCGGCGGATCGACATGACCGGGACGCATCGACTCCACCGTTTCGTATTGCCGCACCGGCACGTCGTACATGGACGCCACGCCGCGGTAGTAAGCCAACGCATCACGACGCGTCGGCTTATCGGTCGCCACCAGAAACGGCACGCCGCCGATCGCAATGCGTTCGGCCGTGCTGAAAAACGTCATGTAGGTCGGATAACTCGCGATGCCGTTCACGATGCAGCCGCGATCGAATACCGCCACCGACAAGCCCCCACGAATCGCCCCGATCGCCGCCGCCAGACCACACGGCCCCGCTCCGACGATCGCCACATCCACGAACGTCGTCACCGAGGTGCTCATGCGACGACCGCGTGAACTCCAATGATCTGGTCGCGACGGGTCCCGACGCTCACGTACGCGATCGGCGTTTCACACAGCTGTTCCAAGCGATCCAGATACGCCCGCGCCGCCGCCGGAAGGTCTTCCAGCTTACGCGCGTCCTGCGTGGACTGCTTCCACCCCGGCATCGTCTCATACACCGGCTCGGCATGCTCCAGCAGCTGCAGGTCGGCCGGGAATTCCGTGTGCACTTCGCCGTTGATGCGATAGCCCGTGCACACCAGCAGTTCATCCAGCGTGTCGAGCACGTCGAGCTTCGTGATCGCCAGCGCAGTCAGGCCGTTCACACGCGCCGCGTACCGCACGACCACGCCATCGAACCAGCCGCAACGGCGGGCACGGCCCGTCGTGGCGCCGAACTCGTGCCCCAGCGTGCGGACCTGCGTCTGCAGCGGTTCAGCGAACTCCGTCGGCAGCGGACCGTGACCCACGCGCGTCGTATACGCCTTCACCACGCCGAGCGCGCACTGCAAGGACATCGGTGAAATGCCGACGCCGGTAGCGGCGCCACCCACGGTGGTGTTGCTCGACGTGACGAACGGATACGTGCCGTGATCGATGTCGAGCATCGAGCCCTGGGCCCCTTCCAGCAACACCGCCGCACCGCTCTTGATCGCCCGATGCACACACAGCCCCACATCCTCGGCTAGGCTAAGCAACCGCGGCGTCAACGCGTCGAGCGTGGCAATCGTGTCGTCCACCGACGCCCGCAAATCGGAGCCGGAACGCTCAAGCTGCGCGTTGGCACGCTCGACACCCGCCGTCACGAGCTCACGAAGGCGGCCAGGATTGCGGAGATCCAGCACGCGCACCCCGCGGCGCGCAACCTTGTCTTCGTAGGCTGGACCGATGCCGCGGCCAGTCGTACCGATCGCCTTGCTCGACGCGCTCGCCTTGTCCACGAGCTTGTGGTACGGCATCACGAGATGGGCCCGCTCACTGACGTAGAGTCGCCCTTCCACGTCCACGCCGTCGGCGATCAGCTCGTCGACTTCGGTGAACAACGTCTCCGGGTCCATGACCACGCCATTGCCGATGGCACACCGCACCCCAGGGTGCAGAATGCCGCTGGGAATCTGGTGCAAGACAAACGACTTGTCGCCGATATGCACAGTGTGGCCGGCATTCGCGCCGCCCTGATAGCGCACGACCCAATCGGCCTTCTCGGCGAGGACGTCCACCAGCTTGCCCTTCCCCTCGTCGCCCCACTGGGCACCCACCACCACCACCGTACGTGTCGTCGAATCGAACATGCGAATCCTTGGCTCCGGCGGCTCGGGGCCGCGCACAAAAAACGCCCCGCGGACAACCCGCGAGGCGTTGAGGGAATCTAGGTTCCGACCACGGCCGCCGCCATGACCAACACCGCGACAACGACACCGATTCCCACTTTGGCGGCCGCGGCGACCACCCGGCCCACGAACGCCCCCGTGGCTACCCGTACCGGCGAGCCACGCGCCGCGCGTGCCACCGAGAGCTCGGCCACCAGTGCCCCCAGGAAGGCGCCGGCAAACGCGCCAATGAGCGAACCGACCACGGGCACGGGAAGACCCACCACGGCCCCCACCAGACCCCCGAGCACCGCGCCCCATGAGGCCCGACGTGAGCCGCCGTACGTCCGGGTGTAGCGGGCCGAGATGGTGAACTCGAGCACCTCCGCCAACACCACCAGCACACCCGCGCCGGCCAGCGTCCACAGACCGATACCCCCCAGCGGCACCAGCACCCAGTGCAGCAGGGCCGCGCCCAGCATCAACCACAAACCAGGCAATCCGAACGGAATCAGGACCAAACCGCCCGCGAGGGCCGCACCGAGGAGAGCCAGAGTGAGCATAGCCGACCTACGTCGGCAGCAGCCCCGCTGTTTCGAGGCGCGCCCGCACGACAGCGACTTCGTCGGCACTCGCCGCCAGCAGCGGGCTGCGCGGTGCCCCCCCACGCAGGCCCACGAGATCCAGCGCGGCCTTGATGCCGGCCGGACCCATCGCCCCGGCAATATCCGTCGCCAAGGGCGCCAGACGCGCCTGCAGCACTGTCGCGCCGTCCACGTCGCCGGCGCGGAAGGCGTCGATCATTTGACGCACCAGGGGACCGGCGTACAGCGCGATCGCCAGAATGGCTCCCGACGCCCCCGCCGCCAACGCCGGCACGACCGTCGCCCCGCTGCCGGTCAGCACGCGGAAGTTCGGCCCCTGCGATTCGAGATACTGCGTCAGCACCGGGATATTGCCTGCGCTGTCCTTCATGCCGATCACATTCTCATGCTGCGCCATCTCGTGCACGAACGCCGGGCTCAGCACCAGGTGCGCATAGGCCGGCATGTTGTACAGCAGCACCGGCAGCGGACTCGCATCAGCCACCGCACGGAAATGCGCCAGCAATGCCGGCTCCGTCATGCGCTTCAGGAAGTAGTGCGGTGAAATCACCAGCGCGGCGGTCGCGCCCGCCGCCTTCGCGTCATGCGCGCGGGAGATCGTCTGCCGCGTACTCTCGCTACCGACACCCGCCAGCAGCCAGTGGTCGTCGGACAGACGCTCGCGCGCCCACGTCAGGAGCTGGCGACGATCCCCGTCATCCAGCAGCGCGGATTCGCCGCTCGAGCCAGCGACAAGGACGCCGTCGACGCCATGGCCAACGTACGCATCGATGTTGGACTGGAACGCGGCGCGGTCGAGATCACCCGTCGCGGTAAAGCAGGAGGCGGCGGGCACCATGAGCCCGCCAAGGGATGTGTTCGGCATGCGGAAAATCTAATCCGTCGCCCGGACGCCCGTACGCCCGTCGCGCGTGATCAGCTCCCGAAGAGGCTCTCGAAACCACTGCCGAACACCTCCTCGTTCCCGAGTGGGCTCGGACTCGTCACCACCGGATGACCGCTCGGACTCGTGGCGATCGGCGGCAACGTGGGGCCGGTGCCGAGCGGATTGGCGCCAAGGCCACTCGGCGGCGCGACCAACCCCATCCCCTGCGTCACCGACTTGGTGCTCTCCAACAGCGCTGACGCGATCGCCGGCACAGAAATGTGCGGCGTCCGACGGTACCGCCCCATACGGAAGCTCAATTCGAAGTCCGCCGGGTTCGTCGCCGCCGCCTTCGCCACCTCGAACGTCACGGCGTTGTCGTTCACCAGTTCGGTCAAATGCTGATCGAAGGTCCGCATGCCGTACTCGGCGCCATCGGCGATGAAGTCGTGAATCTCCGCGATGTTGCCCGCGGTGATCAGATCGCGCAGCGTCGACGTCACGATCATCACCTCGCACGCCACCACACGGCCCTGTCCATTCGCCCGCGGCAGCAGTCGCTGCGAGACCACCGCGTGCAAGGACTCGGCAAGGCGCATCCGCACCACCGCCTGCTCGTCCGTCGGAAACATGGCAACGATGCGCATGATCGTACTCTGCGCATCGGGCGTGTGCAGCGTCGAGATCAGCAAGTGACCCGTCTCCGCCGCCTTCATCGCCGTGTCGATGGTTTCCGGATCGCGCATCTCACCGATCAGGATCACATCGGGATCCTGACGCAGCGCCGCCCGCAATCCCATGCGGAAGCTCTCCGTATCGATGCCCACTTCACGCTGTGTCACCGAACTTTTCAGGTCGGCGTGTATGAACTCGATCGGGTTCTCGAGCGTGAGAATGTGCTTCTCGCACGACGCATTGATCGCGTGCACCAGCGCCGCCATCGTGCTCGACTTGCCGGAGCCCGTCACGCCGGTCACCAGAACCATCCCGCGCTCCGCAAGGGCGATGCGATCGAGCACCGGCGGGAGCTTCAGGGACTGGAACGTCGGGACGTTTTCGGGGATCACGCGCATCACGATCGAATGCCCCGCGCGCTGGCGCATGATGTTCACACGAAACCGACCGACGCCCGGCGAGTGCCACGCGCAGTCATGGTCCTTCAGCGAGTCGATCGTCGCGCGCTCGGCATCCGCGGTCATAAAGTGCAACGCAATGGCGCGCGTCTGCTCGGCGCTCAGTGCCTGCTTCGTCAACACCACGAGGCGGCCGTCGATGCGCGCACGCACGACGTCTCCCGCCTTCACATGGACGTCGGACGCACCGCGTTCGACTGCCGCCTTGATGATTCGCTCGATCGCCACGATGCCTGCGTTGGAGAGCTACGGGAGGTGTACGGCCCCCGATCAATAGCCCGCATCGAGGTCCACGACGTTGCGCAGCGGTGTGCCCGCGTGCCAGCGCCGCCAATTGTCTTCGAACAACTCGAGTCCACGCCGCCATTGCTGCGGCGAAACAGCCGAGACATGAGGGGTCACCAGCACCCGCGGATGCTGCCAGTACGGATGATCGACCGGTAGCGGCTCCGTAGTGAATACATCCAGCACGGCACCACGAACATGATGGCGGGTCAACGCATCCAGCAGCGCCTCGTCGGAGACCAGCGCGCCCCGCGCTACGTTCACGACGATTGCCCCGGCGGGGAGCAACGCCAGCCGTGCCGCATCCAGCAGCGCCGTGCTGCCGCCGGTCAGGGGCGCCGCCAGCACGACGACATCGGCACCGGCTAACTCCGCCTCGAGCCCATCCACCCCGACCACCCGCGCGAAGCCCTCCGGCACGCCAAGCTCCGGCCGGCGCCGGATGCCGACGCAGCGGCACCCCAACGCCGAAAACCGACGGGCGACCGCCGTGCCGATCCCGCCCGCCCCCACGATCAAGACGCGCAGCTCCGCCAGCTCACGCACGTCCGCGCCCGCGCTCGCGCCGCGGTGAATGAACGGCAACTGATTCCACATCGACGCCGCCTGTTGCCGCACCGCGAAGTCCAACCCGCGCACGAAATGCAACACGCCCGCCAACACGGTATCCGCCATCGGCTCGCCGTACACGCCCGCGCTGTTCGTGAACACCACACCACTCGCGCGCAGCTCGGGCGTCACCGATGCACCGACGCCCGCCGCCGCGCTATGCGCCCATCGCAGCTGCGGGGCGGCCTGCAGCAACCCCGCCGGCACTCCGTACCCGAAGTACCCCTCGGCCTGCGCAATCGCGGCCAGCGTCTCATCGCTCGGGGTATTGGTGCCACTGCCAATCGACGTCGACGGCGAGGCGATGTGGATCACCTCCCACCCATCCGGCGCCGCCGCCGTGACGCGTTCGGCGGCCCAGAGTGGAACCCGCATGTGCGGCGACGTGCTCTGCAAATCAACGACGAGCCGTCGACCCCGCGGCACCTCGGTCACGCCGGCGACGCGACAGGCACAGTGACCGGGTCGAGGCCCATATAGCCGCGCACCTCGCGCATCGTTTCACGCGCGATGCCCCGGGCCGTCTCCGCCCCGCTGGCCAGCGCGTCGAGCACCCGCTGTGGCTCGGCATCCAAGGCTTCGGCCCGGCGACGAATCGGCGTGAGCTCCTGCACCATGCTCTCCTGCAACACCTTCTTGCAATCCATGCAGCCCCAGCCGGCCGCACGACACTGCGCATCCACCTGCGCCACCGTCTCCTCGGCGCTGAATGCCTTGTGCAGCTGGAAGATGTTGCACACCTCGGGACGACCGGCGTCCGTCTTGCGCACACGCTGCGGGTCGGTCATCGCTGGACGCAGCTTCGCCCAGATCTCGTCGTCGGTTTCCATCAGGCCGATCGTGTTGCCGAGCGACTTCGACATCTTCGACTGCCCGTCGAGGCCCATGATTCGGCGCGTCGGCGTGAGCAACGGCTTCGGCTCCGGGAAGTACTCCTGCCCAAACTTTGCATTCCACTTGCGCGCAGTATCGCGCGCCAGCTCGAGATGCTGGATCTGGTCTTCACCCACCGGCACCGAGTCGGCGCGGTACAACAGAATGTCGGCGCTCTGAAGCACCGGGTACATCAACAGTCCAGCCGGAATGCTTTCCATCTTCGACGACTTGTCCTTGAACTGCGTCTGCCGCTCAAGATCGCCCAGCGGCGTCAACGTCGTGAAGATCCACGAAAGCTCGGTATGCTCAGGCACATCGCTCTGCACGAACAGCGCCGCCTTGGCCGGATCGATGCCGGCCGCCAACAACGACTTGGCCATCCCCCAGCGCCGCGCGCGGAGAACCGCCGGATCGTACGTGCCGGTGATCGCGTGATAATCGACGACACAGAACAGGGCGCCAGGATGCGTGTCCTGAAGCTGGACCCAATTCTTGACGGCGCCGAGATAGTTGCCGATGTGGAGTTCGCCCGAAGGCTGGATGCCGCTGAAGATGCGTGCCATCCTTCAAACGTACCCACCGCGATTTTTTCCAGCAACGCACAGGGCTCCGAATGACCTCGCCCGCACACCCGAAACGTCAGGACTGGCGCAACGCCGCCGTCGCGGCCGCCGACGCCGCCGCGCGGTTCATCGCGCACGAATCCATCTCGCGCCACACACTGGCGTGGGAGGAAAAGAGCGCGACGGACTTTGTGAGTCGGGTCGATGTCGGAGCCGAGGAGCGCATCCGCGACATGCTCACCGCGCGCATTCCTGGCATTCGTATGGTGGGCGAAGAACTGAGCGCCGACGCGCACCCCGAGCAGGGGCTGGCCGCGATCGTCGATCCGCTCGATGGCACCACCAACTTCCTGCACGGCTTCCCGAACTACGGCGTGTCGATCTGCATCGCGCTCGATGGGGTGCCGCAAGCCGCCGTCGTGCACGATGTGGCGCGCGGCGGTGTCCTGCATGCCACGGCCAGCGATGGCGCCTTCCTCGACAGCAGCCGCCTGCAGGTATCCGCCACCACGTCCCCTGCCCGCGCCCTCATCGGCACCGGCATCCCGTTCAAGGACGTCTCTCAGGCCGACCGCTACCTGCGCCAGCTCCGGCGCCTCATGCCGATCGTCTCCGGTGTGCGCCGGGCGGGGTCGGCCGCCCTCGATCTCTCCGACGTCGCCCGCGGACGCTTCGACGGCTTCTGGGAGCTTTTCCTGAACCCCTGGGATCTGGCCGGCGGCGTCCTCCTCGTGCGCGAGGCCGGAGGCCGCGTCACCGACCTCGATGGACGCGACGCCCGACTCACGAGTGGGGCAATTGTCGCCAGTAACGGTATTCTTCACGACTGGTTTCTCGGCATGCTCAACGAAGGTGACGATTCCGACCCCGACCCCACCTGATCGTGTCTCTCATCGAATGCGTCCCCAATTTTTCTGAAGGCCGCGACCCTGCGGTGATCGCCGCGATCCGCGACGCCATTGCCAACACCCCGGGCGCCCACGTGCTCGATGTGTCCAGCGACCCGTCGCATCACCGCACGGTCATCACCTTCGTGGCCTCACTCGAGGCGGCCGTCCCGGCGGCCTTTGCCGCCATGCAGGTCGCGCAGGAACGCATCGATCTCACCACGCATCAGGGCGAGCATCCGCGCATCGGCGCCACCGATGTCGTGCCGTTCATTCCGCTCGAAGGCGCGACCATGGAGCACTGCGTCGCGCTGGCTCGCGAACTGGGCGCGCGTGTGGCGGCCGAGCTGGGAATTCCTGTGTACCTGTACGAGCGCGCGGCCACGACACCCGCGCGCGAGAATCTCGCCGATGTACGTCGTGGCGAATTCGAGGGGCTGCGCGAGGACATCCGCACGAACCCGGCGCGGACACCAGACTTCGGTCCGAATGAACTGCACCCCACCGCCGGCGCCACGGCCATCGGTGCACGTCCGTTCCTCGTGGCCTACAACGTCTATCTGGGCGATGCCACTCAGCTCCCCGTTGCCAAGGAAGTCGCAAAGGCCATCCGTGGATCATCGGGCGGACTGCGTTATGTGAAAGGGCTCGGCATGGAGGTCGACGGACAGGCACAGGTCTCCATGAACTTGGTCGACACCGAAAAAACTCCACTGCATCGCGTCTTCGAGATCGTGAAGTCGGAAGCCGCCGCGCATGGCGTGTCGCCCACGTGGAGCGAGATTGTGGGCTTAGTCCCCGAGCGCGTGTTGCTCGAAGCTGGCGCGCGTCACGTGCAGTTGCGCGGGTTCTCCAAGGCGATGCTGCTGGAAACGAAGGTGCGCGAGGTCGTCGCTGGCGGTGAAGCGCTCGAGAGCTTCATGACCCGTGTCGCCGACGCGTCACCAACACCGGGTGGCGGCAGTGTGGCCGCACATGTCGGTGCACTTGGCGCAGCGCTCGCGCAGATGGTCGCGGGACTCACGATCGGCAAAAAGAAGTACGCCGCCGTCGAGGAGCAGATGAAGCAGCTGACCATCGACGCCTACACCCTGCGCCGCCAACTCTCCGAGCTCGTACAGCGCGACGCTGATTCCTACGAACGCGTGCGGACGGCGTACACCATGTCGAAGGAACCGGAGCACGCCACCGCGCGCGCCGATGCCATTCGCGACGCGCTGGTGTTCGCGTCGCGCGTGCCGCTCGAAACGGCGCACTGTGCCGTGCAGGTCGCGGCCATCGCGGCAACGGTGGCAGAACGGGGGAACAGCAATGCCGTGACCGATGCCTGCGTGGCGGCACTCATGGCGGAAGCGGCCTGCAAAGGAGCCGTGCTCAACGTGCGCATCAATGTGGCCTCGCTCGACGAGGAGGGCGCATCGATCGGGGCGGCGCTGGCCTCGGAGGCCCGAGCCTGCGTCGACGCGGCGTCGGTACACGCCCGGGCGGCGGAAGCGGCGGCCGAACGGGCAATGGTGCCGGCATGAACCGTTGGCAGTATGCGGTGCTGCTTGCCGCCGGGCTGTGTGCGTCCGGCTGCGCCCATGCGAAACCACGCACCGCCGAGGGTGCCGCGGCGCCGACTTCGTCATCGAGAAAACCGTCTGCCTGTACCGAGGCGAATGGCGTGGGCAAGCTCCAGTTGCTGCTCACGCTGCAGACGGCGGTCCCGGAAACAACCGAAGCGCTCGTTCGCCTCGAAAGCGAAACGGAGCGCTCCACGGTACGCGTGAATGCCAACCTGGGCACCACGTTTGAACTGCGCCCTGGCACCTACCGGCTCTCGATCACGCTGCCTGGCTACAACAGCGCGGAGCGATCGGCCTCCATCGACTGCGGCACCGACAAGACCCTCACGGTTCCGCTGGCCAGGAAGCGTTAGCTAGCCGAGCGGCTGCGTCAGAATGCGCGGGCCGTGCTCCGTGATCGCCACCGTATGCTCGAAGTGCGCCGAGCGCTTGGCGTCTGCCGTGACCACGGTCCACTTGTCGCTGAGCGTCTTGGTCTTGGCGGTTCCCACGTTCACCATCGGCTCAATCGCGATCGTGAGACCGACACTGAGCTTCTTCCCGCGCTTCGGCTTGCCGTAGTTCGGAATCTGTAGCTCTTCGTGCGGTGAAAATCCGACGCCATGCCCAACCAGCTCGCGAACCACCGAGAAGCCGGCCGCTTCCACAACCGCCTGTACGGCGGCACCGATGTCGCCGACGTGGTTATCGGGCGTTGCCGCCGCAATGCCGGCATCGAGCGACCGCTTCGTGACCTCCAACAACCGCTGCGTCTGCTCGTCGATGACACCGACCGGCACCGTAATGGCGGAGTCGGTATACATGCCTTCAAGCTTCACACCGAAGTCGAGCTTCACAATATCGCCGTCGTTCAGCACCCGCTTCCGCGACGGAATGCCGTGCACGATCTCTTCGTTGATCGAGATGCAGGCGCTGCCGGGAAAACCGTACAGTCCCTTGAAGGCCGGCTCCGCACCGGCGTGTGATCGGATGAACGCTTCACAGAGCGCATCCAGCTCACCCGTGCTGATACCTGGTCGTACATGGGCCTTCATGTGCTGCAGCGTGGCGTAGAGCAGTGCGCCACCGCGCGCCATAATGTCGATCTCGCGCGGTGACTTGAGCAACGTGGCAGGAGCAGATCCGCCGATCGCCATTAGTACCCGAGCACGTGCAAGGCGCGAGCCTCGACTTCTTCGAGTGAGCCGATGGCATCGATGCGCACCACGCGCGGACCATGATCTTCGTACCAGTTAATCACCGGCGAAGTCTGGTCGCGATACACCTGAAGACGCTTGCGAACCGCATCCGGCTCGTCATCCTTCCGCCGAACCAGCGTCCCCACCTTGCCGTCTGCCTCGCACGATTCACCAGGCTGGCGTCCGAAGAAGGGGCGCTGGCAGGCATCACACGTCGTACGTCCGCTCAGGCGGCGTACCAACTCGTCCTCAGCGATGTCGAACAACAGCACCGCATCGACCTGGCGGCCGAGATCCGAAAGCATGGCAGCGACACCGTCAGCCTGCGGCGTGGTACGAACCACCCCGTCGAGGATCGCCCCCTTGGCTGCCGTCGGGGACGCCAGTGCTTCCTTCATGATCCCCATGATGACCTCATCAGGGACCAGATCGCCGCGATCCATGGCAGCCTTCGCTTCGAGACCGAGCGGAGTGCCGTCACGTACCGCGGCGCGGAGTACATCGCCGGTGGCGATCTTAGGAACGTCAAGGCGAGCGGCAAGCCGCTCGCCTTGAGTCCCCTTGCCCGCACCCGGCGGTCCAAGCAGGACAATGATCATGTTCTTCCTTAGAAGCCCTGAGTCGCCTGACGGCCGCGGAAGCGCACGCGCCCCTTCTTCATAAAGCCGTCATATTTGCGGAGCAGCAAGTGCTGCTGCATCTGCGCCATCGTATCAAGCGCCACACCGACCACGATCAGCAGCGACGTACCACCAAAAGCGAACGGCACGTTGATCAAGCGGGCAATGATGATCGGCATCAGCGCAATGACCGTGAGGAAAATGGCGCCGGGAAGCGTGATACGCTCCACCACCTGCTCGATGTACTCCGCCGTCTTGGCGCCGGGCTTGATGCCAGGCACGAAGCCGCCTTGCTTCTTCAGGTTCTCCGCCAGATCCACCGGATTGAAAATGATGGACGTGTAGAAGTACGTGAACAGCAGGATCAGGATCGCCGACAGGATGAAGTACAGCCACGGATTCGGACCCTGCGGATTGAACAGCTCCGCAATTTCCTGCGCCTTGGCATTGCCACTGAACTGGGCGATCGCACCAGGAATCACGATCACCGACTGCGCGAAGATGATCGGCATCACGCCCGCCGTGTTGATACGGAGCGGGATGAAATTCCGGGCCGCTTCACGCTGACGTCCGCGGGCCATCGTGCGCTGCGGGATCTGAATGAGGACGCGACGCGCCGCCACCGTGATCGCCACCACGCCCGCCACCACACCGACCATCAGAATCGCCAGCACGACGAGCGAGAGCACCGGCAAGGCACCCGTCGTCACGAAGTTGAACGACTGGAAGATCGACGGCCACATGCGTTCGACGATCGAGAAGAAAATGATCAGCGACGCACCGTTGCCGAGCCCACGTTCGGTGATCTGCTCACCCAACCACATCACAAAAATCGCGCCCGTGGTGAGGAAGAGCATCATCTGCACCGTGAACCACGGCCCCGGACGCGAAACCGCGGCCGGAAGCGACGAGGTGAACAGGGCAAATCCGTACGCCTGAATCAGCGCCAGCACGACCGTCAGATAACGCGTGTACTGCGTCAACTTCTTCCGGCCTTCCTCGTCCTTCTGCATCTTGTCCACGTTCGGCAGCACGGCCCCGGCAATCTGGACGAAGATACTCGACGAGATGTAGGGCATGATGCCAAGCGCGAAGACCGTCGCGCGGGAAAGACCACCACCCACGAACATGTCGTAGAGGCCGAGAAGGCCACCGCCCTGCTGGCGGGTGAAGTAGTCGGTCAGCGCCTGGACATCGATACCGGGTGCCGTGATGTGCGCTCCGATTCGATAGATCACCATACACAGGAACGTGAAGGTGATCTTCTGCCAGAGCTCAGGCGTGCGGTAGATGTTGGAGACGGCTTGCGCCGCCGGATTGGGTTGCTGCGCCATGCGCTGGTTTGTCTCCGTCAGCCGTCGATGCGGCCACCGGCCGCTTCGATCTTCGCCTTGGCACCGGCGCTGATCTTCACGCCGCGTACCGTGAACGCGCGCGACACTTCACCGTTGTTGAGCAGCTTCGCCGGGCCATGACCCGAACGAATGAGCCCAGCCGCGACGAGCGTCTCTACCGTCACCTCGTCCCCGGCAACGCCGGTCAGCGAATCGAGACGCACGACCTGCGCCTCTTCACGGAACGGATTCGTGAAACCACGCTTCGGGATCCGACGCGTGATCGGCATCTGGCCGCCTTCGAAGTGCGGCTTGCCGCCACCAGGACCACCATGGCCGGACCGCGCCATGGAGCCCTTGTGACCCTTACCGGACGTCTTGCCCAGACCGGAGCCCGGACCGCGACCCACGCGACGACGGCCGCGGTGCGAACCCGGCGCCGGCTGCAGGTTGTGCAGGCCGATCTTCTCGACGCCTTCGGCGCCTGAATTAGTAGCCATGTGTTACTCCTCCACCGCCGTCACCAACACGAGGTGACGAACCTGCTTGAGCTGGCCGCGCAGCGAGGCGGAATCCTGCTGCACGACGCTGGCCTGATGATGACGAAGGCCGAGCGCTTCAAGCGTACGACGCATCCGCCACGAATGGCCGATCGCGCTGCGCACCTGCTTGATATGAAGCTTGCCGGTTCCCGGCGCTTCGAGCTTCGGGGTCTTCGCCGGACCCTTCGACGGATGCCACACAAACGTACGCGGCATTATGCCACCTCCGCGGCGTTAGGCGAGGCGCCAACCACGGCGGCCTTGCGAGCATCATGAGTCTCAGTGCGCGACTTGGCACGCGACCGGTATCCGATCGCCGACACGTCGACACCACGTTCCTTCGCGGCCTGTTCGACCGTGATCAGATGCGTGAGGCCATCAAGCGCCGCCAGCACCATGTTGTGCGGATTCGTCGAACCCAACGACTTCGTGAGAATGTCGTGGATACCCGCGCACTCCAGCACGGCGCGCACCGCACCACCGGCAATCACACCAGCACCCGGCGCGGCGGGCTTCATGAGCACCTTACCAGCGCCATGCTTGCCAACCACTTCGTGCGGGATCGTCGAACCCGTGAGCGGAATGTGCACCATCTTGCGACGGGCCGCTTCCACGGCCTTACGGACCGCTTCCGAAACTTCGTTCGCCTTACCGGTCGCAAAGCCCACCTTGCCCTGTCCGTCGCCCACCGCGACCAGCGCGTTGAACGAGAACCGACGACCACCCTTCACGACCTTCGCCACGCGATTGATCGCGATCACGTTTTCGACCAGATCGCTCTGCTCACGCTCCTGCGACGGACCACGGCCACCATCACGGCCACGGCCATCACGGCCCGCGCCCGGTCCACCTTCACCACCGGGGCCACGGCCACGCCCACCCGGAGCGCCGCCACCGGGACCGCCACGACCGCCACCAGGGCCGCCACGACCGCCACCAGGACCACCACGACCGCCGCCCGGGCCACCACGGCCACGACCGCCAGGTCCACCACCACTGCGGGCGCTGCCACCAGGCGCGCCACCGGTTCCTGCTGCGTTAGCCATGATCAGAACTCCAGGCCGCCCTCTCGGGCGCCATCTGCCACGGCC
>CANHJV010000019.1 GCA_947461225.1 Gemmatimonadota bacterium | reverse complement strand
GTGAGCTCACCCCGGCGCCCGTGGAACACGGCCCCCGCGTGACGTGAACCGCCGCCTGCGCTGTTCGTGGTGGGGGAGGGCCCGGCGGCCGGCGCTCCGGTCAGTGGAGGCGTGGCGGGAGGCACCGACTGCGCGGGGGGCACCGCCTGCACGACCTGCAACAGGGCAGCGAATAAGTATGACGTTGGCACGTTGAGCGGTGCGAAATCGGTGGCGAGGAGAGCAGACTGTTCTGACCCGTCCGGCTGAAGCGGCGATTCAGGAAAATAGCACCGGCGTCCCACGTTCGGTGCTGTCGCGGGCAGCGGCCCTCGGTTCGCATAGTTATGCAACCCATTGTATCCTTTACGCGTTGGATACCTGTCGGAGACCGTTGTACCGAACGTAGGACCACGGCGGCCGCGTGATCGGCGACCGCCCGCTGTTGTTCCAGTTTCTTTCCACTCACGAGGAGACCCGCTCATGCAACACCCTTGGCGTGCCCTGCTGGTACTGGCAGGCACGATCGCGGTAGCCGTTCCCCAAGCCCGCGCGCAAAGCGGGCCCGGAACGCTATCCGTCCGTGTGACTGACGCTGCGAACCAGCGACCGGTCGAAGCTGCGCGCGTATTTCTCGTCGGCACCACCTTCGCCGGTGCCACCGGTGTCGATGGCCGACTGTCCCTGCGTGGCATTCCCGCTGCCGAGTACACCATTCGCGTGCTGCGCGTGGGGTATACCGAGCAGACAAAGCGCGTGCCCATCGCGGCTGGGCAAACGGTCACCCTCGAGTTCGCGATGGCCACGGCGGCCGTCAACCTCGCCGCCGTCGTGACCACGGCCACCGGCGAACAGCGCCGCGTGGAAATCGGCAATGCCACCGCCAACATCGACGCCAGCAAGGTGCTGCAGGCGGCGCCCGTGTCGAACCTGAGCGACCTGCTGAACTCGCGCGCCCCCGGCGTGACGGTGACCAGCGGCTCGCAAACCGGTACCGGCTCCCGTATCCGCGTGCGCGGCATGAACTCGGTCAGCTTGTCCAACGAGCCGATCTGGATCATCGACGGCATTCGCATGACCAGCAACAACGCCAGCTTCAGCACCGCCACCGGTAGCGGTGGTGACACGGGCGGCAACAACGCCAGCCGCGTCGGCGACCTCAACCCGGAAGAGATCGAGAACATCGAAATCGTGAAGGGACCGTCGGCCGCCACGCTCTACGGCACCGATGCCGCCAACGGCGTGATCCTGGTCACGACCAAGAAGGGTCGTGCCGGCGCCGCCCGCTGGAACGTGTACGGTGAAGGGGGAGCCCTCACCGATCGCAACTACTATCCCGACGCGTACAGTTTGTTCGCGAAGACGGGGACCTCCACCGCGTCGTCGCGCACTAACGGCTGCAGCCTGCAGACGGTCGGTACGGGCGTCTGCGTGGCCGACTCCACCGTCTCGCTCAACATCTTCAACGAGAAGGACCTCACGCCGATCGGCACCGGCATGCGCCGCCAGATGGGTGCGCAGGTGTCGGGTGGTACCGAAGCGGTCCGCTACTTCTTCTCGGCCGAAGATGAAAAGGAAACGGGCGTCCTCTCGCTGCCGCAGTTCGAGCGCGACCGGTTCGCCGCGTCGAACCTTCCGCTGCGCCCGTGGACGAGCCATCCCAATGTGATGGCGCGTAAGTCGCTCCGCATGAACCTGAATTCGGCGCTCTCGCCGAAGCTCGACCTCGCCGTCGCGACGAACTTCATCAACATCGCGCAGCGGTACTCGCTCGAATCCAACGCCACCGCCGGTCTCGGCTCGCACCTGTTCGGTGGTCCGGGCACGCGCGACAACGGCACGGTCTCCGGCCTCGGCACGCCGCTGTTGGGCTACCGCGCCTGGACCCCCGGCTACATGTGGCAGGAAAAGACCAGCCAGGACGTGAATCGCTTCATCTGGTCGGGCAGCGCCAACTGGCGTCCGTTCAGCTGGCTCGCGAACCGCGCCACGGTCGGTAACGACTTCACCGGCCGCAGCGACGAAAACCTGCTGCTCCGTGGCGAAGGCCCGCCGCTCACCGCCACCACGCGTCTCGGTGCCCGCGGCATCAATCGCGTGAACATCAGCAACACCACGGTTGATGTCGGCTCCACGGCGTCGTACACGCTGTCCCAGTTCGCCATGAAGACGACGGTCGGTGCGCAGTACATCGGCTATCGCTTCGCGGGGGCCGCGACGGGCTCGACGCAGCTGGCGCCGGGCTCGCAGATCGTTGGATCGGGCACCGTCCCGTCGGTCAGCGAAGCCACGACGATTCAGAAGACGTTCGGTGTGTTCATCGAGCAGGCGCTCAATGTCGGCGATCGCCTGTTCCTCACGGCCGCCGTCCGCAGCGACCAGAACTCGGCGTTCGGTACCAACTTCCAGAGCATCCTGTATCCGAAGGCCTCGGCCTCGTATCTGATCTCGCAGGAAGATTGGTGGAAGGCGCCGGCGTTCGTGAACTCGGTGCGTCTCCGCTACGCTTACGGGCAGTCGGGCGTCCAGCCTGGCCCCAACGACGCCCTCCGCTTCTTCACGGCGTCCAGCACGAACATCCAGGGTGTCGACCAGCCCACCGTCACGCAGGCGGCGCTCGGCAACGACAACCTCAAGCCGGAACGGTCGGCTGAGCAGGAAACGGGTTTCGAAGTGCAGATGTTCAACCAGCGCATCAACCTCGACGCCACGTACTACAGCAAGATCACCAAGGACGCGCTCATCAGCGCCGTGCTCCCGCCGTCCTACGGCTCGGTGGCGTCGCAGCTGCGCAACCTCGGCTCGGTGAAGAACGCCGGTGTCGAAGTCGCGATTAACGCGCAGATCTTGCAGGGCGACAAGCTCGGCTGGGACATCAACCTGTCCGGTTCCGCCAACGAGAATAAGGTGGTCTCGCTCGGCAACAACCCGCCACAGGTCGGCACCACGTCGCGCGTCGTGGCCGGCTATCCGATCTCGGGACTCTGGGCCCGTCCGATCACGGGCTACGAGGACAAGAACGGCGACGGACTCCTCACGTACTGGGCCGACGCGGCCAAGAACGAAGTGTTCGTTGGTGACTCGGCGATCTTCCGTGGCTACCCCACGCCGCGTTACATGGTCACGATGGGCTCGGGCTGGGATCTCTTCTCCCGCAAGCTGCGCATCAGCACCATGTTCGACTACCGCGGTGGCAACAAGTGGTACAACAACACGGAACGCATCCGCTGCACGCGTCCGAACTGCTCCGGCCGTCTGAATCTCAAGGGCGACCTCATCGACCAGGCCACGAACATCGCGGCCAACGAGCATCCCGCCCGCACCCTCGACGGCTTCTTCCAGCCGGGCGCGTTCGTCCGTCTGCGCGAAATGTCGGTGCAGTACACGATGTCGCCGGAACTCGCGTCGAAGCTCACGGGAGCCAAGTCGCTGTCCGTGGTGTTCACGGGCCGTAACCTGTACCTCAAGACGAAGTACCGCGGCACCGATCCGGAGTCGGGCTTCAACACCACCGGCGCTGGCGAAGCACCGCAGGAGTTCCAGACCGTCGGGCCGCCGAGCTACTTCATTTTCCGCGTCAACGTCGGCTACTAGGAGAACAGCCCATGACTCAGAAACACACCACGGGCCGGTCCACCATGCCGCGACGCCTGGGTACCGGACTCACCCTGGCACTGGCCATCTCGGCCACTGCCTGTCAGGAAGCGAATAACCAGCTCCTCCAGGTCACCGACCCGGACATCATCAATCCGTCCGACGTCGTCTCTCCGGAAGCGGCTGTTGCCGTCGCCAACGGCGCGATTGCCACGTTCCGCACCACCACGGGCGCCGGCGAGAGCACGTGGCTCTTCGGCGGCCTGTTGGCCGATGAATGGTCGACCAGCTCCACGTTCATCCAGAACGACGAGACCGACCAGCGGCAGATTCAGGAGTTCAACTCCTCGATCACCGGTATGCTCCGCAATCTGTATCGCGTGCGTACGCGCGCCGATCAGGCCATTACGGCGTTGAATGCCGTGCGTCCCGACGCGCGCGCACTGATCGCCGAGATGTATCTGGCGCGTGGCTACGCCGAGATGCAGATGGCGTCCGACTTCTGCAACGGTGTGCCGATTGGTAACGGCAACGCGGTGCCGCTGCCGGAAAACGGCGTACCGAAGACGAATCAGGAGCTGTTCGCCATCGCGGCCGCCTCCCTCGACTCCGGGCTCACGTACGCGAACGGCACCGACGCCGCCAGCGTGCTGATGAATCGGGCGCTCCGGGTCACCCGCGCGCGTGTCGCGCTGGCCCGCGGTGACTTCGCCGGTGCCGGCACGTTGGTCACGGGCGTGCCGACCTCGTTCCTGTATCAGCACACGTTCTCGGCCAACGCTGGTACGAACACCATCTGGGGACAGGGGCTCAGCTCGCGTCGCTACAGCGTGGGTGACAGCGCCGAGGGCAATGCGCGCCTCATCCTCGTGCGTAACGCCATCCCCTTCGCGTCGGCGCGTGATCCGCGCTTGCCGGTGGTCACGCCCACGTCGGGCTCGGTGAACGGTCAGGACGGTCTGACGTACACCCGCACCACCACGATGTGGGGGCAGTTCACGGCGGTGGACGTGGCCAACGGCGTCGATGCGCGCATGATCGAAGCCGAAGCCGCGCTCAAGGCCGGTAACACCGCCGGGTGGCTCGCGATTCACAACGCGCTGCGCGCGGCGCCGCCAAAGCTGGCCGATATTCAGCCGACGGCGATGGCGCCGCTGGTCGATCCCGGCTCGGAAGCGGCTCGCGTATCGCTGCACTTCCGTGAGAAGGCCTTCTGGACGTTCAGCCGCGGCCAGCGCCTCGGCGACATGCGTCGCCTCGTGCGCCAGTACGGTCGCACGGTCGATCAGGTCTTCCCGCAGGGCGTGCACTACAAGGGCGGAAACTACGGCGGAGACGTCAATCTCCCCGTCGTCACCGACGAGCGGAACAACCCGAACTTCAAGGGTTGCACCGATCGGCTCCCGTGATGACGGCGTAGTAAGGAGTACGGAGTAAGGAGTACGCGAAGGGCCCCGAACGATGTGCTGTTCGGGGCCCTTCGTGCGTGATACCGCCTACTCCTTACTCCGTACCCCTTACTCCATACCCCTTACTTACTTCGGTTCCAGGATCGCGCTCACGCGATCCGCGATGTCGCTCCAGTGGGCGCGACTGGTCGTGCCGGCCGACGCTTGCGCCGCAGCGCGGGCGTCGCGCTGGATCTCACGCAATTGCAGCCGCGCCAGTGCGGGGAGGTCACTCTGCGCGAGCACGGGAGCCGTCACGAACGGCGTGAATCGCGCGCCGGCGCCACCACCACCGCCGCCACCCGGCGGGCCGGCGGTCGGTGTCGTGGGCGGAGACACGAGCGCCTCCAGCCGCTGCACGTACACGCGCTGCAACTGACGACGACCGGCGTCGGGCGCGTTACCGCTGAACACCGTGCGCTTGAGATCGGCCAGGTACTCGGCCAGCGGATACGCGTTCACGGCATCGTACTTCTCCGACTCCGCCAAGCGTCCAAGTCGCGCCGGCGTGAGCAGCGACGTCAGCACGCCAGCCTGACGCGTGGACACGACGTTGCTCGGGCCGATGCGCTGGGCGATGCCCGGCGGCGACAGCCAGCTGGGGGTCGTCATCACGTTGGCCGAGAGAAACGCCAGCGCCGCCTGCTGGCGCGCTTTCGGCAACACGCGATACACCGCACCGGTCTGCTCGGACGTCTTCAGGTCGACCTCAACGCCGCCCAGCATCGTGGCCACGTGGTTCATGTTGCCGAACCACCGCGACACCGTCTCCTCGTACAGCTCCCGCAGCTCGGTGTAGTCCTCACCCGGCGTTGAGGTCCATGCCACCAGGTTCGGGAGCACGCGCTTGTAGTTCATCGTCGAGAACGTCGACGCCTTGATCGGATCGTCGCCCAGATCTTCCGTCTGGTTGCGCGGGTCGCCCGCCGCGAGTTGTTGCGACGCGAAGCGGTACGGGAACGGGCCCGACTGCTGCGTGAGCCATCGATGCAACGTGGCCCGCTCGGCTTCGGCCGTCGGTGCCGCAATCACGCGATATCCCCAGTTGATCGCGAAGTCGTCGAACGGTCCCACGCGACGGATGAAGTCCTTGGGCCGCAGGCCGTCACCCGGCTGCGCCACATAGTTCTGCCGCGCGTAGTCCATGATGGTGGCACTCACGCCGTACACGCGCGTGAACGACGGACTGCGCAGCGAGTCCACCGGGAATGACGCCGACGCGATCATGTTGTGCTGCAGCCCCAGCGCGTGACCGATTTCGTGCGTGATCACCTGACGCATCGTCTCGCCCATCAGCTCTTCCGGAATGTCGAGCGTGCGCGCCGACGGGTTCGCGGCACCCGTCTCCATCATGAGCCAATTGCGGTACGACCGCATGTGGTTGTGATACCACGTGATTTCGCTGTTGATGATCTCACCGGAACGCGGATCGTGCGTGTGTGGACCGGTGGCGTTGCGCGTGAGGCTCGCCGCCCAGCGCACAATGGAGTAGCGCGCATCGTCGAGATCGAAATCCGGATCGTCCGTCTTCGACGGGGCATCCTTGGCGAGGATGGCGTTCTTGAACCCGGCCTTCTCGAATACCTTCTGCCAGTTCTCCACGCCTTCGCGCACGTACCGCTTCCACCGCGTCGGGGTCGCGGGGTCGAGGTAGTACACGATGGGCTTGATCGGCTCCACCAGCTCACCCCGCGCATACGCCGCCGGATCCTTCGGCTCGAGGCGCCAGCGCGTGATGAACTCCTGACTCTCGGCCTTCTGCACGTCGAGGCCGTAGTTCACGCGGTCCACCGAGAAGTAGCCTACGCGCGCGTCGGCGTAGCGTGGACGCATCGGCGTCTTGGGCAGCAGCACGAACGACTGCCGCGTCTCCATCGTGACCGTCGCCCCATCGGCATCGGCGGGCGGCGTCGCCGCGTCGAACGTCTGCACCTGGCGCACTTCGATGTTGATCGGAAACCCGCGCACGCTGCTGATGTAGCTGCGCGCCGCGTCGTACCGACGGACCCCGTAGCTACGACGCGCATTGGCGTCGAGACCAGAGGTGGCGGGATTGTCGTTGGCAAAGAAGTCGGTCACGTCGATCACGTATGCCGCGCTGTCGCGCCCGAACGCCGCAATCGGAAAGGCGCCGATGATGGCCGGATAGTTGTTCTGGGCCACACTGCGCGCGATCGGCAGCGAGTCGTCGGCCACGGCTCCTGTGCTCACGCTCTTTAGCAGTACGCGGTCGTTCACGCGCTCCCAGCGGATCAGCCGCTCATTCAGCGAGCTGCCGGCGCTCTGGAACCCGCCTGCGCCCGCTGGCACGCCGGCCACGCGCGTCACCATCAGGAAGTCGCGCCCCACGAGCGAATCCGGGACCTCGAAGAAGTAACGGTCATCCACGCGGTGCACCGTGACGCCGCCACGCTCGGTGTGCGCCCGCGCCGTGATCACCTGAGCATAGGGGCGTGGACCGCGACGGGCGGCCGCGCCGGCACCAGCGCCGGCCGCGCCTTCAGCGGGAGGCTGCGCGGCAGCCCCGGCCGGCGGGGTCTGCTGCGCGTGGGCGACCGGCGCCGTGGCGGTGCTCGCGGCGACAGTGAACAGGACGCCAACGAGGAATTCACGAGGGAGATGCATAAAGATCCGGTACGGGGGACAGGTCGGGCCGAAAGCGCCCGGCAATAGTGCCACCCGCTATACGCACCAGCAACGTGGTCTGATGGAACGTGCTCCATGGCCGGGAAAGCCGAGCGTCCCTGACGCTGGCGGTCACCTTCCACCATCTTCCGATCATGTCGCAATCATTACCGAGCCTGCTCGCCTGGATCTTTGGCACCAGCATCGCCGCCGTCGGCGGCGCGGTCACGGCCAAGGCGGCCGCGGAGTTCTACGCGATGCTCCAGAAGCCCGCCTGGGCGCCGCCCGCATGGCTCTTCGGTCCTGCATGGACGGTCTTGTACATTGTGATGGGCACCGCCGCCTGGCGCATCTGGTCGCAGGCGGGGTTCGGCGGCGCCAAGCTCGAGCTGTCGTTCTACTTCGTGCAGCTCGTCTTGAACATGGCCTGGAGCTACTTCTTCTTCGTCCGGCGCAGCGGAGTGGAAGCGATGATCGAGGTCGTGTGCCTGTGGATCACGATTACGATCACGCTGGTGCTGTTCTGGCGTCGCGACACGATCGCCGGCGTGCTCTTCGTGCCGTATCTCGCGTGGGTCAGCTTCGCCACGGCACTCACCGTGTCCGTGTGGCGCCTCAATCCCAAGCTGCTGTAGCACCAGCCGCCCGGGGGGATGAAAGTTGCGCTAGCAGGCGGGCATGTCCTATGGCCTCGTCTTCGGCGCGCTGACCGCCGTGCTGGTGTTCGTCGGGATCGTCGGCGGCCTCGTCTGGTGGATGCGTCGGCCGATCTCCTCACGTCGGCGCTCCCATGAGGCATTGCCCCTCTTCGGTCACGACCGTGCCGTGGTGTATCCCCGGGCAGATGACGACGGGGATGAGGGAGCGAACGCGCACCATGGAGCATGACGCGCGGATGCCGAATGCGGATATGCCGGATGCGGATAGGGCGATGTCGTAGTACAGGAGTCACGGGCAGAGGCCGATGCTGTACTGCGGAGCGTGGTCGATCGCACCGCGCCGGTACTCGTCCATCGTGCTGCTGACTCTCGTTCGCCGTCTCTTCCGTCGTGCATCCACCCCCGTTCGCGCCCCCGCTCCGGCTCTGGGACTCCGCACTCGGCCGGAACGAGCCGTTCACGATCTCGACGACGCCACACCGAAAGCGTGGGTGGCACGCGATATCGGCTTCTGGGTAGACCGTCGCGACCACGTGATCGCGAAGCTCGAAGCAGAATGGCGGGCGAGCGACAACGCGGCGAAGTGGCCCGATGTGGAAGGACTACTCCAGTTGCTTGGCGAAGAGCCGGCCGATGTCATTCGTCAGCTGCCCGCCGCCGCGCGTGACGCGATGGGGCTGTGCGACGACGAGTCCCTGTCGCGTGCCCAGCTGGCCGATCGCCTGTCCACCGACCCCGCGCTCGTGCAGTCGCTGCTCAAGGCGGCGAATGGGGCGTTGTACGCCGCGGGGCTCCAGTCCGTGCTCCGGCTCGACGCGGCCGTCGATCGCATTGGCCTTGTCGGAACCCAGGCCATTGTGCTCTCCACGTGTGTGGATGGCCTGCTCAGCAAGCCGGGCGGGGTGTACGATGGCATGGTGGCCGACGTCTGGTCGCACATGGTCAGCACGGCACCATTGGCGCGTCCGCTCGCGGTGGCGTGCGGTGCCGACCCGGAAGAGGCGTTCGCCGTCGCCCTCCTCCACGACGTCGGCAAATTGGTCATGTTCGACCGGATCTCCGCGCTCCGCACCGCACGTCGTCGGGCCATTCGGCTGCCGGACGACTGGCTCTCGCTCGCCTTGGCGCACCTGCATGAGCCCCTCGGGGCGCTGGCCGCCCACCAGTGGGGGCTTGGTCCGGCCGCGGCGGACGCCATCGGCCTGCATCACCGGAAGGAACGCCCCGCCTGCAGGCATCCGCTGGCGGAAGTCCTATATCTGGCCGAGCGGGCCGATCACGCCCGGCGCACGGGAACCCCGTTCGATTTCGACGGCATTTGGACCCTTGGGGAGCTCCACGCGGATCAGCACCAGTGCCGCGGCATCCTGGGCCGGCACCTAAACGCCGCCTGAACGCCGCCTGAACGCCGCCTGAACGCCGCCTGAACGCGGTGGGCGCCCAGCTGTAACGGCGGCGAAAATTCTTGTCCCGCTTGCTCGCCGTCACGTAGCGAGAATCGGCGTGGTGACCAATCCTTCATCCATTGGATTCGGTCGCGTACGCCCACCGTCGATTGGATGGCTTCCCAGTGGGAGTCGCTCGGCTCCACAGGTCGGCGGTATTCGTAGCCCGCTCTTCTCGTCTTTGCTTCCTCGGTCGCTCGATCACATGGCCTTTCTCCGCTGCACCGCATGTGGTTCCAAAGCGCTGGTCGCTGCGTCGCAGTGTCCGCGCTGTGCTCACCCGTTTCACCTGCAGAACGCTCGCGGTGATCGGGTGAAGCTGTTGCGTTGCCGTGGCTGCGGAATCATGCACCGCTTCGACGCCACCTGTCATTGGTGCGGCGTATTGCCCACGGCGGCGTGGCAGTCGCCCACCGTGTGGCGCTCCGCCGCCGCGGTGGTGCTCTCGGTGTCGGTGGCCGCGGTGGCCTGGCGGTACGGCGCACCCCTGGGCGTCGAGGTCATGCAGCGGCTCAGCGTCAAGTCGGTGCCGTTCACGCAGGTCGCCACGAGCGATCGCGTGGCGCCGTTATCGAATGCCCCCGGCACGGCCCAGCTTTCCACCTCGACGGGGCCAGCTACGCTCGCCGATAGCCTCGCGGTGACGGCGGCTGGTGCCATCGACAGCATCACATGGACGCCGGCGGTCGCCCGAACGTGGGTCAACGTGCGCAACGATGCGAGTCGAGGGGGCGAAGTGGTTGGCGTGATCAAGCCCGACTCGCGGGCCATGCTCGGTACCGATCGGGCCGGCTGGCGTCAGGTGCGTTCTCCCGATGTGAACGGATGGGTCGATCCGCGACTGTTTGCACCGGATTCGCTCCGTATTCGCGGGGAGTGATGGCGCGTCCGGATCCCCTCGGGGATCGACGCTGATCTCGCCTGGGAGTTGCCACGTGCGCGCTCGGCGGAGAGCTTCCAACGCCATGAAGCGATGCCCGTTACCCTCCCGGCGTGCCTTTACGCTGATCGAAGTGCTGGTGGTGATCGTCGTGATCGCCGTGCTCGCCACCTTCGTGGCGCCCAGTCTCTTTCGCAATGTGAACGACGCCCGGGTGGCGACGGCCAAAGCGCAGATCGAGAGCTTCGGCACGGCGCTCGACGGCTATCGGCTCGACAATGGTCGGTACCCGACCACCACGCAGGGGCTTGCCGCGCTCTGGCAGAAGCCGGCGATCGATCCGCCCAGTGGCTGGACGGAGCCGTACCTGCGCAAGCCGGTCCCCGTTGATCCATGGGGCCGTCCGTACCTGTATGTCGCGCCCGGCAAGGTGAATCCGGCCAGCTACGATCTGCTCACATACGGCGCCGACGGTCAGCCCGGCGGCGAAGGCGACAACGCCGACGTCACCAGCTGGAAGTAGCCCGTGGCGTGGCGCACCCGCTTCGCGCCGGCACCGACCGGGTATTTGCACCTCGGCCACATCGTCAACGCGATCCACGTGTGGGGCATCGCGCGGGCGTTCGGCGGCGAGGTCCTGCTGCGCATCGAGGACCACGATCGCACGCGGTGCCGCCGTGAATACGAAGACGCGCTGCTCGATGACCTCGACTGGCTCGGCTTCGTGCCGGACATCGGCCGCACCGACAGTTTTCGCGCGGCGCCACACGGCCAGCCGCATCCACAGCGACAGTCGGAGAACGAGGCCCGCTACGCCGCCGTCCTCGCCGCCCTGAGTGCCCGCGACCTCACGTACGTGTGCACCTGCACCCGACGCGATGTCGCGCGACACGTGCCGCATGCCGCGGGGGAGGAGCCCCGCTATCCGGGTACGTGTCGAGACGCTCGGCATACCGCTGGCGAATCGCTGGCGCGTCGGGTGCGCATGGTCGACGGCGTCATCCCGTTCGATGATCGGCGACTGGGCCCGATGCGGCAGTCACCCGCAGCGCAGTGCGGCGACCTGCTTGTGCGCGATCGACACGGCCAGTGGACGTATCAATTCGCCGTCGTCGTCGATGACATGGCGCACGACATCGACGTCGTGATACGCGGCGAGGACCTGCTGGCCAGTACGGGCCGACAGCTGCGTCTGGCCGCACTGCTGGGTCGTGAGCGGCCACTGCAGTGGTGGCATCATCCGCTGCTCGTGCATGCGGATGGTCGTAAACTCAGCAAGGCCAATCACGATACATCCATTCGCGAGCGCCGGGCGGCCGGTGCCTACGCGGAGGCGTTGCTCGGTGAGGCGGCGTTCCTGGCGGGACTACTGCCGGCAGCGCGTGATCTGTCGATCGACGAGCTGCCGGCGCTTTTTCGTTAGCGTGTGGTTAGCAGGCCGATCACGACCAACAGAATCCACTGCGGGCCTTTGTAGCCGTCGGTGCGATCGTCGTACGACTCGTCAAGCGAGTGCGCACCGCGGCCCACGCCGCCGCCATCGAGCGTCACCGCGGCGATGCCCTTGGAAATCGGGATGTTCGCGTCCGTGCTCGAAATCGTGAGCGGGGCATACACGTTCATCGTACGGGCCGCGGCCAACGAGGTGCGCACGATGAACGAGGTGTCTGCCGTCGTGCCGGCTGGACGCAGGCCGGTCGTGTCGATCACCAGCGCCAGCGGCACGGTCGACTTGGGCCAGCGCGCCTTCTCTTCGGCGAGGGCCTGACGCAGCGCCGTCTGCAAGCGGGCGTCGATGTCGGCCAACGCGGCCGCCGATTCACTCCGCAGGTCGATGTCCATCACGCCTTCGGCCGAGATGGAGTTCACCGACGTGCCGCCGGACACGAGACCGACGTTGAAGGTGACCTTCGGGTTCGACGACGCTTCGAGATCGGCAATCTTCGCGATCGCACGGCCCATGGCGTGAATCGGATTCGGCATGCCGAACGCGCCGTAGCTGTGCCCGCCCGGGCCCTTGTAGGACACGCGATAGCGATTGCTGCCCACGGCGCCGTTCGTGATACCGAAGCCGGTGCCGTCGATCGAGATGAACATGTCGATCGAATCCTTGAGCGGGCCGCTGAACAGCGCCCGCACGCCGCGCAGATTACCCGGGCCTTCCTCACCCATGGTGCCGACCACCAGAATCCGGCCGGCGAACGGGATCTTGTTGGCGGTGATCTGCCGTGTGGTGGCCAGCACCGCCGCCAATCCACGGCAGTCGTCACCGATGCCGGGGGCGGTGAGCTTGGTCCCCTCGCGCTTCACCGTCACATTCGTCCCTTCGGGGAACACGGTGTCCAGGTGACCGCTCAACACGAGCGTCGGTCCTGGCCCGGTGCCCGTGATCTCACCGATCACGTTTCCTTCGCGGTCGATGCGCAGCTTCTGTACGCCCAGGGCGGCGAGCTTGTCGCGGAACGCCGCGGCGCGCGCCGCTTCTTTAAACGGCGGCGCCGGAATCTCGCAGAGCGCGGCCTGTTCGGTCAGCGTCCACTCGTTCTCGGACTGCAGGGCGGCCATGGCCTTCACCATGACCGGCTGCTTGGCGAGGCGATCGAGTGCCGCCTCAGTCGGCGTGGCCTTGGCCGCGGCCTTGGCGGCGCCCTTCGGCTGCTGCGCGTGGCCGATGCTCGGCGACGCCAGCGAGAGGGTCAGAAACGACAACAGCGCCGGGATCGTGGTGCCGGCGCTGCGAGGCGAAACGAGTGTGGGCATGACGTCAGGAGATAATCGTGATGGTGCCGGCGGTGGTATTCGAGGCGACGGTGAATTCGAACAGACCGGTGGTTCGCTCGCCACCGGTCCACGCGCCGCTCGCATTGAACGTGGCGCCATGGTTCGGGCAACGGAAGCCCGTGCCGCTGATCGCGACGGTGGTGCCGGCATGCGGGCAGATCAGCGAAAACGCCCGGTACTGGGTCGCGGAGGCGCGCACCACGGCGATGGGGGTACCCGCGCCGCTGATCACGGCGATCCCGCCGACGGTGCCGAGGGCGGCGTAGTTGGCCAGCGTCACGGTCGCGTTCACGTTGCGCGGCCCGGTCATCGTGGAACCCTCCTCGCTGTCGCTACCGCAGGCGGCCAGGACGGCGGTGATCGCCAGCGCCGAACTCGTGGCCAGAAACGCCCGTCGGTTCACGCCGGCGCCCCGGCAGTTCGTGCAGTCAGACATGATGCCCCCGTGTAGAGAAGTGATCTGGCCGGACTGGCTCAGACCTTGACCAATGCCGCCGCCCACTTCGCCGGGTCGACGTCGCTCTCGAACGCGATGTCCGGGTCCACGACGATCTGCGCGCCGTCGCGCGTGATCTGCAACCGGTCCATGTTCCGCGTGGCGCGCCCGCTCACGAATGTCCCATTCGGCAGGTACTTCGACTTGTGGCGCGGGCACTGAAAGCCGGCATTCTTGGGCATGGTTTTCAGCGCCGTGTTCTGGTGCGGGCACGACAGCGCGAACGCGAAGACGTCGCCGTTGGAGCGACAGAGAATCACCTCGTTGGCGCTGTCGATCGACACGCCATCGGCTGCCGGCAACGCGTAGCGCACGGCGCCACCCGGGGTGCGAGGGGCGATCGCAGCGATCGCGTTGACCGGACCGAGGGCGGAGAGGGCCGCGATGGACGCCGCGCCCGTGAGGGCCGTGCGCAGGAAATCTCGGCGTCCCGAACAGCCGGTGCAGGGCGATGGGGAATCAGTCATACGACGGCGTTCCGTGGCGAAAGGGACAGGGAAGTAACCTTAGATATCGGAGAGCACGACACCCAGTAGGACGACGAGGAACCACGACACCAGGCTCACCGTCGCCGATCGCTTCAGGACGGCCCACGGCAGGTGTGGACTTGGCCACTGGGTCGTCTGATCGATCGCCACACCGGCATCAGTCGCCGCGGTGAGCACCCGCGATTCCGTACGCCGCATGAAGGCGCCGTTTGCGATGAGCACCGTAAACGTCGCCATCTTAGCCCAAAACACTTTCGAGACGGCAAAGGTCCCGATGTCGGACGTCGCCAATGCGACGCCGCTCACCACCATCAGTGCGAGCGAACCGATCACGATGGCGTGCGTGCCGCGCAGATCTTCCGCCGCCGCCTGATATGCCTCGCGCGTGCCCGGAGTGGACCGCAGCACGCGACGATCCGCGGCGATCGCGATGCCGCCGCCAGCGAAGAGCGCCAGTACGTGCACGGCAAGGACCGTGGTGGGAATCCAAGCGCTGTCGGCATAGAGTTCCGACCAGGGGAGGAGCAGGGTCGTCAGCGTTTCAAGCATCGGGTGGCGTTGGCGGGAGAAGGGTCAGTTGCCGATCAACATGATCAGCCAGCTCACGGTCGAAACACCCATAGAACCGATCGCCACGTTGCGATGCTTGCGACGCGCGTTCAGGTCTTGCTCGGCGTCGTCTGCGAGCTTCGTCCCGGCGTAGGCGAACCCGCCGCTCGCCGCGGTGAAGAGCACGCTATGGAGGATGCGGCGGGTGCGCCCATTGGGATCCTTTCGCCCTTCCCAGAGGTTCCACCCGCCGGTCACGGTGTTCGCGCCGAACAGGATGGCGCTCCCCGTGGCGGCCGGACCGTGCATGGTGCGCGCCCACGCGGGGGCGTCGGTGCCGTTCTCGAGCAGCTGGTCGCCCGAGAAGTAGGACGCCGCGAACAACGGAATCATTCCCCAGCTCAGCATCTTGTGGATGCGCACGCGCGTGGCGTACCCATCGCTGTACACGACCGCCTTGCGGCGAACGCGTGGCACGGTATCCGCAGAGAGCATCGTCAGTCCGACCGGCTGCGCGACGGTGGCCGCCCGCGGCTGCGGGAGGGAGTCCACCGGCAGGGCGAGGGGCACCGGCCCGGGAGTCACAGCGGTCTGCCACGCCATGAGAAAGCCAACGGCAACGTCGGTGATCGGGATCATGCAGGCGCTCCAATGGATGACGGAAAGAACTCGCTGCTGGAATCTAGTCCGGCGTGATGAACAGTCTATGAACGGTGAACACCGCGGCGAGCACGTTCCCCAGTCCTCGTCAGTCCCGTTGGTGCGCTGGCGCACCAACCGAAACGTGGGGGCCGGCTGCGAGGCGCGGAAACGGCCTCGAATTACATTCTCTAGACGCATGCGCCGCCCTCACGTATTCCCCCTTTCTTCGATTTCCTTCGCTCTGCTCATCATGGCGGCGGCGCTCTGGCCGCTGTCCGCGAGTGCGCAGCGCATGTCCCGATGCGATGTCACCCAGCGCGTGCGGTCGGTCAAGTTTGCCGGCAGTCCGCGGTTTGACGCGATCACGCTCGCTGCCAGCATCGTTTCGCGCGAGCCGGGGATGAAGACGCGATGGTTTCGCATTGGCGCCGCCCCCTGCCTCGACTCGCTCGAACTCCGCCGCGATGCCCTGCGCCTGGCCGTCATGCATCGGCAGGTCGGGTGGTTTCAGGCCTCCGTCACCCCGACCATCGATCGTCGTCGCAATGGGGTGCGGCTGCTGTTCGCGATCACCCCGGGCCCCGAGGCGGTCCTCGACACGGTGCTGATCCAGGGACTGCCCGAGGCCGCCGCCGGCAAGCGCGGCTTCGACGCGCCGCTGCGTGCCCTCGAGCATAAGCGCTTCGATCGCACGCGCGTCGACACCACGATCGATCAGGTCCTCTCGCGCCTCCGGGACGCGGGCTACGCCCGTGCCGCGCGCCCGCAGAGTAGCGTAGCCATCGATTCCGCCGCCGCACGCGCGACGCTGACGCTGCGCTTCACCGTGGGCCAGCTGGTGTCGATCGGCACCGTGCAGATCGAGGTCCAGCCACTGCGGGAAGGGAGCGCGCGCGTCGACTCGTCCGACGTGGCGCGCCTGGTCTCGATCCGCTCGGGGGATCGGTTCAAGGCCAGCGCCATCCTCGATGCGCAGCGCGATCTGTATCGCTCCGAAGCCTTTCGACTGGTGTTGATCGACACCCTCACACCCCTGACGGGCGTCCGCGACAGCGTACTGGACCTCAAGGTCGCCGTCGCTGAAGCGCGGACCCGCGCCGCTCGCGTCGGCATGGGGTGGGCCACGCAGGACTGCATCCGAATGCAAGGGCGCGTCACCGACCGGGGCTTCCTCGGTGTTGGTCGTCGGGTTGAGCTCTCGGCGCGCGCATCCAAGATCGGAGTCGGCACCCCAACGGATTTCGCCCCCGCGCTCTGCTCCGGCGCGCTGCGGCTCGATCCGTTCAGTGAAAAGCTGAACTACTACGTCGGATCGACCCTGTCGAATACGCGCCTGTTCGGCTGGCCCGTCCAGCCGGTGCTCACGGTGTACAGCGAGCGTCGCGGTGAACCGTTCGCGTACTTGCGTGAAACGACGGTCGGTGCGCTCGTCGAACTCGCTCGGCAGTTCACGCCGCGCACGGCTGGCACCGCCGGCTTTCAGTACGAGAACGGCAAGACGATCACCGATCCTGCCGTGTCGTGCGCGCGATTCGGCCAGTGCCGCCCGGAGGACTTTGTCCTCTCCCTGTTTGGTCGCAGCGTCGGGATTCTCAGCACCAGCGCGTCGCACGATCGTACCAACAATGCCGTCGATCCCTCGCGCGGTTCGCGCGTGCGCGGCGATGTCCGGGCCGGCCAGACGTTCTCGCCGCTCGTCAAGTCGCTCACGTTCTATCGTGGCACCGGAGAAGCGTCCACCTACTTCCGCTTCGCGGGCGGCGTGATCGGCACGCGGGTGCAGATGTCGCGCGCGTTTGCTCCTGGCGCCGAACTCGTTGATGGATCGCCGTTGATCCCGCAGCAGGAGCGCATCTTCGCCGGCGGGCAGAACTCGGTGCGTGGCTACCAGCAGAATCTGCTGGGGCCGCTGGTGTACGTCGTGTCGGCCGCCAGCGTGCTCGACACCGTGGGCGCCAACGGCGCACGCGTGGTCGTTGTGAAAGATGGCGCCGGCTACGATCGCGCCGTGCCGCGTGGCGGCACCGCCATGGTCGTCGCCAATCTCGAGTGGCGTCGCGGATTCCGCTTCATCGCCGAAGACCTGCAATTCGCGGCCTTCGTCGACGCCGGCAATGTGTGGGAAACGCATTCCGAAGGTTTCCGCTGGGGCAACCTTCGGGCAACGCCCGGCCTCGGCCTGCGCGTCGTGACCCCGCTGGGCCCCTTCCGCATGGATGTCGGCTATCAGCCCTACGAGCCACGGGCCGGTCGGGCCCTGTTCTTTACCGCCGGCGACAACAAGGGCACGACCGGCGACATTCTCTGCGCGAGTCCGCGCGATATCAGCGATCCACGCGCCAGTGACATTTTCGAGTGCCCCAGTACATACCGCCCGACGACCGGCCGCGGTGTACTCTCTCGACTCACGTTCCACTTCGGCCTCGGCCAGGCGTTCTGATGACGTCGCCTGGCGCGAATGCCGTCCCGGATGCGCCGCGGGGCATGTCGTCGCGAGACCTGTCGTCGCGTCAGCGGCGCGTCCGCTGGGCGGCCGGGATCATCCTCGGAGCGCTCGGTGGCTTGGGCATCGCGTACTATTGCGCGGTCAACACCGAGAGCGGCCGCCGATGGCTGCTCAGCACCATGATCTCCAGCGCGAACGGCTTGTTCGGCGGGCGTGGGACGCTGCGCGTCGGGGTGCTGCGATCAATCAGTCCCACCCACCTCGTGGCCGAAAACGTATCGCTGGTCGATACGGCCGGGGTGCCCGTCGTCACCGCGCAGCGCCTGGAAGGGTCGATCGCCATTCGCGACCTGCTCGACAAGGCGATCCACCTCCGGCGGCTCGCCGTGCGTGGCCTCCGGGTCGATCTCAAGCGCGATGAGCAGGGCCCGTGGAACATCGCCTACATCATTTCCGGTGATACGCTCAAGGCGACCCCGCGCGCCACGCCCGGCTTCGGCGACGATATCCGCGTCGACTCGCTGATGGTCGACGGGGGGCGCATTGCTTCCATCGCGCCGTGGGCGCCGCATCCCGTCTTTGTCGGCGCGGCGCGGGATAGCGTCATCGCGGTGAAGGACAGCCTGCACGATCTCGTCCGCACACCGGCGGGCACCTTCTTCGAGCGTCGGCTGGTGGTGCTTGAACGGGTCCGTGCGCGCGACGCGATCATCGTCGATGTCGAGAAGCGCCCGGCCTCAATGCAGATCGACACGCTGAGCGGCGTCGTGTCCGATCCACCGATTCGCATCGCGCAGGCCGCCGGTCGCATTCGCTGGACGGGCGACTCGCTGCAGCTCAACCTTGGGGATGTGCGACTGCCAGCATCAACCGGCACGGCCCTTGGCACGATCGATTGGCATCACCCGGGGCCGCTGCGCTACGACGTCGTCATCAAGGCCAACGCGGGCCTCACCGATCTCCAGTGGATCTGGGATGTGCTGCCCGCCGAGGGACGCGGATCGGCCATCGTCCGCATGCGCACGCTGGAGAATCCGGATGACGTCGAGTTCGCCCTCTCCGCCTTGGACGTGAAGAGCGGTGCCTCGCGCATCACCGGCGGGATCGATGTCGTGCTCAAGCCGGACCAAATGCTGCTGCAGCGGGTCGACCTCGCCTTCGTGCCGCTGCAGAGTGACCTGTTGCGACGGATCAGCTATGAGGCGCTGCCGCCAGCGATTCGCGGCACGTTCACCGGTACACTGGTGGCGCGTGACGGCGGTCCGCTCACCGCCTTCAAAATGGATCTGCTCGACGCGCGCTTCGCCGATGCACTCGTGCCCGGTGGCGCCGTCTCCAGCGCGAAGCTGCGTGGCATGGTGGAGATGGGTGCGCGTCCGCGGGCGTGGGGGATGACCGTCGATGACGCTCGCGTGGACGTACGGTCGATTCGGGCCCTCTCACCAGCGCTCATTCCTGAGATGCCGGCGATCGACGGCATCCTCACGGCGCGCGGCGTGATCCGCTCGGCTGATCTCGACGCGGCCGACCTGACGAACGTCGGGCTCACCTGGACCGATGCGGTGGGGAACGTGTCCGCGATCCGCGGTACGATCCGCGCGCGATACGGCGGCGCGAACGCCAGCGCGCCGCTGGTGAATGCCGCGTTGCAGCTCGATCCCCTCTCCATGCGCGCGCTCGCGCGCATCGACACGACGCTGCCGATTCGCGGGGCCATTTTCGGGCAGGTCACGCTCGATGGCCGCACCGATGGCATGCGCTGGACGGCCGCCCTCCGTGCCGCGGACGGCACCGGCGTTGTGGCCCCGCACAACACGACCGCGCAGGCGAGCGTCGTCACGATGCAAGGAACGGCCGCCGTCACGGCCGCCACCTGGCAGCTCACGGCCACCGGCGTGCTCAATCAATTCGATGTCCGCCAATGGGTCGGACGGGCGACCGTACCCTCCACCGCCGTGGACGGTACGGTGTCGCTGTCGGCACGGGGACCGCGCCCCGTGGCGGGTGCTTCCGCGAGCGATAGCGCAAGCGATAGCGCGAGCGATCGCGCAAGCCTCGCGCTCTTCGACGGGCGATTGGTGGCCGACTGGAAGCAGTCGGCCGCGGAGGATCGGCCCGCCTTTGATTTTCTGGGTACGCTATCGCTCGGGGCCGAGCGTCTGCTGGTCGACTCGGCCACCGCGCACATCGGGGGCGTCACCTTTGATGCGCGCGGCGCCCTGGCGCGCGACGCTCGCAAGGTCGATACGCTCGTCTTGTCGGCGCGCGCCGACTCGCTCGGCGCGGTCCGTGCGGAATTGGGTCGGCTTGCCGCGATGATTCAGGTGGTCGATACCTCGGCCGCGACGGCGTTGCGCCGTCTCGCTGCCGATACGCTCGAAGGAGATGCGTCGCTCTCCGGCTATCTCTACGGCAGTCTGACCGACGCCGGCGCCACCGCGGCCATCGGTGCCCGCGCCATGCAGGTAGGTTCGGTTCGGGTCGGACGGGTTTTCGGTTCGGCGACGGCCGATCACGTGTTCACGCGTCCCGCCTTCGAAGGAGCCGCGACCGCCGACGAAATCGATGGCCTCGGGGCGATCCGACTGCAGGCCATCGGGTTCCGCGTCGAGAAGGCGAACGCCGACAGCGGTCTGCTCGTGCTGGACGTCAGCTCGCAGACCGACGCGCACCTGTTAGCGCGTGGCGCGTATACGCGGTCTCCGGCGCAGTTCGCGGTGGCGATCGATTCGCTGCACCTGTCCCACGCCGATGTCATGTGGCGGAGTACGAAGCCGATTACGCTGCAGCAGGATTCTACGGGCTTTCACCTCTTCCCGGCCGAACTGCGATCGAACGCCGCCGGCGTGGTCAACGCGGTCGCCGATGTTCCGAGCGGTCGCCCGATCACCGGTTCGATCCGACTCGAGCAATTCCCCGTCGGTGAGATAGCCGCGCTGCTCGCGGGCACGCCACGGTTCGCCGGGACGCTGAGCGGAACGGCTGAGCTCACGGGTACGCGCCCGATGCCGCTGCTATCGTGGACGCTGCGTGGCGATTCGCTCGGTTTTGGCGGGTTCCGCCTGCCGTCCATCAATTCGACGGGACGATACGCCGATCGCACGCTTGTTGCCTCGGTCGTGCTTACCGACTCCCTCGGCGGAGCGCTGCGAGCGGAAGCACGGGTGCCGATCGATCTCGCCATCGCCTCGGTCGAGAAACGCCTGCTGTCCGATCAGGTCGATGCCCAGATCACGGCGGACTCGCTCCGTCTCGATGGCTTACCGCTCACGATCGACGGGGTACAACGACTCCGTGGACGGGTGACGGGGCAACTGGCCCTGAGCGGCAATATGGATCGTCCCGTCGCCCGCGGCTCCATGACCGCCGACGGGGTTGGTGCCTTCTTCCGCGATCTCAATATCGAGCCCGCCGACGGTCGTATGGTGCTGCGCGCCGCCGAAGACTCCCTCATTCTCGAAACGTTGCGTATCCGCAGCGGCGGTACCCTCGACACGATCGGTGCCTCGGGCGCGATGCATTTTCACACGGGCGAGCCGTCCACGATCGCACTGAAGGTCTCGGCCAACAATGCGATGCTGTCGCGGCAGCGCGATGGAACGGACCTCGACCTCAGTGGGAACGTCACGGTGGTCGGACCGCTCAAACGACCCACGCTCAGCGGCGCGATCTTTATCCCGCGCGCCAACCTCGTGTTCGATCCGTTCGGGGCACGTACGGCGCTCGACCTCTCCTCGGAGGCCGCACGTGAGTTACTCGGCGCCGAAGAAGTGCCGGTGGCCGAAACCGCCGCGCAGTCGTTGGCCGCACTCGGCTCCGTGCTGAACGTCGAGAACGCCCGGGTCGATTTGGGAAATGAGGTGTGGGTGCAGACACCGGAGTCGCGAGTCAAGGTGTCCGGGGGGCTATCGATCGCGATGAGCGGCGATCGACTCGCACTCGAGGGGGAGCTCAGTGCGAACCGTGGTCAGTACCGGCTCGACCTTGGCGTCGTCAGTCGCAGCTTCACCGTGGACTCGGGGCGCGTGCGCTTCTTCGGCAGCAGCGCCATCGCGCCTACACTCGACATCAGCGCCACAAATACCGTGCGCGTGTCAGGTGGCAGTGCGATCCCGGTGCGGGTGCACATTGGTGGCACCTACGACGTGCCGGTGCTCACACTCTCGAGTTCCGACCCGCTCTATGCCAGTGCGCCTGAGTCGGAAATCATCTCGCTGCTGATCTTCGGCGCGCCCACGTTCGCCCTCGACGGAGCAGGGCAGAGTACCGTGCGGGCGGTGACAGGCGTGCTACTGCCGTCGGTCGGAGGCGCCGTCGAGGGCGCCCTGCAGCGATTCTTTCCCGGCATCAACACGATCCAGGTGACCACCGCCGGCGGGCAGTCTCAAAAGGATCTTTCGGCGCTGTCGCTGCTCGACAATCTCAGCATCAGTGCCGGGAAGCAGATCGGCGAGCGCACGTTCCTGCGCGCCAATACGGGCGTCTGCCGCGGCGGTGCCGCCTCCACCCGTTCCTCGCTCTGGATCGGCCTGTCCGCCGAGTATCGCATCACGCGGAGCCTTTCCGGGCAGGTGGGTATGGACCCCGGTTCGGCGCCGTGTACCCAGCTCGGCACGAATGGTTTCCCGCGATTGCAGTTCGGCTTCGACCTGTTCCGCGAGTGGATCTTCTAGTTTTTGCGTTTTACGGTAGAGCTTGCATTGTGGCGTATCACTGTGGCGAGCGCGCTACGTTCCGTCGGACGGCCTTCCCGGCGTTACGGTATCTGGAAAATATAAAGCGTTGCTGAGTATGCACTTGCAATGGCTGAGGTCGCCGGCGAATTGTTGAGGTCGGAAGCGCGAATCTGGCATCATGATTGCTTCGTCATGCTTCCATGAGCGGTTCGCGTCCTCCAATAACGCAAATCCATATGTCCATCCGTCGACGCACTGTCCCGTTGCTCGCGTCACTTCTGTTCGCCGCGTCCCTTGCCGTGCCTGCTGCGCTTTCCGCGCAGGCTCCAGTGCTCGGAACCGTCGACTTCAACGGCGATGTGTCCAGCAACGGCACGGTTGGTGGGTACGCCGTATCTCCCTACAAAGGAACTCTCACGGGTTTCAATGCGCAGTTCGGGGTGGCCGGCGCCACGCCGCTGAACAACGCGATCATCTGGTGCGTCGACTTCCGTCACTGGGCGAACTCCAACGCCGACTCGTACTTCTCGACGGCGTTCTCGAGCAACACGAACGGCCTCGTCGGAAACGGCGACTTCTCGAAGACGCGTCGGAACAGCCAGGCAGATTACATGAAGGCCGCGTGGCTCATCGAGCAGTACGATCCGACGGCTGCGTTCACCGGCTCGGGGCTCTACAACGCCGAGAATATTCAGGGCACGATCTGGAACATGTTCGGCGGCACGTTCAACGGCAGTGGCGACTTCTTCACGCTCGCCGTGCCGAATACCATCGTGCTCTCGCGAAACTGGTATGTCTTGTCCGACGACAACGTGAACGGGGAATCGTCCAGCCAGGAGTACCTTACCTCTACGGCGAAGGTGGTTCCGGAGCCGTCCACCTATGCGCTCATGGGTGTTGGACTGCTGGCGCTCGGGGTCGTGTCCCGCCGTCGCAAGCGTTCCTGACCGTCGCCGTCGCCGTCGGCCCGGCGTACCGCCGCCACGAGCCGAGCACATCCCCCGAACGGTTATCGAACCGTCGGGGGATTGTCGCGTTGCAGGCGCCGCCACGCCCGACTGATCACGGCCGTGGCGCCGCCGGCCAGCGCGCCGAGTGTGGCGGCAAACGTGATAATGGGCTCGCGCGTGCCCTCGTCGCCCAGCAGCACGGCCAGTAACTCGCGACGGAGCTTCAGCACCACCGGCGACGCCACCTTGATGCTGTTGAAGTGGCGATCGTATCGCGCGCCCACGCCCTCGATCAGGGCCGCCGTACGGGCGAAGTACACCAACTCGCCGGGCAGCACGATCGGCCAGTTGAACAGCTCCCGCATCACACGGTCGGCGATGGCGCGCGCGCGCTCCTCCATCGCGCTGTCTTGATACGCGATGTCGAGCAGCACGCGCACGAGGTCCCGCATCGATTCGCGCGTCGTCCCGGGGGCCACCATCCCCAGCGCAAAGAAGCCGTCGGTCGTGGCGTCGGCATCCCGCTTGATGGCCGCGATGATCGTGTCGAACAGCGCTTTGCGCACCGGCACGCCGACATCGATCACCATGCCGAAATCCAGGAGTACGATGCGGCCTTTGGCGTCGACCAACAGGTTGCCTGGGTGCGGATCGGCGTGAAACACGCCATCGCGCAGCATCATCCGCGCGTAACTCTCGATCAGGGTTTCCACGAGGGCTTTGGGCGATACCAGCCCCTGCGCGATCTGGGCGTCGAGGGCGTCGATGCGCGTTCCATCCATGAACTCGAGCACCAGCACGTTACGCCGGGTGAGCGCGGTCTCCACCTGCGGGATGCGCAGCCGCGGCTCATCGGAGAAGCGCTCGCGCATCCGCATGCACTGCATCGCCTCGCGCTCGAAGTCCATTTCCTCGCGCACGTGCAGATCGAACTCGTCGAGCACGACGCGAAAGCCCAGCACGTGGTGATGCGGAAAGCGCGCATACACGGCGTTCACGATGGCGCGCGCCAGTCGGACGTCGCGCACCACGATCGCTTCCACGTTCGGACGGAGCACCTTCACCACCACGTCGCGACCCTGATAGCGGGCGCGGTGCACCTGCCCCAGTGATCCGGCGGCCAGGGGCACCGGGTCGAGCTGGTCGACGATGCGGTCGGGATCGGCGTGCCACGCCTGCTGCAGCGCCGAACGGATCTGCGCCCACGGCACCGGCGGCACGCGGTCGGTCAACGTACCAAGGGCGGCGAGATACGGCTCGGGTACGAGATCGGCTCGCGTCGCAAAAATTTGCGCGAGCTTGACGAACGCCGGGCCGAGCACGGCGATGTCGTGCACCATGCGACGGGCGCGGCGCTCGTGGAACGCGGGCGTGCGCGCCGCCGGACCGCCCCAGCGAATCCAGCGACGACGGTCCCGCGTGAACGACAGCACGAGCGGCACCAAGCGCCAGAGAATGGCGGCGAGCCGCGGCAGATCACGCCACGGCATGAGCCATCGCATCGCGGAGGATTCGGTCGGCATCGAGGCCGGTCAGGCGTGACGTCGTGGCCCATAGGGATTCGGCGCGGGCATCGTCGCGCGCCGTGCGCGATGGCGCGACGCGGCGGCGCTTGACCCAGTAGTCACCCGACCCTTCGAGCGCCTCCGGCGCCGATGAGAGCCACACCAGGGTGTCGGCTCCCTGGGCCGGTGTGACGGACACCACGTCCATGACCCGCCGGAGCAGTCGCCCCATCCGCCCGTTGTTGGTCGCGAAGCGCGTGCTCACCACGCCCGGGTGTAGCGCCTGCGTCACCACGCGCGACGCATCGAGACGACGCGCGAGGGCGCGCGTGAACCAGATGTTGTACAACTTCGAATTGGCGTACTGTTTCCACCCGCCGAAATGACGCGTCAGTTGCAGGTCGTCGAGCGCCGGGCGCGCGTTCTCATGCGCGCGGCTCGACACGCTCAGCACACGCGACGGCGCGCCCGGCCGCGATGCGGCCACCAGCGGGGCCAGCAGGCGCAGCGTCAACGTGAAGTAGCTCAGATGGTTCAGGGCAAAGGTGCGCTCGAATCCATCCGGCGTGACCTCGCGGTCCAGAAACATCGCGCCGGCGTTGTTCGCCAACACGTCAATCTGTGGGAGGCGCGCCAGTAATCGGTCGGCCACGTCATGAACGTCCTCCTGACGCGACAGGTCGGCAATTTCCCACGTGATGGCCCGACCCCGGCCCTCGATGCCGGAAATGGCGCCCACGTCGCTCATGATCGCCTGCGCCGCGGCCGCCGTCTTCGCCTCGTTGCGCCCGATCATGACCACCGACGCGCCAGCGGCGACATAGGCGCGCACCGCGGCCTTGCCGATGCCATCACTGGCGCCGGTTACCACCACGGTCTTGCCTGCAAGAGTGCGCAATGTCGGTGCGTTCGCCATAAACAGTGTGAGGGGGATGCCGCGCGGTGGCGGGTCGTACCCCTATGCAACGATGCAAGAACGTCGTCGGTTCGCACCAATTGGCGAATCGACGACGTGAATGCTCGCGGAACGCGGGCGATCGGGCGATCAGGTCACGGGCAGGTGACGATCAGTTCGCGATCGCCGAGATCGCAATCGGGCCAAGTGTGCCGGCGGTGGCGGTGGCCGTCTGCGGGCCGGTCTGCGGGCCGAGTGTCCAGCGCACCGTGACTTCGCCGAGCGAGTTGGTCACCGCCGACTGTGGGGAGATGCTGCCGCCGCCGCTCGTGATGGCCAAGCCGATCGTCTGGCCGGGAATCGGGACGTTGAACCCGCCCGTGACCCGCAGCACGATCTGCACGGTCAGCGCGGTACCCGCCTTGGCCGTCTGGTTGTTGCCCTGGGCGATCACCAACTCGCTCGGCAGGATGCCGTTGGCGCTCAGGGTGACCGGGTCCAGCCCCGGCGCCGTGCCGGTCATGGTCTGCACTTGCGCCCCGGGCCCGAGGGTCCAGCGGGCCTTCACTTCGCCGTTGGCGTCGCTGACCACGGTGCCCGGGTCGACCGACCCGCCACCGGCGAGCACGTTGAAGCTCACCGGAATCTTGCCGATGGGAGCGCCATCGGTGCCGATCACCCGAAGCACCACGGGCGTCGGAAGCAGGGTCCCCGCAGCGGCGGTCTGCAGATGTCCCTGCACGATCGTCAGCTGCGCCGCAGCCGGTGCCTCCACGGTCTTGGTGCAACCGGGGAATGCCAAGAGCGTCGGGACGGCCGTAAACAGTACGGCAAGCAGATGTGTGGGTCGGGCGGAACGCATGGCCTCGTCGGTCGGGGTACTCCTCTCCGATTGCTAGTATCGGCCGGTTGCCCCGCGAAGTTGAGCGCCACGTTCGCCGTCACGCGTTTCGAGCGCCGGATCCCGCGCTGACCTAGATTGGTCATGCCATGACCGTAACTCCTTTGCACGCTCCGCGGCCACTCCGCTCCGCCGACGCCGATGCGCCGGACGGTGTTCGCTGGCCCACTGGATTGGGCCCCGATACGCCGCCGGTCCGGAACCCTGGCACCGCCCTCGATCTCGCCTTAGTGCGTGCCACCAAGGTGAACCGCAGCGCGGTGGAACGGCGGGTGGCCTCGCTCGGCGGCCGACGCACCGTCAAGAAGGAATGGCAGGCGGCGTGGCTGCTGCGCGCCATTTCCTGCATGGACCTCACCACCCTGGCCGGCGACGACACCCCGGGCAACGTCCGACGGTTGTGCGCGAAGGCCCGTCATCCCTTGCGCCATGAGATCGTGGAGGCCCTCGGCGTCCGCGACCTGGGGATCACGGTCGGTGCGGTGTGCGTGTATCACCAGTATGTCGCCACCGCCGTCGAGGCCTTACACGGGTCGGGCGTGCCTGTCGCCGCGGTCTCCACCGGCTTCCCCGCGGGTTTGTCCCCGTTCGAACAGCGCGTCGCCGAGATCCATGCGTCGGTCGCCGCCGGGGCCATGGAAATCGACATCGTGATCACGCGCGCGCACGTCCTCACGGGGAACTGGCTGGCGCTCTACGACGAAGTCCGCGCCTTCCGCGAGGCCTGCGGCGACGCCCATCTCAAAGCGATCCTCGGGGTTGGCGAACTCGCCACGCTCACGAACGTCGCGCGCGCCAGTCAGGTCGCCATGATGGCAGGCGCCGACTTCATCAAGACCAGCACCGGCAAGGAAACCTCGAACGCCACGCTCCCGGTGGGTCTGGTCATGACGCGCATGATCCGCGACTACGGATCGCGCACCGGATTCGAGGTTGGCTTTAAACCCGCCGGCGGCATCCGTACGGCGAAGCAGGCGCTCGACTGGCTGATCCTCATGAAGGAGGAACTCGGCGATCGCTGGCTTCGTCCGCATCTGTTTCGTTTCGGCGCGAGCGGTCTGCTCACCGACGTCGAGCGGCAGCTCGAGCACTTCGTGACGGGTCGCTATGCTGCGGCTCATCGCCAACCCATGGTGTGATCCGCATGGCGACGACGAATACCCACACGGGCGGTACCGTCCGCGAGATTTTCGAGACGATGAGTTACGGTCCTGCGCCGGAAGGGGATGCCGTCGTGCGCACGTGGCTGGCCGAGCACGGCGGCGCGTTCGGGCACTACATCGGCGGCGCGTTTACGAAGCCAACGGCTGGCGACTCCTTCGACGTGAACGACCCGGCCACCGGTGCCCTGCTGGCCCGCGTGGCGCAGGGCACTGCGCACGACGTCGATGCCGCGGTCGCCGCGGCGCGCGCGGCGTTGCCCGGCTGGCAGGCGCTCGACGATCATGCCCGCGCGCGTTGGCTCTACGCGATCGCTCGTGGCATTCAGAAGCACGCCCGCCACTTCGCCGTGCTCGAATCCATCGACAACGGCAAGCCGATTCGCGAAACGCGCGACATCGACATTCCGCTCGTCGCACGCCACTTCTCGTATCACGCCGGCTGGGCGCAGCTTCTTTCGGCGGAGTTCCCGAATCAGCACGCGTACGGCGTCGTGGGCCAAGTGATCCCGTGGAATTTCCCCCTGCTGATGCTGGCCTGGAAGGTGGCGCCCGCCCTCGCCGCCGGGAACACCGTCGTGCTCAAGCCCGCTGAGTTCACGCCGCTCACCGCGCTGCGCTTCGCGGAGCTGATGCATGAGATCGGCCTGCCGCCGGGCGTGTTCAATCTCGTCACCGGCGACGGACGCACGGGGGCGGCGATCGTCGACCACCCCGATGTCGACAAGATCGCCTTCACTGGCAGCACCGAGGTCGGTCGTGCCATTCGCGTGGCGACCGCCGGCTCAGGGAAGGGGCTGTCGCTCGAACTGGGCGGAAAAAGCCCGTTCCTCGTGTTCGAAGACGCCGATCTTGATAGCGTCGTTGAGGGCGTCGTCGACGCGATTTGGTTCAACCAGGGACAGGTGTGCTGCGCCGGTTCGCGACTGCTGGTGCAGGAAGGCGTGGCCGATCAGCTCATCGGCAAGCTCCGCGATCGCATGGAGCGGCTCCGTATCGGCTCGCCGCTCGATAAAACCATCGACATGGGTGCCATCGTCGCCCCCGTGCAGCTCGAGCGCATCAAGCAGTTGTGCGCGCAGGGGATCGAGGAAGGGGCCACCTGCTGGCAGCCCTCCTGGGCCACGCCCGCCGAAGGGTCGTTCTATCCGCCCACGCTGTTCACGAACGTCGCGCCGTCGGCCACGATCGCGCAGGTCGAGATCTTCGGCCCCGTGCTCGTCAGCATGACCTTTCGCACGCCGGACGAAGCGGTCGCACTCGCCAACAACACGCCCTTTGGACTCGCCGCCAGCGTGTGGAGCGAAAACATCAATCTGGCGCTCGATATCGCGCCGAAGCTCAAGTGCGGCGTCGTCTGGGTGAACAGCACGAACTTGTTCGACGCGGCGGCGGGTTTTGGAGGATATCGCGAGTCCGGATTCGGCCGTGAAGGCGGTCGCGAAGGGCTCGGCGAGTATCTCAAGTCCGTGCGCCCGCACGAGGGTGCCCCGTCGCCCGTCGTCGCTGAGGCGCCATCGCGGTCGTCGGATGGTGATGACAGCGCGGCCGATGCGGGCATGACCGGATCCACGCTCCCCGCGATCGATCGGACCCCCAAGCTGTTCATCGGCGGCAAGCAAACGCGCAGCGACTCGGGCTACTCGCGTCGCGTGCTGGGGGCGAATGGCCGTGTGGTCGGGGAAGTCGGTGACGGCAACCGGAAGGATCTGCGGAACGCGGTCGAGGCGGCACATGCCGGCGTCGGCTGGTCGAAACTCACCGGTCACCAGCGATCGCAGATTCTTTTCTATATCGCAGAAAATCTGTCCGCCCGCGAGCAGGAATTCGCCGCTCGACTGTCGGCCATGACGGGTGCATCGGCGGCCGATGCCGTGCGCGAAGTCGAGGCGTCGATTTCGCGGCTGTTCACGTACGGAGCATGGGCGGACAAGCACGATGGTGCGGTTCACGACGTGCCCGTGCGCGGGGTGGCGCTGGCGATGCACGAGCCGATCGGCGTGGTCGGCGTGGCCTGTCCCGACCCGTACCCGTTGCTCGGTCTGGTTTCACTCATTGCTCCGCTCTTGGCCACCGGCAATCGGGTCATTGCCGTGCCGTCGGAGCGGTACCCGTTGTCGGCAACCGACTTCTACAGCGTGCTTGAGACCTCCGACGTGCCGGCCGGTGTGGTAAACATCGTGACGGGCCCGCGCGATGCGCTGGCGAAAGTGTTGGCGGAGCATGACGACGTCGATGCGATGTGGTACGTTGGATCGAGGGCAGGTGCCACCGCCGTAGAGAAGGCGTCGGCCGCCAACCTCAAGCGCACGTGGACCGAATGGGACGGGCGTGAATGGCTGGATCCGCGAGTGGGCGAAGGCCGTGAATTCCTGCGGCGCGCGGTGCAGGTCAAGAACATCTGGATTCCCTACGGCGAGTAACGCCACTCCGGCATGCGAGAGCGCGCACATCAACGCGCTCCGCTGACGCGACGGCGACGCCATGACGTAGTGTGCGGTACATGCGACCCATCTCCGACATCATGATCGAACTCCCGGCCTCCCCCGAGGCTTTCCGCGACGCGGCATGGGACGACATCCTGCCGTTTTACGAACAGCTCGCCACCATGGCCCTCGACGCGACATCGACCGTCGTCGAGTCGTGGCTCGGCACGTGGTCGCGGCTCGATACATTGGTCGGTGAGGCCGGCACGCTCGCCATGATCGCCTATACCGGGAACACGGCCGACACGGCGGCCGAGACGGCCTATCTCCGTTTCTCAATGGAGATCTTCCCCAAGCTGGAAGAGCAGGGCGTCCGACTCGCCAAGCGCCTGATCGCCCTCGGGTGGTCGCGCCCCGATCTCGACACCACCATTCGGCGTTTCCGTACCGATATCGAGATTTTTCGCGAGGCCAACGTCGCGCGCTTCTCGCAGATCGAGGAACTGTCCGCCGGTTACCAGAAGATCACGGGTGGGCTGAGCGTCGACTGGGACGGTACGCCGAAAACGATTCCGCAGCTGCAGCCGTATCTCAAGTCCGCGGACCGTGCCGAACGCGAGCGCGCGTTCCGCCTGGGCGCCGATGCGTACATGGTCAAGCGCGACGAGTTCGCCGACCTGTTCGACAACATGTACGTGCTGCGCGATGCGGTCGCCAAGGAAGCCGGTTTCCCAGACTACCAACGCTACTGCTTCGCGGCCAAGCATCGCTTTGACTACACGCCGGAAGACACGGCGCGCTTTCACGACGCCGTCAAGAAAACCGTCACGCCGGCCGTCGCCCGTCTCATGGAACATCGCCGTGCGTCGCTTGGCGTCGACGTGCTTCGCCCGTGGGATGTCACCGTCGACTTGAACGCCGACGAGCCGCTCAAGCCGTTCGCCGACGTCGAGACGTTCATCGATCGCGCCAAGAACATCTTCCAGCGCGTCGATCCCGGGTTGGGCGCACAGTTCCGCATCATGGCCGACGAGAAGCTGCTCGATCTCGAAAGCCGGCCCGGTAAGGCGCCAGGTGGGTACTGCACAGATCTGTCGTTCCGCGGACGTCCGTTCATTTTCATGAATGCCGTCGGCGTGCCCGACGACGTGCAGACGCTCGTGCATGAAGCGGGACATTGCTTCCACGACTTCGCTACGCACGCGCTGCCGTTCACGTGGCAGCGGCGTACCGGACATGAAGCCGCCGAGCTGGCGTCGATGAGCATGGAACTGCTCGCCATGCCGTATTTCGTCGCACCCGACGGCTACTACACGCCCGATCAGGCGCGCGTGGCGTGGCTTGAACATCTCGAAGATGTGCTGGGGAGTCTCGTGCACATCGCCAGCGTCGATGCCTTCCAAGCGTGGATCTACACCGATCCCGCAGGGGGCGATCGCGAGGCGCGTGACGCCAAGTGGCTCGAACTCCGCACGGAATTCGAATCGGGCGTCGACTGGACGGGGCTCGAACGGGAGCGGGTCGGCCGATGGTATCGCCAGTTGCACATCTTCGAGCTGCCGTTCTACTACATCGAGTACGGGCTGGCGCAGCTGGGGGCGCTGCAGGTGTTCCGCAATGCGGTCGCCGACGCCGGTGATGCCGTGGTCGCGTACAAGCGCTTCCTCGCGCTTGGGGGCACGCGTCCGCTGCCGGAGCTGTACGCGGCGGCCGGTGTGAAGCTGGTGTTCGATGCGGAGACCATGGCGGAGCTGGTCGCATTCGCCGAGGAGCGGATTGCCGCGCTGCGCGCCGGGGCCGATGCGCCGTTCCGTGGGGTCATGCCGGGCTGACCGGCTCGGCACCACGAAACTTTTGCCCTTCGAAATCGTATCCGGGACATGACCCTCTCTCTCGGAGCTTCAATGCGATTCGTACGACACGTCGGCGTGGCGGCACTGGTACTCAGCGCGGTCTCCGCGCGCGCCGAGGCGCAGCTGCCCACCGTTCAGCAGGTCTTCGACAAGTTCGCCACGGCGGTCGGTGGGCGCGACGCGTGGGCGAAGGTGCAAGGGCGCAGCGATAAGGGCACGGCCGATATCACCTTCGCCGGCATCTCGGGCACCTACGAACGGCACAGTGGCGCGCCCAATAAAATGCGCATGATCATCGACCTCGGCATGGCCAAGGTCGATCAGGGCTTCGACGGCACCGTAGGCTGGGCGGCGCAGCCCACCGGCCAGGCACAGCGCATGCCCGCCGACCAAGAGAAGTCCCTCAGTGAATCGATGCAAGTCGGCGCCGCGTTCCTCGATGTCAGCCGTTTTTCGAAGGCCTCGGTCGATGCCAAGGAAACGTTTGATGGCGTGGAATGCTACAAGGTGTCGATCACGTCCAAGCTTGGCGAAGAGCGCACCGAATATTTCGAGGTCGCGACCGGCCTCCGCCGTGGTGCCGTCACGAAGACGCCGATGGGCGAACAGAAGTCGATGTTCCGCGATTACAAAGCGTTCGACGGCAAGCAGATCGCCACGAAGGTCGTGCAGGTCACCCCGCAGGGCGACGTAATTCTCACGACGGCGGAAGTGTCGTTCACGCCGCCCGATCCGTCGCTGTTCAAGGCGCCCGACGGGATCGCGAAGTAGCCCGACTCAATACTCGCCCCGCCAGCGCGATGCCACTGAGCCACGCGCGCTCCACCGAAGGGTGCGAGCGTCGCGTGGCACTGGCGGCCCCCCAGTCCCCGCACGCACCAATCCCTCGCAACGCGTCGAACACGCACGCGTCGTCGAGGCCCGTCTGCACCCTGGCGTAGCGCCAACGATGGGCGACCGCGTGCACGATGTCGCCGGCAATCTGCAGTTGCGCCCGCAGCGCCTCGGAGACCTTCGCCGCGATCACCGCCGAGTCCTCCTCGACGTGCTCGGCGCTCCAGGCCCCTTCGCTGTGCACCACCCAAGCCTCATCGGTTGAGCGGCCCGCGCGCGCGGATTGTCGCCACGCCCGATGCAGGAGCGGCGCATCGGTGCGCAGTTCGCCGCCGATCAATGCGTCGCTCACCACGGTTGGTGGTGGCCCGTCGAACACGATCATGCTGCTCCAGCACGGGAGCATGCGGACCTCGGCCAGTGCTGGCGCGAACGCTACCGGCTCGGCGATCGTGCGCAACAGCGCGGACGTCTGCGGAGCGGGCGTGGCCAGCAGCACGATATCCGTGTCAATCGACACGCCGTCGCGGTCCACAATCGTCCATCCTGTGCCCGCCCGCACCATGGATGCCACGTGTACGCCGGTCTTGACGGTCAGATCGCTCGCGACGTGCTTGGGCAGCGTGTTCATGCCGCGACTGCCCACGAATTCACCGTTCAGTATCGGATACAGGATTCCATCCTGCACCCACGAGTCTGCGAGACGCGCGAGACGGGGATCATCGAGGCGGATCGAGGTGGCACCGTGGTCGAATTGCCAGCGCCCTTCGCGGCGGGTGCTCATGCGTCCCCCCACGCCGCGGCTCTTGTCGAGCACGGTCACGGTGAGGCCATGATCATGCAGCGTGCGGGCACACGCGAGCCCAGAGATACCCGCGCCGATCACAGTCACATGCGGCGACAGACCGGCGGAGCGACTCACATGCGCCCGATACGCCGGGAAGTTCATGCGCTGTTGGTGCTCGTCGCTCCGGCGTGGCCGAACCGTGCCCAGCACCGCGACCTCCGGTGAGAACGGGCGATCGAACTGCCCCAGGCACCAGAGCAGGCCGCCGTACGACGCTGGGTCACGCCCGTCGAGCGCGTACCGATGATTCAGGTCGATCAGACGCTCCAATGACTCGGGTGCATCCGACGACCACATGGGAATCGCCTTTCCCCACGTCATGCGCACATTGTTGTGCAACTCGCCGTGCACACGCAGCGACTGCTGCGCGGTGTCCCAGAGTTCGTCGCCGGTGGCACTGCGCGAGAGCGTCTCCCACGAGTGCCGCGTGCGCGTATCCGACTCGTGGCGGGCCAGCGTCTCCCGGGCCCACCCCGGAATCGCGTCGAGCGTGTCGGGGGCGTCGTGCCAGTAACAAAAGGCATACGCCAGTTCGCGCCACACGAGCAGCTCGTCGAGATACTTATCCGGGCCGGCACCACCGCGCGCCACACACTCCTGTACGATGCGGAATGTGGACACCATGCCGTAGTGAAAATACGCCGACATCCGGCTCACACCGTCGATCGTCGCATCGTTGCGCTTGGCCGCATAGCGATCGAGACGGCCCGCGCTCACGAACGCACGCCACCGCGCATAGCCGGCCGTCGTACCGCCGCGGGTATGGGGCACCGGCGCCACGCCGTGATCGATCTCGCAGAGCGCCACCAGCGATGGGATGTCAGCCTCGGCCAGTGCTATTGGATCGAAGGGCAGGGCATCAGGGGTGAACGGCGGCGTATGCGTGGCCACATCTTGCCACGTCCGCACGAGCCGCTCCGCCCGAAGGGCGGCGGTGTCGTCCCGAAACGCGAACGCGCGTGTGTGGGCCTTCCCGACCAGCGGCATCGGCACCACGCATGCGGTGTCGACACTCCACACCGGACAGCGCGTGGCCTCGGCCAGCGAGTCCGTCAGCCAGTCGAGCGGTGCCACTGGCAATGTCTCCGTCACGACCAGCGCAGCGCGCGCCGCGAGCAACCGCAGCGCCGGCTCGCGATGGCCGGGACGCTCGAGATGGAAGGCGTAGCCGATCCCACGCGCCGCGCATTCCGCCTCGACGTCACGTGCGCCCTCGAGGATGAAGGTGTGGTGCCGATCCGACGCGTACGGATACTTCTCGGACAGCGCGTGATACACGAACACCGGCAGCCCAAGGCGCTGGCCGGCGGTCAGCGCCACGTCGAGCGCCGGGTTCTCGTGGGCCCGCACGGCCGTGCGCATCCAGTAGATCACGAACGATCCACCGGCGGATGT
>CANHJV010000018.1 GCA_947461225.1 Gemmatimonadota bacterium | reverse complement strand
TGCCGGACACCGCGCGACTAGGAATGGATGTAACTGTGGAGCGTGGCGATCGTGCTCTCATGGTCGGCGATGATGTCGTCCATGATGTCACGGATGGAGATCATGCCGAGCACACGGTCGCCGTCGAGGACGGGGAGGTGTCGGATCTTCTTGGCGCTCATCAGCGCCATGCAGTCGCGGGTGCGCGTCGTGGCGCCCACGGTGAACACATCGGCCGTCATAATTTCGGCCACCAGCGTCTCCTTCGAATTGCGACCCTGCAGCGTGACCTTGCGCGTGTAGTCGCGCTCCGAGAAGACACCCGCCAGTCGGTCGCCGTCCATGACGAGCAGCGCGCCCACTCCATAGTGAGCCAGCCGCTCGACCGCCGCATACACGGTGATGTCGGGTGGCACCTGCCAGAGCGTTCCGTCGTGCTTCTTGAGAAGTTCGCCGACAGTTTTCATGACATGGTACCGGAGAGGGGTGACTGGATGCTCCTAGGGTACGCGCTGGCGGGTGGGTACGCCAGCAGGTTGCGCGCGCAGGGGCGTCGCCGACACGGCATCTCTGGCCTCTACGGGGCCATCGCCCTATTGTTGCCGGAGACTGAGCCGTTACGCCCACGCTCCGGTGCGCACGGCGGCTCAATGAGAGGGAGCGCTGCCAAGATGATGCGAACACTACTCGCGATCGGAGCCGTCGTGCTGATCGCCGTTGGTTCAATGGGATTCGCTGCAGGCGTGGCCGTCGGGCAACAGCGCAGTACGCGGGTGTATGAACTCCGCACGTACACCACCGTGTCCGGTCGGCTCCCCGCGCTGCACAAGCGCTTCGCCGAGCACACACTGGCGCTCTTCGCGAAGCACGGCATGCGGAACGAGCTCTACTTCACGCCAACCGACAGCGCGAAGGCGAAGACGACGCTGATTTACCTGCTCTCGCACGAGAGTGAAGAGGCCGCCACTCGCAGTTGGAAGGCATTCAGCGCGGATCCGGCATGGATCGCGGTGCGCGACGCGAGTGAAGCGGATGGCACGATTCTGGAGAAGTCGCCCGAGCGCGTGTTCATGACGCTCGCACCGTTCTCGCCGGTACCGTGATGCGCCGGCCGATGCCGCTCCACCTGCTGCGCCTCAGTGCGTTCGTGATGCTCGCCGGCATGGCACCGCTGTTGCCGGCGCAACCGGCGCGCCCCCGCCTTGAAGCGATACAACCGGAGTTGTTCGCGGCCGGCGGGGCGCTGGCGAATGCTTTCGCCGACATTGATCAGGATGGCGATCTCGACCTGTTCGTGGGCTTCAATGGCACCCCCAACCGGCTGTACCTGAACACGGGCGGTTCGTTCCGCGACATCGCGGTCGAGGCTGGCGTGGCCGATGCGCGCGCCACGCGCGCGGCCGCGTGGAGTGATGTCGATGCGGACGGCGATCCCGATCTGCTGCTGGGATTTACCCCGGGGGCTGGTCCAGTCCTTCGCCTATACCGCAATGATGGTGCGCGATTCACCGACATCACCGCGGCGAGCGGGCTGACGGTAGAGACCGGCGCGGTCCGTCAGCCGGCATTCATCGATGTGGATGGCGACGGCGATCTCGATCTGTTCGTAGCGTTCCGTGATCGTGCGAACATGCTGTTCCGTAACGGCGGTGGCGCGTTCGTCGACGTTGCCGCGAGTGTCGGACTGGCCGATGCGCGGAAGAGTGTGGGCGCCGTGTGGTTCGACTACCAGCAGGATGGCGATTTCGATCTGTACGTGGCGAATCAGGATGGTGATGCCAACGGGTTCTTCCGCAACGACGGTGGCACGTTCACCGATGTCGCGGAGTCGCTTGGGCTCGCCTGGGGCGGACGTGGGGCGAAGCTGGCCACGCAGGGCACCGTACGGCCGTGCGTCGCTGACGTGAACAACGATGGCGTGGCCGACCTCTTCTCGGCCAACTACGGACCGAATGGCCTGTTTCTCGGGGCGGCCGACGGCTCGTTCCGCGATGTGAGCACGACATGGGGCGTGGCGATTGACGGACGATACGATACGTGTGCCTTCGCCGACCTCGATCACGACGGCCTGCTGGATTTGTACGTGAACGGCACGGTGTCAGCCACGGAGAGCTTTCGGGACTATCTGTTCGTGCGTGCCGCGACCACGAGTGGTGCGGCCTTCGTTGACGTGACGCCCGACAACGTGCTGGCACTCACAGCGAGTCACGGTGTGCAGTGGGCCGACGTGGACGGCGACGGGGCGCTCGATCTGGCGCTGGCGGGTTCGCGACCGGAGGCGTCGCATCCGATCCTGCGAAACACGCTGCCGCCGGCGCAGGCGCGTCGATCGCTGCAGGTACGCGTGGTCGACGCGAACGGCCGCGCCACGATGGCCGGTGCCGAGGTGCGCGTGTATGCGGCGGGAACACGTAGGTTGCTGGCCACGCGATGGGTGGATGCCGGCTCGGGCTACGACGCACAAAGTGACATGCCGGTGCATGTGGGGCTCACGTCGATGACGCCGGTGGATGTAGAGGTTACGACACTCGTGTTGGGACGGCGTGTGAAGACGATGGTGCGGCGTGTGTCGCCGGCCAGCTATGCGAAGCGGGCCTTCCTCGTGCGGGCGGTGCCGGCGTCGGTTGGACGCGGGAGTCGGTAGCGCGCGCACCGTCGCGTACGCTTCGCCCCCTAACGTTTCGCAGCGATGGCCACCAAGATCCACTCGTAGGCGTTCGTCGCCGACCACTTCCCATGGAGTCTCCGTGAGCACCGCCCCCATCGCTCTCACCGTGAACGGCGTTCGTCGAATCTTCGACGGCGATCCGACGATGCCGCTGCTGTGGTATCTGCGCGACGAACTCGCACTCACGGGCACCCGATACGGTTGCGGGATCTCGCAGTGCGGCGCCTGTACGGTGCACGTGAACGGGGCTCCCGTGCGCGCCTGTCAGCGGCGCATGCAGTCGTTGGCCGATGCCAGCGTGACCACCATCGAGGGGTTGCATCCCGCCGGTGCGCATCCGCTGCAGGTGGCGTGGCGCGAGATCGACGTGCCGCAGTGCGGGTTCTGTCAAAGCGGTCAGATCATGCAGGCGGCCACGTTGCTCGCGACGAACAGCACGCCGACCGAGGCCGAGATCGATACGGCCATGAACGGTCACATTTGTCGATGCGGCACGTACCCCCGCATTCGCGCCGCCATCAAGGCGGCGGCGGAGGCCACGCGATGAGCGCGCAACAGCGATTGCCGTGGATGTCCGCGCCGATCGAACCGGTTGACGTCACGACGACATCCGCTGGTGCGCTCGACACGCATCGTCGTGCGTTCATGAAGCTGCTGGGCCTGGGGGGCTTGCTCGTGGCCGCCAGCACCCTTGGTGTGCGACGGCTCGAGGCTGCCGATGCGCCCTTCGCGCCGAACGCCGAGCCGTGGGAGCCGCATGCGTACGTGCGCCTCGGCGACGACGGCATCATCACGATCATGTGTCATCGTTCGGAGATGGGGCAGGGTATCCGCACCACGATGCCAATGATCATTGCCGACGAGATGGAAGCCGACTGGGCTAACTGCCGCGTGGAGCAGGCCCTCGGCGACGACAAGAAGTACGGCACCCAGAACACCGACGGCTCCACCAGCATCCGGGATTTCCTGCCGGCCTATCGCGAAGCGGGCGCCACGGTGCGCGCGCTGCTCGAAGATGCGGCCGCCAAGGAGTGGGGCGTTGTGGTTGGCGAGGTACGCGCGAGCAACGGTGCCGTGGTACACACACCGAGCGGCCGCACCAAGTCCTATGCCTCGCTGGTGGGTACGGCCCGCACGATTCCCATGCCGGCGAAAGAGCGCGTGCGGATTAAGGCGCCGAGCGAGCGGCGGTGGGAAGGGAAGCGGATGCCGTCGGTCGATCTCGTGCCGATGACGACGGGCACCGCCGTGTACGGCGCGGATATGACGCTGCCGGGGATGAAGGTGGCGGTGATCAGCCGGCCGCCGGTGTGGGGCGGCACGGTGCTGACGGTCGACGATCGTCTCGCGCTGAACGTGCCGGGCGTGGAGCGGGTGGTGCGTATTCCCGAGACGCCGCTGCCGGGCGCGTTCTTCCCATTGGGTGGTGTGGCCGTGATCGCGAAGAACACGTGGGCGGCGATCCGCGGCCGTGACGCGCTGCGCATCACGTGGGACAACGGCCCCAACGCGACGTACGACAGCACGGCCTATAAGGCCACGCTGTTGTCGTCGGTGCGGGCGCCGGGCAAGGCGGGGCGTGCCGTGGGCGATGTGCCAAAGGCAATGGCGGGCGCGGCGACGCGGGTGACGGCGGAGTACTACATGCCACACCTGGCGCATGCGCAGATGGAGCCGGTGGTGGCACTGGCCCATGTGGCGAACGGCACGGTGGAGGTGTGGGCGCCCACGCAATCACCGCAGGACGCACGCAACGCTGTGGCGCAGTATCTCAAGATCGACGCCGCGAACGTGGCGGTGCATGTGACGTTGCTGGGCGGTGCGTTCGGTCGCAAATCGAAGCCGGATTTTATGTGCGAGGCGGCGTTCCTGTCGCGCGAAGTGGGCGCCCCGGTGCGTGTGCAGTGGACGCGCGAGGATGATCTGCGCAATTCATATCTGCATTCGGTGGCGGCGCACCGTCTCGAGGCGGGGCTCGATGCGAACGGCACGGTGACGGCGTGGCTGCACCGGTCGGCGTATCCGGCCATCGGTGCTACGTTCGCGCCGAATGTGACTGGCGCTGAGCCCGATGAACTCACGAACGGCGCGAGTGATATCCCGTTCGATATTCCGAACATGCGCGTCGAGATCTGTCCTGCCGTGGCGCATACGCGCATCGGCTGGTACCGCAGCGTGAACGCGATTCATCACGGCTTTGCCATCGGTTCGTTCGTGGACGAATTGGCGTATGCGGCGAAGCAAGATCCGGCGGACTTCCTGCTGGGATTACTGGGCCCCGATCGCGTGGTCGATTTGTCGATGGCGGGATTGGTGGCGCCGGCCAGTAACTACGGCGCGACGTGGGCGGATCATCCACTTGATATCGCCCGCGCCCGTCGCGTGGTGGAGTTGGCCGTTGCGCGGAGCGGATGGCGCGGCGCGAAGCTGCCACGTGGCAGGGGGCGCGGCATCGCGATCCATCGGAGCTTCCTGTCGTACGTGGCGATGGTGGTGGAAGTCGAGGTGCAGCCCGATGGCACGGTGCTGGTACCGAAGACCACGGTGGCCGTGGACGCGGGATTCATCGCCAACCCTGATCGCGCGCGGGCGCAGATGGAAGGGGCGGTGATCATGGCGATGAGCAACCTGCTCACCAGCGAGGTGACGTTTGCTGGCGGCAAGGTGGTGCAGTCGAATTTCCGCGACTACGGCGTCACGCGCATGCGGGCGGCGCCGCAGGTGGTCGACGTGCATCTGGTGGCGAGCGAAGAACTGCCCGGTGGCATCGGCGAGCCTGGCGTGCCGCCGGCGGGCGGGGCCATCGCCAATGCGATCTTCGCGGCGACCGGTGTGCGCGTGCGGCAGTTGCCGGTGGGCAAGCAGTTGGCGGGCTGGCAGACGCGGGCGGGGGCCGGGGTGCGGGGGGGCGCGTAGCGCGTTCCTGCGGCGACGGCAGTTACCCGGTCGCGGACTCGTCGCGCGGGCCTCGACGGTCGCCGCCTTCCTTCCGCCGGTCGTTCGTCGCACGGCGCTCGGTGCTGATCCGCATCTCCAGCGTGCGCACATCGGGAGCGCCCGTGGGCGGACTCACATGCACCACCGTGACGCGCTCGCCGAAATGCTCGCTCAACCCGATGCCAATCCCTTCCACCAGCGAGGCCATTTCGGCCGGTCCGACGAATCGAAGGCGCAGCGTCTCCAGGTCCAGCAATTCCACGTCGAGCACCGGCTCGTCGACGTGGGACATGAGCGCACTGAGTGTTTTCGGCAGCAAGCGACTGACGCTCAGGATCACCGACATCGCGGTGGACTGATCTTTGGCAATCGCCGGAAATGCCACGAGCACCGGCGCGACGAGCCGCCGGCCAAACGTCGCGAACACCGTTGACGGGGCGACACCGCGCACGTCGGCAACGGCGTGCAGAAAGACGGACACCCGCTCCACGTCAGAAGACGCGTTGCCAAGGCGCTCATCGGCCAGCGCACGCACTGATGCCAGAACGTCCGGCCCAAACTCCAGCCCGACGATCGCTTCCATCATCGCTCGAATTTTGCTCATCCGAGAATATTACCGTTGAGTATGCTGTTGCGCTGGTCCGGGCACGCCGTCGTTACGGGGGCGTACCCGGACGAGCCGATCACGCGCGACGCGCGCGGTCGGCCTCCCAGTCATCGAACGGGCCGTCGAAGTCCATCAGGCGCGTGCCATTGAACCACCACACGCGAGTGGCGACCTGCCGCAGAAAGGCGCGGTCGTGGCTCACCAGCAGCACGGTGCCCTCGAACTCGTCGAGCGCGTCTTCGAGCACCTCGATGTTCTCGACGTCAAGGTGGTTGGTGGGTTCGTCCAGCACGAGCAGGTTGGCGCCCGTGAGCGTCATAAGCGCCAGCGCCATGCGGGCCCGCTCGCCACCGCTGAGGGTGCGGATTTCGCGGAATACTTCGTCGCCGCTGAAGCCGAAGGCACCGAGATGATTCTGGATGTTGCCGCGGCTCCAGAGCGGCCGCTGCGCCTGGATGGCGTCCGACAGCGACAACTTGAGCGGAAGGTCGGCCAGGTCCTGCCGGAACCACGCGGGGGTTATCGAACTACCCACGCGCGCCTCGCCGCTGGCGGGTGCGAGATCCCCCAGCATCGTGGAGATGAACGTCGACTTGCCGGCGCCGTTGGGGCCCACCAGCGCGATGAAGTCGTTGCGCCGCAGCGTGGCGGTGAAGTCGCTCACGAGCACGCGCCCCGGCACCTCCACGCGCAGCTCGTTGATGGAGACCACTTGGTCGCCGCCGCGCTCGGCGACTTTGAACTCGAGCGACATGGCGGCCGGATCGCCCACTGGCGGCGCGAGGCGGGGCAGGCGTTCGAGTCGCTTGCGCTTGCCCTTGGCCTGAAAGGAGTTGACGCCGGCCAGGTTCCGCCGGATGTACTCCTCTTCCTTCTTCACGTACGCGCGCTGCTTCTCCACCTCACGCTCGCGCGTGAGTCGTCGTTCGGCGCGCTGCGGCACGAACTGACTGTAGTTGCCCTTGTACGCTTCGCTTGTTTTCGCCTCGATGTGCAGGATGTTCGTGCACACGGCGTCCATGAACGCACGATCGTGCGACACCACGAGGACGGTTTCGTCGCACTCCTTGAGCCACTCCTGCAGCCAGGTGGTGGTGTCGAGATCGAGGTGGTTGGTGGGTTCGTCGAGCATGAGCAGGTCGGCGGGTGCGATGAGCTGCGCCGCCAGCCCCACACGTCCGCGCTCCCCGCCCGAGAGCGTGGAAACCAGCCGCGTTTTCGACTCTTCGGCATCGAAGCCAAGCCCCTGCAGCACAGCGTCCACGCGGGCGTGGTACACGTAGCCGCCGAGGTCGGCGAAGCGCTCCTGATCGTGCCCGAATTTCTCAAGCATCTCGTCGGTGCACTTGTCGCCCATCTCCCCCAGCGCCATCGCCTGGTCGGCAATGCGCTGCTCGAGGGCGATGACCTCACGCCACGCGGCGGCGCCCGCCTGCCAGACCGTCGTGGCACCCTCAAAGGCCCGGTGCTGATCGAGCAGGGCATGCCGCAGCCCCGGCTTCCGGGCGACGGCGCCGACCGTGGGCTGGATGTCGCCGGTGATGACGCCGAAGATCGACGTCTTGCCGGCGCCATTGCGGCCGATGATCCCCCACCGCTCACCCTCGGCGACGGTGAAGGTGATGTCTTTGAGCAGTTCGGTGGCTCCGAAGGAGATACCGATATTGGAGCAAGAAAGAAGAGTCACGCGGCGAGGAAGGCGTCAGGTGGAAGAGGTCGCTGTAAATTACACCGGATGCGCTCCATCCTCCCCGTCCTGCTCGGCCTCGCGCTGCTGTCGGCCTGCCGACTCCCCGTGGGCACGACCGCGGAACCCCCGCGCAAGGCCGTCTTCATCCTGCTTGATGGGATTCCCGCCGACGTGATCGAGCAGGTGCCGACGCCGATGCTCGATGAGATCGCCAAGGCCGGAGGATATGCGCGCGCCCACGTGGGTGGTGAGCTGGGTGGCCGCACCGAGACGCCCACCATCTCGGCGCCCGGCTACATGAGCCTCCTCACGGGCACGTGGGCGAACAAGCACAACGTGTGGAACAACGACAACCAGTCTCCCAACTACGCCTACTGGAACATCTTCCGCATCGTGAAGACGGTCGACGCGTCGAGGAAGACCGCGCTCTTCTCCACGTGGCTGGACAACCGCACGGTGCTCATTGGCGAAGGACGACCGGGAGCCGGCGACTTCCGACTCGATCATACCGCCGACGGGTTCGAGCGGGACACCATCGCCTTTCCCCACGATCCAGCGGCGCGATACATCCAGGCCATCGATGAGCGCGTGGCCTCCGAGGCCGCGGCGTACATCGCGGCGAACGGGCCCGACCTATCGTGGGTGTATCTCGAACACACCGACGACGTGGCCCACGCGAACGGTGATAGCGATGCATTCCGCGCGTCGGTGCAGCAAGCGGATGCACGGGTGGGGCGCATCTGGGCGGCGGTGAAGCAGCGCCAAGCCCTGGGCGAGGAGTGGATGATCGTGGTGACAACCGATCATGGGCGCGACGCGCGCACGGGGAAGGGGCACGGCGGTCAGTCCGTGCGGGAGCGCACCACCTGGATCGTGACCAATCAGTCGCGGCTCGATGCGCGCTTTACCGGCGGTGCGTCGGCGATCGTGGATATCGCGCCCTCGATCCTGCAGCATCTGCGCATCACGGTGCCGGCGGCCGTGAGCCGAGAGATGGACGGTGCGTCGTTCCTGCAACGGCGCGGGCGATGAGCCTGCCGGTGGCGTAGCTTACGCGCTCTCGCAGTCCCCGTTCTTGCCTTTCCTGCAGACCTCGGAGCAAACCATGGCGCGTGTACTCGTGATCGGCGGCACCCAGCTTATCGGGCGCGCGCTGGTGGAGCAGTTGCTCGCGCGTGGCGACGAGGTGGCGCTCATGCACCGCGGTCACGACACGCCCTTCGGTGATCGCGTGCGGTCCATTCGCTGCGATCGTAACGATGTGGCGGCGGTGCAGGGGGCCCTGACCGGTGAACGGTTCGATGTCGTGTACGACAACGTGTACGACTGGCAGGGTGGCACCACGCCCGAGCAGGTGGTGGCGGCGGCGCGCGCGACCGCGCCGGGCCTGTCGCGTTACGTGTTCACGTCGAGCGTGGCGGTTTATCCCACGGGTGGCGTGTATACCGAGGATTCTGCGCTGGTGGCCGAGGATCATCCGGAGGTGTACGGCGCGCAGAAGGCCAATACGGAGCGCGCGCTCTTCGCGCTTGGTCAGCACGAAGGGCTGCCAGTAAGCACGTTGCGTCCGGCGTTTATTTACGGACCGCATAACGCGTTCGATCGCGAAGCCTTCTTCTTCGATCGCCTTCGCGACGGTCGGCCGATCATCATTCCCGGTGACGGGCAGGCGACGATGCAGTGGGTGTCGGCGGACGACGTGGCACGGGCGGCCATCCTCGCCGCCACGCACGACGTGGCGATCGGACAGGCGTACAACCTGGGCAACATGCCGCCGATTTCGCAGCTCGAGTTCGTGCGGCTGCTGGCGCGAGCATCGGGACACGAACTCCGCGTGGTGCACGTGCCGCGCGCGCATATTCAGCAGATGGGCGGCGATGTGATGCAGCCGCCCAACTACTTCGGTGTATATCTGGATATCCCGGCCATTACGGCCGACTCGGCGCGGGTGACCGAGCAGCTCGGTCTCACACTTACGCCGCTGGAAGCGGGGATGCGCGACAGCTACGCGTGGCATGCGCAGCAGCCGCGCGTGGCGCGGGATTACGCGTGGGAGGACGCGCTGATCGCGAGCGGCGGCCTCGAGGTCGTGGTCCCCCACGCGTAGCGCACCGCTCAGCCGCGGCGCGCCGAGACCTCGCCGTGATCGGAGCGCGTGGCGTGCCACGCTTCCGCGCCGCGCCGGTACACGTTGCCCTCCGCGGGATCGATGCGAAACAGGTGCAGCCACCCGTGTTCGACCAGCTGTCGCACCACCGCGTGCTTCGCGATGATGCTGTCGATCGCCTCGGCCGGTGCCTCCACGAAGACGGACAGGCGTAACGGTTCATGCATCCAGTCTGCGCCGTCGTGCACCGACTGGAGCGCGAGTCCGATGCGAAGATCACCACCGGCCCCTTCGAACACGCCCACGTTCCCGCCGGCCACGTTGTGCAGCACCTTGTCGCCGCTGCCGTAGCGCAGCGGATCGACGGTGGAGGCGTGGTATTGCAGGTTGATCCAATTCGTGACGACCATCGGTGCGGTGAGGATCAGCTCCAGCACGGCACCACCGGCGTCCTGTTGCCACCGGTATTCGTGCAGGAACGAACGCCCGTCGAGCATGAGGTCGCGGGTACGCTCACGGGGGGCGATCACGAAGGCCGCGTTGCGCGCGAGTCCCCACTCGGGTCGCACTTCCGACCAGTCGGAGGCACGGCGACGCAGCAGCTGCAGTAGGCGATCGTCGGTCAGCGTGGCGACATTAAGGCCAAGGCGCGGGGCCCGCTCACGACGCGCGCGGGCTCCGGCGTCGACGATCGCCCGCTGGAACGCCTGAAGGTCGTCACGATGCGACGCCGGCACGTCGCCGAGGTCGAAGCAGGTGATCTCATCGGATACGGTGTCGTGCACGGCGGGCACGACGTGCGTGGTGGCCGGGATGGTGATGCCGTGTGTGATCAGTGCCTCGCGCACCGCGCCGTCATTCAGCAGGGCGGCGAGCACGCGCGCGTTCACCTCGCCGCTCTGTCCACCGCACGCCCCACAGGCGAGCCCCGCCGCCTGCGGATTATTGCAGGTGGTGGCGCCGTGTCCCACCAGCGCCACCAGGCGCGCGAATCCGCTCGTGAGGCTCATGCCACGCAAGGCGTTGGCCGCCAGCTGAGTGCGGGTGGCCAGATCCGGTGCATCGCCGCCGGTCACGGTTGTCGTGAGACGCGGCGAGAGCGCCCCGCCGGCCCGCGCCAGTTCGTCGCGCAGGGGATCCAGCGGCGCCGTCGCTGGGGCGAACGTCTGACGCAGGAGCGACACGGCAGCGCCCAGCCCCGTGGCCTCGACGGCCGTAAACGCCGATGCCGCCGTGCCGGTAAACCACTTCCACGCTTGCGCGACCGCGGCCGCCTCACGGCGTCGGTCCACCATCTCCGCGGCATCGGCACCGGCATCGGTGGCCACGAACGCGGGCGACAGCAACCCGGGCAATTGTGGACGGATGGCGCCGTCGACGGCGGCGTAGGCAATCGGCATCCCGAAGAAGCCGGCGAAGCCGAGCGTCTGCACGGTCGGCACCGCGGCTTCGAGGGCGCGGCGCATCACCTCTGAGCGCACGTCGATGCAGAACACCGCCTGCACCGAGGGCGTGGTCGTCGCGAGTTCGCGCGTTCCCGCGAGCTGGGCCACCAGCGGCTCTTGATATGCCAGCTCTATGGCGCGTTGGAGCACCCAGTCGGCGGCCTGCGCCTGGCGGAGTGCGTCGGCAACGCCAGTCCACGAACCACGGGCCTCAGACCAGCGCGTCGCGAGCGTGGGACCGCCGCTCGTGCGGTAGAGCACCAACTCCCACGACAGCCGCGCCGCCAGCAGGTGCACGATCTGGTCGTCCTCGCTGCCGGCAAGACGCGCCTCCCAGCGTTGAAATGCGCACGCGGCGGCCCAGCCGGAGACCGTTAGCAGCAAGGCGGTGAAATACGTGGGTTGCAGCGCCGGCGGCACGGCCAGTTCGTGGACCGCGTGCGCGATGAGTAATTGCGGGTTGCGCGGCAGCTCGGCTACGGCCTCGCGAAAACCGCGATGCCCCATCTGCAAGCGCACGCCGGCGTCCTGTCGGGACATGTCGTGCCAGAGGCCATAGAGTCCACCATCGCGCACGGCGGGCCACGACGCTTGCCCCTCGCCGAACCATGCGCCGCAGGTGTGGCTGACGTGCTCCACGACGAAATCGCGCCACGCGGTGCCGCGCTCTGTATTGCGCGTGCTGTCCACCAGATCGGGCATGAGCGTACACGCCGGCAGCGCCGAGTCGTCATGACGCAGGGCCGCGTACACGTCGGCCAGCGGCATCGTGGCGCCGAGCATCGCATGCGCGCGTGCCACATGCGCGTCGGTCAAGACGCCGGCTGTGTGTCGCGCGCGGAACCACGCGCGCGGCATCGTGAGGCGCCCACCACCCAGCGACGCGAGTTCGGCCGCCGCCTGCTCGATGGGATGGTCCACGTACCCCCACCATGGATTCACGGCGATTAAACGATCCAGCGGCCAGGCGGGGGCGATGCGTGCGCACGCCACATCGATGGCGTGCAGCGTCTCGGGCGTGGCGGTGCCCGGCGTGTGCCGGTGCATCGTGGACGGCATCAGACGGTCCTCTCGTGCGAGGTCGTGGTGACGGCGCGCAGGCGTATGGTGGCTCGCCGTACGTGTTTCGGCGGCCACACCAGAAACGTGGCACGCGTGAAGAGTTCATCGAGATGGAAGCCGGCGAAGGCCCACGCCTGCAGGGTGCGCGCGGTGTTCCCCGCGGGGCGCACCGACACGAGCACCTGCACGACGAAGAGGCCCGCGAAGGCGCCGAGCGCGATCGCGACCGACGCGATCCCCGGCACGAAGGCCACGGGGGTGGGGAGCAGCGCGGTAAAGGCCGCATGCCACACCGCATAGAGCGCCGTGACGCCCACAGCGGCACCGAGCAGCGTGGCGCTCGTGCGCCACGACCGAGCGAGCGGCAGGCGGACGAAGAACGGCGCCAGCGACAGCGCGAGAATGCCCAAGGGCGCCCAGGCGCGCGGATCTGCTGTGACGTTCGGCCACGCGATGAGTACGGCCAGCACCACGATCGCCGCGCCGCCAAGGGCGCCCATGCTCCACCGCCACACACTCACACGTGGTGCGGGCACCGCCAGGGGGCGCCGCGCGTGCACGGCCACCACGCCGCCGGAGCTCAGGAAGGCATGGGCCTTGTAGCACGAGTGCGCGACGAGATGCAGCAGGGCAAGCTCCCATGCCCCCAGGCCGCACTCGAGCAGCATGAACCCCATCTGGGCGGCCGTCGACCAGGCCAAGGCGACTTTCACACTCACGCGCGTGGTCATCACGAGCGAGGCGAGCACCGCGGTGGTCGCGCCGATCACCACCAGTGCCGTCATAGCGCCGGGCAGCAGTCCCATAAGGGCGGCGAGCCGAATGAGCACATAGCCACCGATGTTGACTACCCCCGCGTGCAGCAGCGCCGACACGGGCGTCGGTGCTTCCATCACCTGAATGAGCCAGCCGTGAAAGGGCAGCTGGGCCGAACGCAGCGCGACGCCAGCCACCATCAGGTAGCCCGCGGCATGCACGCTGGCGGGGAGCGCGTTGAGCGCGGCGGCGGCCGCTCCCACGCCCGCGATATCGTACGTGCCGAAGGCGCGGCCGATGAGAAACACGGCGGCGTAGATGGCCACGTCGGCGAGGCGGCTGAGCAGGAATTTCTTGTGCGCCGCCACCTGGGATTGTGGCCGGTCGGCGAAGAAGCTGAGCAGCTGGAACACCGAGAGACTCGAGAGCGTCCAGGCCACCGCGAGCACTCGCAGGTCGCCCGCGGTAACGAGAATCGACGCCGCCGCGACGGTCGCCGTAAACCAGAGGCGGTAGTGTGCCGCCGCCGGTTGCCCGTCGAGGTACCGACGCGCGTAGCGATGAATCACCAGCGCGATGAAGGTGACGAGCGTGAGCATGACGCCGGACAGCGCGTCGAGCCGCGGGGCGGCGGCGAGCGCGAGGGGCGGTATGGCGAACAGCGCGGCGGTGCCGAGCGCAGTGGGCATGAGGTCTCCGATGAAGGACCCCATGAAGCTGACCAATGGTAGTCGTGCTGTAAAATACATATTATACTTCCAATCGTTCCCTTTTACAGAACTATGACCGACGTCCCAGCCCGACTCAACTACCACCACCTGCATTACTTCTGGGCCGTCGCGCGCGAGGGTAACCTCACGCGGGCGGCGCAGCGCCTGCACGTGTCGCAGTCGGCCCTGTCCACCCAGATCCGGCAACTCGAAGCGCAGCTCGGTCAGGCCCTCTTCGAGCGACGCGGGCGCACCCTGGAGCTCACCGAGGCCGGCCGCATTGCGCTGGATTATGCCGACACCATCGTCGCCGCCGGCAACGAACTGGTGGGGACGCTGCGCGACGGGCGTCGAGCCGAACGGCATGTGCTGCGGGTGGGCTCGGTGGCCACGCTGTCGCGCAACTTCCAGCGCGCGTTTCTCGCTCCCGTGCTGCAGGATCCGTCGCTGTCGCTCTCGCTGCAGTCGGGCTCGTTGGCGGAGCTGCTGACGCGGTTGCGCGCGCACACGCTCGACGTGGTGCTCTCCAATCGGCGCGTGCCGGAGGATGCGGAGCATGCCTGGCGGAGTCGGCGGATCGCGCGGCAGCAGGTGAGTCTCATCGGGCCGCCGCGCCGCGCACCGTTCCGGTATCCCGACGAGTTGGCCGACGTGCCGCTGCTGCTGCCGTCGCGCGATCACGAGTTTCGCACGGCCTTCGACGTGCGCTGCGATGAGCGCGGTGTGCGTCCGACGATCATCGCCGAGGCGGATGACATGGCGATGCTGCGCCTGCTGGCCCGCGAACTCAAGGCCGTGGCGCTGGTGCCGGCGGTGGTGGTGCGCGACGAGCTCCGCGACGGCGTGCTGCAGGAATACTGTGCGGTGCCGGATCTCTTCGAGGAGTTTCACGCGATCAGCGTAACGCGGCAGTATCAGCCGCCGCTGTTGCGCACGTTGCTTGCCCGGCGGCCCACGGAAGTGCTCGGCGGTGGTGAGTCGTCAGTCGGTTGAGCGAGGGCTCGCGGCACGATCGTCCGCGAGCCCTTGTGGCTGACTTCCTCCACGCGTTCCCCGGTCGTGACCAGCCGACGCGGGAGCGGGTTGCGGGGGACTGGTTCGGCGCGGGTGCCCGTGATGCCTAGTGCGGCGGCGCCGCAGGTCGTATCCTCCTATTGGTTCTCCGTACACGGTTCTCCCGCCCGTCGGCCTGCAGACAGGGCCGGCACTCTCCTGGAGCAGACACGCCATGATGGCCCGACGTCCGATTCTCGCGTTCTCGGTCCTTTCCCTGCTGGTTGGCGCCTCGGCGTCCGCATCCGCTCAGGCGGGTATGGATCACAGCATGCACCACATGGGCCCCGAGATCGTCATCCCGAATGGCGCGCTGTACACCAAGGCAGACGTGGAGTTCATGCAGGGGATGATCGCTCACCACGCGCAGGCGATTGTGATGTCGCGCTTGGCGGAAAAGAACGGCGCCAATCCGCAGGTGCTCAAGCTGTCGCGGAAGATCGATCAGTCGCAGGTGCCCGAAATTCAGATCATGCAGCACTGGCTCGAGCGGTATGGCCAGTTTGCACCGGACACCGCCTCATGGCATGGCATGCGAATGGATGGCATGCTGAACGACGAGGAAATCGCGGCGCTCGATAAGGCGAAAGGCGTGATGTTCGACCGGCTCTTCCTCGTCGGCATGATCAAGCACCACGAGGGTGCCCTCAAGATGGTCGACGATCTCTTCAAGGTGAAAGGCGCCGGTCAGGAAGTGGATGCCAACACTTTCGCGAACGATGTCGTAAGTGCGCAGACCGCTGAGATCGGCATCATGCGCGGCCTGCTCGCCAAGCTCCCCCCGAAGTAACGCGGACGGTCCGCGCCATCCGGCGTTCCGTCTTTTCCATCCCACCCACTGGAGTGTGTCCTGATGCGCGTCATGCGTGGCTTGATCCTGCTGTTCGCGACCGCCGTCGTTCCGGCGCTTGCGTCGGCGCAGACGTACCCGAGCAAGTCCGATCCCCGGAATAACCTGAAGCCGGGTCGATTGGACGCGGGCGTCGCGGCGAGCAACATGAAGCTGCTGTCGTTCACGCCGAAGCCGGCCCAGTTCGACACGGTGCGTGGTCTGACGTTCGTCAACTCCGACCTCGCCTTCGGCACCCACTACGTCTACCAGGCCAACTTCGCCGGCTTCTCGATCTGGGACATCACGGATCCCGCCAAGCCGACGATGACGGCTGTCGTGCAGTGCATTACCTCGCAGGGTGACCCGTCGATCTACGGCAACCTGTTGTTCATCTCGGCCGAGGGGGCGGGCAACCGCAACGACTGCGGGAGCGGCGGCGTGCAGGACCCGAAGGATCACATGGCCGGCGTGCGCATCTTCGACGTGTCCAATCCGAAGGCGCCCAAGCTCGTGAAGAATGTGCAGACCTGCAAAGGCTCGCACACGCACACGATCGTGCCCAGCCCGACCGATCCGCGCACGATTTACCTGTACGTGTCGGGACAGCAGGCGGCGCGTCCGGAGACCGAGCTAGCCGGGTGCAAGAACGGCACGGATCCCTCCGATCCCACGAACTCGCTCTTCCAGCTCGACATCATCAAGGTGCAGCTCGATCGTCCCGAGCAGGCCAAGGTGATTCCCGGCGCGCGCGTGTTCACCGGCTTGGACGGAGCGAGCGAGTGCATGCGCTTCTGCGCGCCGACCGACGCGCGCCGCGCGGCGGGTCGCGCCCGCCCGGTGGCGGATCCGACGATGCCCTCGGGACCGCGTAACTGCCATGACGTGACGGCGTACCCGGCCTTGAATCTGCTCGCGGCCTCCTGCTCGACGCACTCGATTCTCGTGGACATTTCGAATCCCGAGAAGCCGTTCCGCATCAGTGCCCTTGCCGACACGAATAATTACCAGGGGCGGCACACGGCGGCGTTCAGCAACGACGGCAAGAAGCTGATTCAAACCGACGAATGGGGCGGCGGCACCGGCCCGATGTGTCAGGCCTCCAGCATGATCGAGCTGGGCGGTAACACGGTCATCTCGCTTGACGCGAAGAAGAAGCAGAATCAGCGCGCCTACTTCAAGCTGCCGTCGTCTCAGACGGCCGAAGAGAACTGTGTGTCGCACAACGGTGGCATCATTCCCGTGCCGGGACGTGACCTCTATGTGCAGGGTTGGTATCAGGGCGGCGTGAACATCATGGACTTCACCGACCCGGACAAGGCGTTTGAAATCGGCTACTTCGATCGCGGTTCGATCGATCCGCCGCAGCCGGTGGACGTACCCGCCGCGGCCGCGGCGGCCGCGGCGCCCGGAGCGCGTCCGCGCAGCAACACGATTGGCGGCTCGTGGGGCGCGTACTACTGGAACGGCCTCATCTTCTCGTCCGAACTCGATCGCGGTATGGACATCCTCGAGCTCACGCCGAGTGCGCAGCTGTCGGCGAATGAAATCGCGGCGGCGAAGCTGGTCACGTTCACGGACTACAATCCGCAGAGCCAGCCGAAGATGTCGTGGCCGGCGGCGTTTGTGGTGGTGCGCTCGTACCTCGACCAGCTGGTGCGTGGCAACGGTCTCGCGTCCGATCGCACGACGGCGATTTACGCGGCACTCGATGCGGCGGAAATGAAGTCCGGCCTGGCACGCGCCACGGCGCTCAACGCGCTCGCGCTGCAGGTAGACAAGGACGTCGCCGGCGCGAAGGATGGCGCGCGGGTGAAGACGATGGTCGGAGAGATCCGGCGTCTCGCGACGGCGTCGAAGTAAGCCGATCCCGCAGCACGCGCTTCATATCGCGTGAACGACCAAGGGCGCCCTTCTCGCGAGGGGCGCCCTTGGTGTTTGGTCCGGTGTGGGTGAGCTACCGGCGCCAGAGCACCAGCGCACCGCAGCTGCCCGCGTCCTTCAGCTCAGCGGGCGTGGTGGCGTACAGCTCCACGGCGGCGAGATCGTCGGTGAAGATTTTGTCGAGGTCTGACGGCGCGGCCTTCTCGAAGGGATACACGCGCAGGCCGTCGCGAATCACCGCCGCGTAGCAGGTCGCATTACCGCGCGCGGCGAGGAACGACTCGCCGTTCGGCCCCGTGCCGATGAGCGCGCCGGCGTTCACCTTGAGCAAATTGGCGAGCGGACGTCCGTCGGCGGCCTTGAGCTGCGCGAGGGTGAAGAACTTGCCCTGCGCCTTGGCGCGACGCGCCTCGAAGCCCGCGAGGGTGAGCGTGGTCATCTCGCCCTTGGGCTTCGGTGCCGCCACGACCGCGAGAATCTCGAGGTCGATCGGCATCGCGATGCCCGGGCCACTCGTGAATTTGTCGAAGAACGCCTGGTAGCCGCGCGCCACCGCCTCGACGATATGCCCGCCGTCCTCGAGGTCGGGAATGCGCACCATGCCGAGGGAATCGGTGACGCCGGCGTCGATGGTGTGATCGATGGTGATTTGCGCGTTACGAATGGCCACCGTGTCGCCAGCCTTCCGGAACCGGAGGACGACGGTGCGCGCGTCTTGCGCGTGTAGCGGGCTTGCGAGCAACAGGCCGGCCGCCGCCGATGCGAGATACAGAACGTGTGCGATTCTCATAGCGGATAACGATAGCGGGAAAGGCGGCGCGTCGCAGCCGAGCGGATGACACCGGCCGCGCGCGGTGGTAGCGTACGTCATGCTCGATACGGACGTGCCCACCACCGCGCTGGCTGCGGCGCCGGTATTGCCCGCGGTGTTGACGGCTGGCGAGTGGCAGGCGCGCGCCGTGGCGCACCTCGAGCGCGTGCAGCAGTGGACACGTCCCTTTCGTGAGCGGCGTTCCCGGGGGGAAGTGCATCCGGTGTACGACTTTCTGTTTCAGTACTACCACTACTCCGGTGGGAGGCTGGAAGCCTGGCACCCCAGTCCCGACGAGTCGCTCGAAGACAGCCCGGCGGCCCGCGAGCGATTTCCCTCGCCGGTGTATGAGGCCGCCAACGGCGTCATCCGTCGCAACGCCAGCGCCCTCGCTCCCGCGGAGCGTGATACGCTCTCCCGCGTGTTGCATGTGCTGCGCGCCACCCGGGATCGACCGGCGAATTTCGGATGCTACGGCATTCATGAGTGGGCCATGGTCTACGGTGGCCACGACGTGCGCCACGCGGAGATCGCGCCGCTCCGGCTACCGCAGGCGGAGGTGGATGCGTTTGTCGAGAGTCGTCCGGTGGCGTGCAGCCACTTTGACGCGTTCCGGTTCTTCGCACCGGCGGCTAAGCCGATGAACCGCGTACCGCTCGCGTGGGCCACCCGTGATGACACCGTGCAGCCGGGCTGCATCCACGCCAACATGGACCTGTACCGCTGGGCGTACACGGCCATGCCATGGATCGGTAGCGATCTCCTGTGGCACTGCTTTGCCCTCGCGGTGGAGCTGCGCGTGCTGGACATGCAGGCCGGACCGTACGATCTCGCGGCGCGCGGATTTGCCCCGGTACGCGTAGAAACCGCAGCCGGGCGCGACGAATACCAGCGGCGTCAGCGGGAGCTGAGTGTGTCCGCGAACGTGTTGCGGACACGTCTGATCGAGGCTGTGGCCGCGATCGTCTAACGGAGAGCGGTCGCGGTCTTTTTCGCCGTGTCCAACCCCACACCGCGACGCGCGCTGGAGCCGCTACCTTGACCGCTACCGCGGCCGTTACTTCGGCAGCTCGCGTGGCCAGTGCAGCGGCACGCCGTCGCGTTCCAGCTCACGCTGGAAGTCCTGCAACAGCGGTGCCTGCTGGCGCACCGCGCGTGGCGAGCAGTGCTTCGTCACACAGAACGCCACCAGATTCCCCACGCTCTCGCCGATGTTCCACTCGATCGGATGCAGACGGTAGCAACCGTTCGTGAGGTGCGTCACGCCGAGGTTCTTGCACGCCGGCAGCAGGTTCTCCATGCGTTGCGGCAACAGCGCCCCCAACGGAATCTGAAAGGGCAGGGTGGCGCCGTAGCGCCCGTAGTCACCACGGGTCGTGCGGTGCAGGTCCATGCTGTAGTGGCCGATGCCCACGCTATCGGGGAAGTCGGCCGCGTGCGTCTCGTTGGGTCGTGCGTCGGCCGTCACGTGCTGCTCGCGCACCGTGAACTCGGCGGCGATGCGACGGCTTTCACGGATATACGGATACTTCGCGAAGCCGTCGTCAGTGCCCATGACATCGGGGCGGAGGCGAAGGCCCGGCCAGCCGGCGCCGCCATCAGGGCGCGGTGCTTCGGTCTGCAGCCAGTAGAGCAGAGACAAGCTCTGCGCTTTCGCCCGCGCGATGTGCTGCTGTGCGGTGGCGGTACTGACGTCGATCAGTGATCCGAACGAGTAGTCGTTCTGCCCCCAGTTCACGATGCTCACGTCATGTCGGTACCGTGCCTCGTCGGCTGGTGACGGTACGAACAGATCGCGGTCGATCACGCGACGATACGACCAGTATCCGGTCCGTCGCTCGGGATCGAAGCCAATGCGCTGATTCGCCGGTTCGTCGAAGCTGAGCAATCGATACGTCACGCCGTCGGCGGCGGGGATCGCCAGATCGCGCCAGTACGCGTAGTCACTCGGCCGATCGATCACATGGTGTTCGCCGCCGCGATGCTCGAGGGCGAAACACATCGTGAACGCCTGTATGTTGTCCGGTTCGGCTGTGGGCTTGGCGTGCGGTTCACCGGTCTGCGCGATGGATTCCGCGCCCGTGACATACTCCGTCCGCGTGAGCGGTAGCAGGTCGCCCAGTTCGGTGGCGTCGGCGAAGTACGGCGCGCGCAGCACGATGTCGCGGCCGCTGTCGTGTCGCCGTACACGCACCGCCCGCACGCGGTCCCCATCCACGTCGGCCGCGACTGCCGTGTGCTGGTGAAGGATGCGCAATTGTCCCGTGGCCACATACGGCGCGAGCATGCCTTCCAGCACGGCGAGCGCGACACGCGGCTCGCACCCGACGCGCGATACCCAGCAGTTGCCGGGATTGAGTCGAGGGTTGGACGTGGCGCGCGCGATGAGCGGCGTCTGCGTGCGATAGTAGTCGCGCATGGCGGTCCGTAGCGCCAGGTAGCTGCGCGTGCCGCCGATCGTTTCGATCCACGCGTTCTCGTCGGGCGGCACCGCTTGCTGCGTGAGCTGGCCGCCGATCCAGTCGGTCTCCTCGGTCATGATCACGCGGAGGCCGCGCCGTGCGGCCGCCAGTGCCGCGGCGCATCCGCCGAGACCACCGCCGATGATCACCAGATCGGCGGTGCGTTCGTCGGCGACGCGTTCGTTGCCGTGCACCGGCGATGCGCCCTGACGTGGTGCGACGCAGCCGGCCGCGGCCCAGGCCATTGGGGCGGTCACGGCCAGTCGCTTGAGAAAATCGCGTCGGCCAACGTCGAGGGTGGATGTGGTGTCCCGCATCATGCGCTGAAAGCTATCGATACGGCGCGTCCATTTCTTCGTCATCAGCGGCGACATGCACGACGGGTACCGCTTCCCTCCACGCTTACCCACCACGAGATTTGTGAAATGCCTGTCATCATCGATCCGCGTCCGATTGACCGGCCACCCTCCTTGGGCGCGCGAATCGTGGCGCTCCTCGGTCTCCAGAAGCCCGCGGACCCGTTCGAGCGGCGCGCGCAACGGGCCATCGTGTCTGTGCAGGCCGCCACGGCCTTCTCGTTTCTGGTGCAGACGATCGTGGTCGCCGTCACCGAGGACCTCACGCGCGAAGCGGTACGCGGGCGGTTCGTGGGGGTTGCTGCCACGTCGCTGGTGCTCGGGGTCATCCTGCTCGTATCGAGTGCGGGGCGCCTGCGGCTGTCGGGACGGCTCTCGGCGGGCTTTACGCTGCTTGTACTGGTGGCGTTCGGACGGTGGAGCGGCTTGCGGAATTCGCCGGGCGCGTTCGTGTTCTGCATGGGTGTCATCGGTGCGCTGTTCCTCGTGGAGTCGCCCCGGATGATCAAGTGGTGGGTGGCCGGCTTCCTGGCCGCCTTCGCGTACGGGATGCTCGTTGATCCCATCTGGGTGGTCGGTCCGAGCCGGGCGTCCCAGCTGAACGGGGTCCTGCTGTCGGTCACGTTCTTCGCGGTGTACATGAAGGAGTACCGCGATACGCTGGCGGAAGGCATGGCCTCGTTGTCGAGCCAGACCGCGCGTCTCCTCACGGCGAACCGGGAGCTCGAGGAGTCCCTCACTGCGCGCGAGGCGCTGTCGGCGCAGCTGGCCAGTGCCCAGCGTCTCGAAGCGATGGGACGGATGGCGGGGAGCATCGCCCACGACTTCAACAACCAGCTCACGGTGGTCCGCGGCTACGCCGATCTGGTTGCCAAGGGGATCGTCCCCGGCTCGGCCCAGCACGCCGAAATGGGAAAACTGGTGGGCGCCGTAACACGCGCGTCCACCATTACGCGGGAAGTCCTTGATTTCGCGTCGCCGCACGGATTGCCGCTGGAGGCGACGGACGTGGTGGTGCTGGTGCGCCGGTTGGCGCCAGACATGTCACAGCTGCTGGCCCCGGCGGTGACATTGCGCATCTCGTTGCCGTCGGCACCGGTGTACGCCATGACGGACAAGGCGCAGCTCGAGCGGCTCCTCATGAACCTGGCGCTGAACGCGCGCGATGTCACGCCGCCCGGCGGATCCGTCGCCCTGACCGTGCAGGGGGTGGACGGGCGGGTCATTTTCCGCGTCGTCGATGGGGGGCCGGGGGTACCCGTTCACCTGCGGGAGCAGATCTTCGAACCCTTCTATACCACGAAGGGAACGACCGGCGGCACCGGCTTGGGATTGGCGTCGGCATTCGTGATCGCCCGGAAGCACGGCGGCACGCTGGAGGTGGGTGATTCCCTCGGCGGCGGCGCCACGTTCACGCTGGAGCTCCCGCGCATCGCGCCGCCGGCGCTTGCCTCGACCAAAAGCGCTGCCACCGACAGTGCCACCGTCGTCAGCGCACCGCCTGCCATTCCCCACCTGCCGCCTGCGACCGCCGCCGTCCGCGCACGGCCGCTGGCGGCGCGGGCGCCGGTGGTCGAGATACCGGAGGACACCTCGGCATGGCTGGCCGGGCTGGCCGTGCTGGTGGTGGAAGACGACCCACAACTGTCTACGCTGCTCACGCGCTTCCTGACGGCGGCCGGCGCGACCGTGCATGCCCTCGACAACGGCGAGGCCGCGGTGACGTACCTGCGGGAGGCCATGACGACGGGGACCGCGCTCGACGTGCTCGTGACGGACCTGCGGATGCCACGCGGAAGCGGTGCCGACGTCATCGCCGCGGCCCGCGAGTGGGAGGTCCCCTTACCGATCGTGGTCATGTCGGGGTACCTCGACGATCCCGTGGTGGCGGCGCTGGCGTCTCGGCGCGTGCTCCACTTTCTGCCGAAGCCCTTCGCGGAGCGGCAGCTGTACGTGGCGATCGCGGTGGCGCAGCGGTACGCAGAGCGTGGGGTCCGGGAGTCGTAGGGCCGGCCCGCGTCACGACGCGCAACGTCGGCTGTTGCGTCAATAACGCGCGCGGAATGTAGTGGGCTGGGGCGGCCGCGGTGATGCAACCTTGAGGGCCTGTCAATCGTCGTTGTCCGTGAGCGGATCTCCATCGCGACGAAGCGGCCCGCTACTTGCCAGAACCTCTGCACCTCCCCGCATGCGTTGGTCTCGCGCCTCACTCGGCGTCCGGCTCTCGGGCGCGTTTCTCGTTGTCGCCGCCCTCTCGCTGGGCGTTACCCTCACCCTCACAGGGTTCCAGCGCGAGTTGACCGCGCGCACACGCACGATCTATCAGGATCGTGTCGTACCGCTGGGCCAGCTCAAGACGATCAACGATGCCTATTCCGTTGCCGTCGTGGATGCTGTCCACAAGCGGCGGGACGGGGTGCTCTCGGGAGACCAGGCGGCGTCGATGCTGCGTGCGGCACGCGACACGATCCGCACCCAGTGGCGTGCCTATCGCGCCACGTACCTCACGCCGGACGAAACGACGCTCGCCGACTCCGCCGATGCTCGCATGGCGCGTGCGGAGCCGATCCTCGACGCGTTGGGGCAGGCGTACGCCACGGGTAACCGACTCACCCTCGACTCCCTCGTGATCAACGCCCTGTATCCCGCGATCGAGCCGGTCACGGGAACGCTGGATGAGCTGGTCAACCTGCAACAGCGCGTGGCCGCGGAGGAGTTTGCCCGCTTCGAGGATACGGCCACGCTCGCATCACAGGTGGCGATCGGGATCAGTGTGCTCGCGTTCGTGCTCGCGGTCCTACTTGGGCGGCGTATGGCGGGGCAGGTCACCCGTGCGTTGTCACTCGTCTCCACGACGGTGGGAGACCTGAAATCCCGTCTCGGACAGTTGCAGGGCGCGCTTGACGCCTTGGCCGCCGGGCGTCTCGTGTTGACGACCGTCACGCCGGCCACGGTGGTCACGTACGCGCGACAGGACGAAGTGGGTGCCGTGATTCGTGACGTCAACGAGATGGCCGACAGCACCAATCTGGCGCTGCAGGCGCTGCAGACGGCGACGGGGCGCCTGCAGGAGGCTACGCTCGAAATCGGCCGGGACATCGACCTCGCGCGCTCCGGCATTCTCACGGTCCGCCGTGATGCGCGTGAGCTGCCCGGGGTCTTCGGTGAGCTCGCCACAGGCGTGCGTGCGATCGTGCAGTCGATCGCCGAGCCGATTCGCGAAGCCGAGGAAGTGCTGGCCGCGGTGGCTGCGCGCGACGTGTCGGTGCGTATGTCGGGGCGCTACGCCAATGATCTGGGGGATCTCGAGACGGCGATCAATCGGGCCATTGCCAACCTCGACGAAGCACTCGGTGAGGTCGCGTCATCGGCCACCGAACTTACGGCCGCATCGGCTGAAATTGCCTCCGCCTCGACGGTGCTCTCCGATGGTGCCAACCGCCAGGGGACGTCGGTCGAAGACATCGGGCTGCGGCTGCGCGACGTGAACGCGTCGAGCCAGGCGAACGCGCGTACCGCGGCCGATGCGGTGGTGTTGGTTGCGCAAAGCCGAAGTGCGGCGAGCGAGAGCGTGAAGACGGTCAACGCGCTGGCGCAGGCCATGAGCCGGATCGCCGAAAGCGGGGCGTCCACCGCGAAGATCGTGCATTCCATCGAGGAGATCGCGTTTCAGACGAATCTGCTCGCGCTCAACGCCGCCGTTGAAGCCGCCCGCGCTGGAGAGTCCGGCCGCGGTTTTGCCGTGGTGGCAGACGAGGTCCGTGCCTTGGCGTTGCGCTCGGCGGCGGCGGCGCGTGAATCCACGACCCTGATCGAATCGGCGTCCACGCAGACCAACGAAGGCGTGCAACTCACGGAGCGCATGGTCACCGCGCTGCGCGCGCTGGATGCGCGCATGGACGACATCAGTCGGGCCTTCACCACCGTGGCCGAATCGAGCGCCACGCAGCGTGACATTGCCAACGCCGCCACGTCGGCCGTGCAGAATGTGGAGGGGATTACGCAGCAGGTCGCGGCGTCAGCCGAGGAATCCGCGGCGGCCGCCGAAGAACTGCGCGCGCAGGCGGCGTCGCTCGATAGCCTCGTGTCGCGCTTCCAGCGCAGCACCGACGGGGGCGGCGCCGCGGCGGTGCGATCGCGTACCCCGTGGCTCCGAGCGACTCAGGCGAACGCGCGCATCGCCTGAGCCAGGGCGTCATGCGCGTCGCCGAGCGCATAGCCCTGCACGTGACCCTCGAACGTCGCAAAGCCGTCGTCGCCAAGTAGCGCGCGGAACACGTCGCGATGGGTGTCGAGATCGTCGGCCGCATCGGCATCGAAGTTCGCGAGGCGCTCCAGCATACGCTCCACGATGGGCCGTCCCGTGACCGGATCGAAGGGGGGCGCGGCCGCCACGGCGACGGCGACGGGTGCCGCCGCGTAAGCCGGTCCCAGTCGCGCGATCAAGGTGGTGAGTTCGTGCGCCAGCGCGTCGCACAGCGGTGAACAGCCCTCCGCGTCCACGCCGTCGCCGATGGCCTTTTCCAACACCCCGCCGGCGGCCTGCACCGCGCCGGCGCCGAGCGACCCGGCCACGCCTTTGACGGTGTGCGCGAGCCGTTCCGCGGTGCTCCGGTCGCCGCTGCTCAAGCAGGCGCCGATCCGCGCACCGGCGTCGGCCTCCTGCGCCACGAACTGCCGGAGCAATTTCAGGTACAGTTTGGTGTTGCCGGCCACGCGGGCCAGTCCCTCGTCCACCTGCAGCCCCTCGATCCGCGGCAGCTCTTCGGTGACCACGGGAGGCATCACCGGTGCGCTCTCGACGGCGCCGGCTGGGGCCGCCGCCGCTGCAGACGCGGCGCGGGCCGCCCGAACCGCCGCGGCTCTTGAAGGCGCGTAGTACTTCTCCAACGTCTCGAAGAGAATCGTGGGCGAGATCGGCTTGGAGATGTGGTCGTTCATCCCTTCGGCGAGGCAGCGATCGCGCTCGTCGTGCGACGCGTGGGCGGTCATGGCGATGATGGGCAACGCCGCGAAGCGCGCATCGTCGCGAATCGTAATCGTGGCTTGATGCCCGTCCATGATGGGCATCTGCAGATCCATGAACACCACGTCGTACGCCGTGGGGTTCGCGGTCAGGCAGTTCACGGCCTCGCGGCCGTTGTTCGCGACCGTGACGTGCGCCCCCGCCCCTTCCAGCAGCTCGATGGCGATCTGCTGGTTGATCTCGTTGTCCTCCGTGAGCAGGACGCGGACACCGGCACACCGGTCGATGTCGCTGTCGTACGACGGCTCCGTGCGCCGGGCGCCGGTTTCCGAGGCACTCGCGAAGAGCGTGACCAGCGTGTCGATCACCATCGATTTGCTGACCGGCTTCACCATGAAGCCGTCGAGGTTGAGCGCACCCGCGGCTTCTTTCACTTCCTCGCCGTTGAAGGCGGTCACCATGACTACCGCCGGCTGTGACATGAGGTCGGTCTCGGCGCGCAACAGCCGCGCGGTCTGCAAACCGTCCAGTCCGGGCATACGCCAGTCCATGAACACCACATCGTACGGCGCGGTGGCGTCGGCGTTGTGCTGACGGATCGCCGCAAGGGCCTCCGCGCCAGAGCTGACGGCGTCCACCACGGCGACCAGATCGCTGAGCGACTCGGTGAGGATCTCGCGCGCCACTGAATTGTCGTCAACCACCAGCGTGCGCAGTCGGTGCATCGCCTCGGGCACCATCGTGCGGCGGTCGGCCGCGTTGCCGATCCCGATCCGTACCGTAAAGAAGAACGTGGTGCCGACGCCGGGCTCGCTTTCGAGCCCGATTTCCCCGCCCATCATCTCCACCAGCGTCTTGCTAATGGTCAGCCCCAGTCCGGTGCCGCCGTGCTTGCGCGTGGTGGACATGTCGGCCTGGGTGAACGGCTGGAACAGCTTGGCGCACTGTTCGCGCGTCATGCCGGGGCCGGTGTCGCGCACCGCGAAGCGCACCACGGCTTCCTCGCCGACGCGTTCGACCAGCGCGGCTTTGAGATGAATTTCGCCGCGCTCGGTGAACTTGACGGCGTTGTTGATGACGTTCGTGAGCACCTGACTGAGGCGCAGCGGATCGCCGATCAGGTCGACTGGCACCGTGTTCGGAATGTCGACGAGGAACTCGAGGCCCTTGTCGTACGCCTTCTGAATGGTGACGGTCGTGACGCCACGCATGACGTCTTCAAGATTGAAGTCGACGGACTCGATATCGAGCTTGCCGGCTTCGATTTTGCTGAAATCGAGGATGTCGTTGATGATGCCAAGCAGCGAATTGCCGGCCGTATGGATCTTGGCGACGTAGTCGCGCTGCTTGGCCGTGAGGTCGGTCTTGAGCGCGAGGTACGCGAGCCCGATCACCGCGTTCATCGGCGTGCGGATCTCGTGGCTCATGTTGGCCAGAAACGCACTCTTCGTCTGGTTCGCTTCGTCGGCGACCAACTGCGCGCGCCGCAATCCATCGCTGTACTCGGCGTTGCGTGCTTTCAGATCTTGCAACGAATCACGCAGCTGCCCAAAGGCCTGCGTGAGCTGGTCGATTTCGGTGGCATGCCACGTGTTGACAATCGGGACGTCGTACCGTTCGTCGCGCAAGGCATTCGCCACCACCGTGAGGTTTCGCACCGGCTGCGACACCGATCGGACGATGTAGGCCAGTACGCTCAGGGCCACGACCACGAGCAGAAACAGCGCCTGATACAAGGGCAAATTGAGCTTCGCAATCTGTGCGTCGAGGCGCGTGCGCGAGGCCGCCACGACGATATAGCCCTTCAGTGCTTCGGAATTCACCGCGCGTTGTTCGTACATCAAATCAGGACGAGTACGCCGCAACACTTCGGTGGAATCGATCGTGCTGGGGTTCACCGCGAAGACACTCACCCCATCTTCATCCTGCTGCACGAACGCGACGTATTCGAAGTCGTTCGCCGAGGTCGTGACCTCAATGGTTTTCGCCAACGAGGTATAGTCTTCCCGCTCGATGGCCAGTTCGATGCTGAGCGCCGTGATGCGGGCCAGCTCCTTGTTTCGCTGCTCGGTGGTTGCCCGAAACAACAGTTCCTGACGCTGGGGATAGTAGACACCGAGCGCCGAGAGCGAGACCGTGAGGACGATGGCCAGCGGAAACCAGATCCGGAAGCCGATCCCTTGCATGAAGGCGCGCATCAGCGCGACCGAACCTGGTTCACGAGGACTGTTGCCATGACCTACTTGAGTTTGAGCACTTTCACGCCGGGGGTGGCGGCGCTTTCGCTCACGTAGCCGATGCCACCGCGGGTGCTTTTCACGTAGGCCACCACCGCATCGTCGGTGTCCTTACTGACCGGCGGCGTTTCTTTCCCCGAGAACACCTGCTGCACCCAGTACTTCACCACGGCTGTGGTGGGACGGCCGTGTACCGCCTTCGAGAACGCGCCGCGGGCAGGGTCGCCGGACGACAAGTCCACCGGCGCCGCTTCAACGCCCGTGGAGAACTTGCGGTCTTTTTTCAAGAAGAGATTGGACAGCGATGCTTGGCCAATGTCGACGAGATCGACATCGGCGTTCACGACCACCTTGAACCCCTGAGCGGCCGAAACACGCGGGGCGAACAGCACCGCACCGAGGCCGGCACACAGCACAACGCGGGAGAGAGCGCGAGTCATGGCGTGAGTACTCAAAACGTGGTGGCGATGCTGGCAATCCAATAGCGCGTGCTGCGCGGCGGCGCGAGCACCACCACGGGCGGGATCTGCGAGCGCACGGTCGTCACGTTACTGTCGAACACGTAGCCGCTCCGCCAGTGATGCTCGAACTTGACCTGCGTGCCCGGCGCCACTTCGAAGATGGCGGCGCTCCCCGTGCTGGTCGCGGCGGGAAGTACCGCCCGCAGCCCTGGTGTCGTGAAAAACAAACGACTGCGCGAGATGGTGTGCTCTCCCGCCAGCTGCAAGCGGTCGGTGACTTGCGCCACGGCCTGCACGTACTTGTGGTGATTGTCGCGCGATGGCGCGAACCCATTGATGTTGGATTGTTCGGCGCGCAGCGTGAAGCGGGAAAACTGCGACTGCGCGCTCAGGAACGTGTTCGTCATCATGCCCTTGGTCGTGGGCGTTCGCACTTCCATCCGGGCGGCATGGGCGCCCAGCCGGATGTTGGCAAAGGGCACGTCAAGGTAGACCTGGGAGCCGTAGTAATTCTCCATGCGCTGGATGCGCACATCCTGGCCGGTGCTGGTGGTCACCACCGAGCGCCAATCGCTGCCACCAAAGAATCCGTGGGCCTCGAGTGAGAAATCGCCGAGTGGCTTCCGGATACTGACGACCGCCCCATCGAGCGCGTCGAAGGCGTCGCTGTAGACCTCCATCGATGGGCGAAAGAACGGCAGGACCGCGCCGATATAGCGGACCTCGTTGAGTAAGCCACGCGGGAGCGGCGTGCGTCCCGCCTTCACGTTCGCGGTGGCATCGCCGATGACGAAGCGATGGTTGTAGTAGGCCCACTGCGCGGTCAGGTCACCGATGGCGCTGGCGAGCGGGCTCGCGCCGAACTTCCGGTTCAGGATCTGCGCCACGAACTCGTCCTTCTCGGAGAGCTTCACGCGTGTCTGCAGCGTAAACAGGCGGTAGTCTGAGGTGCCCGTGGTCGGGATACCGAGCGTCGGGAGGTCGGAGGAGCGCCCGTAGCCGGCATTGAGGGAGGCGTGCCACGTGAGACGCTCGCCGATCTCCTGCGCTCGCAGCGAGGTGGCACTCACGGCGAGTGCCGTGAGCGAGCCAAGGGTCATACCAGCACGGCGAAAACTGAACATGCGTAGTCGGGGTTGCGGGTGCATCGCGCGTCCCTGCGCTCTGCGATATCTCGGTAAGCACCGCTGCATGGCCTCGCCGGCGGCGGGAAGGGAGCCCAAGCATAACGTTGGAGTCGACGCGTGCTTTCAGCAAGCCTGACGGGAGCCTGACGGGAGCCTGACACCGCGCCACCCACCGGTAGATTGCACGCCACGCCGCCCGCGTTCACTGATGCGCCTACGACGCTCCCACGGAGACTGCATGCCTTGCTTCGAGATGGTCGCGCGCGTCATGGTCGCACGTATCGCTACCGCGGTGGCGCTCACGGGGCCCTGGGCGACGCTACCAGCCCAAGGCCCTCTCGTGGCACCGCCGGCGGCGGCGTCGCCGGCGGCGCAGAATCCCTCGCCGATGCTGGAGACCACCCGCGCCCACGAACGGCTCGCGCCACGCGCGCTCGGCGGCACGGCGCGCGCATTCCCCGGGCCGGCGGACCAGCCGGTCGCGCTATGGGTGCCCGATCGCGTCCGGTCGCGCGACGCCTTCGATGTGGTGATGCACTTTCACGGTGCGTCGTGGCTGCCGCAGCAGGCGGTCGCGGCGCTCGGTTCACGCACGGTGGCCGTGGTGCTCAACCTCGGCGCCGGATCGGGCATCTACGACCGCAGCTTTGCTGATCCGGCCGTCTTCGACACGCTGCTGGCCACCGTGAGGCGCGAGGTCGTGGCGATGACCGGCCGCCCGTCGCGCATTGGCCGGGTGACGCTGGTGGGCTTCTCAGCCGGTCACGGCGCGGTGCGGGCGATCCTGCGAGAGCCGCGCCACCTAGCGCGGGTGGATGCGGTGCTGCTGCTGGACGGCATGCACACGTCGTACGTGCCGGAGGGGCAGGTGCTCGCGGCCGGTGGCATGCTCGATACGATGAATCTCCTGTCGCTGACGAACTTTGCGCGCGCGGCGGCGCGCGGTGAGAAGCGCATGCTGATCGCACATTCCGAGATTTTTCCCGGCACGTATGCCAGTACGACCGAGACGGCCGACTGGACGATCAGCGCGCTGGGGCTTCGCCGCGCGCCGGTGCTGCAATGGGGGCCGCGCGGCATGCAGCAGCTCAGCGAGGTCCGGCAGGGGCGCTTCCGCGTGCGGGGATTCGCGGGAACGACGGCGCCGGACCATATCGATCAACTGCACGCCATGCCGGAATTGCTGAAGCGTTTGCTGTCGCGTTAGGACACTCCAGTCCGCCGGTGCATCGGGCGCCGGGTCCGTCAGTGACCAGGCGCCTGCACGTTGGCGGGATGCAGTTCGCCGCACCGGCGCGTCACGCGGCGCCCGGCGGGATCCGGGAACGACAGGAGTTCCACCGAGATGGAGTCGGTGCGGGTTTTTGCCTCGGCGTAGGCGCGCTCGCACGCTGCCGCGTTCTTCACGCCGTGGACCGGCCCGAGGGCGAGTGTCCCGACCACGACCACGAGCAGGAGCATCGCGGTCGCACTGGCCGCGTAACCGGCGGCGCGCGACAGGCGGCCTGGGACGGATGTCACCGACTGTTCAGGCGGGTGTTGCATGCGGTCCTCCCCCGGCGCGGTGATCGTCGCGGCTCCCCGCGCGCACCACCGTCGCGCGACACCGACATTTCGAATGTAACCGGTGTCGGCGTGGCGTCGAGACGTCGTCTTGCCTCGAATCTGCGACCTGCCGGCCATGCATTCCGGATAAACGGGGGCAGCGAAAACGCGAGGCGTGCCCCATCTTTTTCACAATTCGCCCTTCACGCCTCACGCGTTTTTGCCCCGAGTCCTGCCATGCGTTCTCCCCGTGTGTTCGCCGCCCTGCTGCTCTCGGCATCGCTGAGCGTCGCGCCCTCTCTGCGCGCGCAACAGGTCACCGCCGATCCGGCGCTGGCCGCTGACATCGATCGTCGCACCGCCGCGATCGCCGACAAGGTCACCGCGTGGCGTCACGACATTCACCAACATCCCGAGTTGGGCTACGCCGAGAAGCGCACGGCGGCGCTGGTGGCCGCGCATCTGAAGTCGCTGGGCATGGAGGTGCAGGAGAACGTGGGTGGCATTCCCGGGGTGGTGGGGATTCTCAAGGGCGGCAAGCCCGGGCCCACGGTGGCGCTGCGTGCCGACATGGACGCGCTGCCGGTGACCGAACTGGTGGACGTGCCGTTCAAGTCCACCGTGCGCACGGTGTACAACGGTCAGGAAACGGGCGTGATGCACGCCTGCGGTCATGACATGCACACGGCGATGCTGATGGGTACCGCCGAAGTGCTGGCCGGCCTCAAGGATCGGCTCCCGGGGACGGTAAAGTTCCTCTTTCAGCCCGCGGAAGAAGTGCCGCCGCGCGGTGGCGCACAGCCGATGATCGATGCCGGCGTGATGAAGGGCGTGGATGGCGTGTTCGGTCTGCATGTGGGTCCCGGACCGCTCGGCGCCATGCGTTACCGCGCCGGTGCGATCTCGGCCAGCGCCGACGGCTGGCGCATCGTGGTGCACGGACGGCAGGGGCACGGCGCGATGCCGTCGAATACGGTCGATCCGATCGTGGTGAGCGCCGAGATCGTGACGGCGCTGCAAACGATTGTGTCGCGTCAGCTCGATCTGTCGAAGGCGCCAGCGGTGGTGACCGTGGGCGCGATCCACGGCGGACTGCGCGAGAACATCATCCCCGATTCGGTGTGGATGATCGGCACGATCCGCGCGTTCGACGCCGACGCACGGAAGACGATTCACGAGCGCATGAAGCGCATCGCCACGAACATCGCCGAGGCGCACGGAGCCACGGCCGACGTGATCGTGGATATCGGCTATCCGAGCTCGGTGAACAGCGATGCGATGGTGGCCAAGTTCTATCCCACGCTCAAGCGCGTGGCGGGCGCGGCCGGTGCCATGGAAGGGGAAGTCACGATGGCCGGTGAGGATTTCTCGCGCTTCTCCGAACTCGCGCCGGGCTTCTTCTTCAACCTCAGCGTCACGCCGCCCAATCTCGATCCGAAGACGGTGGCCAGCAATCACTCGCCGCTCTTTCAGGGTGACGACCGCGCGTTGGCCGTGGGTGTGCGCGCGATGACGAACATGGCGATGGACTTCCTACGCTCGGGCGGAGCACCGAAGCCGATTCCGTAATGGCGCGCGCGGCGTGGTGCGCGGTGCGGTGTGCGGACAACAAAAGGCCCCCGGTGCATACCGGGGGCCTTTTGACCTGCATGGGGCAACACGTGCGCCGGCGTTACCGGTTGGCGGTGTTGTCGAGCTGCGGGCGCGTTGCCAACGTGGTGGATACGACCGTGATATCGCCGCGCGCACCGATCGTGTAGACCTTGCCGGCCGAGAACGAGACCGCCGTGCGGGTGATCACGTTGGTCGTCGAACCGACGTAGCGCGTGCTGAGGTCGTACACCGCGTTCGGCAGCGCGATGAAGGCACCACCCGACTTGTAGGCCACCGCGCCACCGACCGGCAGTTCCACGCCGGTGGTCGTGTTCCTCGCGAACAGCTGCATCGGGCTGGCGTTGGAGATCGCGTTCACGAACCGCACGTAGGCCACCGTGTAGTCGAGCGTGTCGACGAACGCGTCTTCGATCACGAACGCCTCAGCCGTCTTGGCCGTGGCGTCGTAGATGCCGCTGATGTAGAACGAGTACGCTTTGCCGTCGGCCAGCGTCGCGGTGGCGCGCGAGACCACGAGGTTCTTGTCGATGTCGGCCGAAATCTTCCCCGCGAAGGTGTAGGCGCCAGGCTGGACCGCCGAGTAGAAGCCGCCCGATCCCACGCCTCCGGACGACACGCCGGTCACCGCTTCCACGCCGGTGGCCGAGGTGATCGCCGTGATCTTGCTGTCGTTGGCGTAGAAATTCACCGCCGGCGCGTTGACGCCGAAGTTGAAGAACTTGATGCGCGACCCAGGGAGCGAGCCGGTGATGTCCTGCACGCCGTTCTTCTCACACGCGGTGAGCGCGACGGCGCACAGCAGCATCGCGATCGATCTGAATGTGTTCATCGCTGATTACGGTTGAGTGATCCAGAGGGGCTTCGTGTGGTAGTCGAGCGCGAGACCGCCAATGGCCTCGAGACCCGGACGGTTCCACACGTACTCCGAATTGAAGCGCGGACGGATGCGGTGGGCGATCTTACCGCCGTTGTCGGGATACAGGTTGGTCGGCGGTGTGAAGCCGGGGAACACCTGCATGCCGCTGGCCGGATCGATATCCGTGTAGTTGTAGCGGCGCATGTCCATCCAGATCTCGTTGTGTCCCCATCCCCACTGCGCGAGGTACTTCTGCGACATGATGCGGGTGAGGGAGAGCCCAGCCGGCGAGGTCGGGATGATGGCCGTGTTTGCCAGAAACGCCGCCTTCTCGGCCGGCGAGATCTGCGTGGGCGCTTGTCCGTTGTCGAGATTGCGGGCGTTCACGAAGTCGATGTGCGACGACACGCCGGCCGTGTAGGCGGCCAATGCCGTGGCCATATCGCCCAACTTGTACGCCGCCTCAGCCTTGATGAACTGCAGCTGCGAGTACGTCATGATGGGCAGCTTCGCCTTGTCATCGAAGATGTAGCGGCCGGGGAGCGCGAGCCCGCCGGTGCCGGCGTAGCCGTACACGTTGTTCGGCTGCTGGGCCGCGGTGAGCGCCCCGAAGCCGACCACGTTCACGTCGAGGCCACGGTACAGGCCGTCGGGTGACGGTGACAGCATCCGGCTCATGCGCGGATCGACGGCCCCGTTGAACTGCGTGCCGTTCATCAGGCCAACGACAAACTGCGTCTGGCGATACGCGTTGAAATTGGCCCGCGTCCGTCCCCAGAAATTGATGTCGTCGTTCTGGGTGCCCGGATACTTGAGCAGTGCGTCGTCGGCGCCGCTGGTGAACGACAGGTTGACGGCGGCGATCACATCGGCCGGCTTGTACGACGCCTTGCGGGAGAAATGGTTCAGGCAGAGCGCCTTCATGCCATACGCCAGCTTGAGCCACTTGGTGCGGTCGCCGTTGTAGATCTTGTCGGTACGGGCCAGATAGGCCTGGTCGACGGCGCCATCGGTGCGCTGCAGGTTCGTGATCGCTTCGTTGAGCAGCTTCAGGATTTCCTGGTACGCGTATTCCTGCGAATCGTAGCCGAAGCTGAACTTCGACTGGTCGATCGCTTCCTTGACGATGATCTCACCGTGGAGGTCGGTGGTGACCTGCCAGCCCCACGCCTTGAGCAGCTTGGCCACACCGAGCAGGTCCCAGCGCTCCTCGGCTTCGGCCAGGTTGGTCATGTCGACGAGGTTCTGGCCCAGCGACCAGTACACGTCGCGCCACTGCTGCGCGCCGTTGTCGCTGGACGGGTCGTAGCCCATGCGGTCCCAGGTGCTGAGGGCCGTGCCGGGCAGCGTGAGCTGCTGCGTGTACCGTGCGACGAACCGCCCGTCGTACTGCGGCGACGTGACCACCCAGTGCAGCATCGGCGCGAGATACAGGTTCGCCGAGACCGTCTGCGGGCCGTTGGGGTTGTTGTTGACGTCGAGGAACTCGTTGCAGCTGGCTGAGGTGAGCGCCATCGCGCCGACCAGCAGAATCTTGCGGAAGGATTTCATGGTTTAGTACCCCATCTTGATGCCGAAGGCCAGACCGCGCGGCATCGGGAAGTTGCCGTAATCGATACCGACACCCGACGAGCCACCGACCGCGGCGCTGTTGCCGTTGACGATCGGATCGAGGCCGGAGTAGTTCGTGAAGAGGAAGAGGTCCGT
>CANHJV010000017.1 GCA_947461225.1 Gemmatimonadota bacterium | reverse complement strand
GGATAGTGGACGTACGGTGATCATGCCGCACGGTATCAAACGACTCGCATGGGCGCGTCACCGAAACAGTGCGCACGCTCTCTCCACAACGCAATCCAGTGGCGTCGCCTACGGCCAGGCGGCCGGGTTTGGCATGAGGATGCCGTACGGCACTACGCGGTGCACAGCTACCCGACGGCCCGCATCACGCGCACTGCGTCACGTCCGCCAGCACGTTCGGAACAGCCGCGTCGTGTCAGACCGCCCTCGCGAAGTGCCCGCGCGTAAAGGCGCCGTCCAGCAGCCGGCGTGTCACCGTCAGCTCGGGCAAGACGTTGCCGGCAAGCGAGTCGAGCATGTCGCGATAAGCACGCACGATCAATTGCACGGGGTCACCGGGAACGTTAAAGACCATCTGATAGCCGCGAATACCTTGCGCCCACAGGTCGGGGAGATATTCGGAGCCGTCGATCGGACGAGAGTGCAGCAGTCGATTGCGGCACGCCGAGTCGGTCGCCACGGCGAAGGTATATCCGGCGGGATCGGTCAGCGACACGTTCGTATGCTTCTGCACGCAAAGGTCACGACACGTCGTGGGCTCGCGATCGAACGCGGCCGACAGCACGCAATGCTCGATCGTCATGCCCTCGGTACGACCGTATACCAGCACATCGAAATTGCGTCCCCGCCAGGGATCGGTCAGCTGGCCGAGTTCTTCGGTGGTCAGTTCGATCGACGCGACCAGCCGCGACGCGCCGAGTTCGAAGAGCAACTCGGCGGTGTGCTGATTGAAGACGTTCGTCGCATAGTCCGCGATCACGTCGCGCCCTGCCCCACCGAACTCGGCCAGCAAGCCCAGATGGCCGGTCAGGAGCGGCAGGTCGAGCGCGAGCCACTTGTCGAGGCGCTTGCGCTCCTCGGGCCGCACGATCGTCGGTGTACGCAGCCGCAGGGTGACGCCCGCCGCGGCGAGCTCCTCGCGCAGCGCATTCACGCGCGCCAGCGGTGGCGTGGGATGACGCAGGAACGGATCGAGCACGATGTCCGTAGCGCCGCCCGCTGCCGCTTCGCGCGCGGTGTCGACATCACAGACGATCGCGCGCAGCGCGAACGACGCGTCTGTGACCGCTGTCGGCACCGACGACGCGATCGTGTCGACCACCTCGTTGATACGCGTTTCGCGCACCGCAACGTCGCTCTGGAGCGCCCAGCCGAGCTGCTCTTCGAGCTGCGCGACGGCGTCCTGGCGAATGCGATTCAGTTCGCTCACCGGCAGGAACAGGCCGTCGGCGAGGCCGGCCACGTCGACCGTTCCCAGCTTGAAGGTCGTGCCACCGAGGCGTCCGAGTTGCTCACGCAGCTGCGGGACATCGAGCGACCGCTTGCTGGCCACACTCAGCGGGACTTCACCGCGCACGGTGACCTCCATCTCGCCAGCGTTCCAGATCGTCTTCAGCGGCCCGCCGCTGTGTCCGAACACGCGCACGTCGATGCGCCGCGCGCCGACGCGCTCGGGAACGGCCACGTTCGCGAACGATTCCTGCGCCTGACGCAGCAACGTCGCATCACTCGTGCGGACAACGCGCCACCCGTCGGGCACCCGCGACCGCGCGGTGCTCAACCGGACATTCACGACCTGTCGATGGGTGCCGTTGCGCGTCCAGACGTGACGGACGCTCTGGACGGTACCACCCATCGTCGCCGAGGACGTGGGCTCCGGTGATTCGAAGCCAAGCCCATCCCCGACCGCCACGGCATGCGTGGTTTCGATGATGAGATCCGTGCCCTCATGGCCGACCACTTTTCCGATCGGCAACCCGCGATTGTCCGGCTGTGTGCGCGTGATGTACTCCCGCCCCTGACGACCGCCGTACATACCGCCGGTATTGCCACGACTGAAGATCTGGACGAGCGGTTCGACGTCCTCGATCGAGGGCGCGAGCCCGCGTTCACCGCGCGCGAGTGCGTCGAGCCACCCACGATAGGCCTTCGTGACCGTGGCAACATACTCCGGCTTCTTCTTGCGCCCTTCGACCTTGAGGCAGCCGATACCGAGCTCGGCAAGCTGCTCAAGATGATCGTGTGCCGCGAGATCCTTCGCCGAAATCAGATAGCCGCTGTCGAGCGTAGCACCGGTTGCCTCGTCGGTCAGCGTGTAATCTTTCCGGCATGATTGCGCGCACGATCCGCGATTCGCCGATCGTTCGCTGATCATACCGGACATGAAGCACTGGCCGGAGTACGAAATGCACAGCGCACCATGCACGAACGTCTCGAGGCCAAGCTCCGGTGCCGCCTCGCGGATGGTCCGGATGTCTTCGAGCGTGTTCTCACGCGCCAGAACCACGCGCTCCACGCCGAGGCGCTGCATGACGCGCGCGCCCGCGGCATCATGTACCGTCATCTGTGTAGAGCCGTGGACCTCAAGCTGCGGATACACCCGCTGGATGAGGCGCACCACGCCGAGATCCTGCACAATGGCCGCATCAATCCCGCGGTCGACGCACTCGCCGAGATAGGCAAGCGCCTCGCCAAGCTCCTCGGGCTTGATCAGCACATTGAACGTGAGGTACACACGGGCGCCGCGGGCATGGGCGATGGCGCACGCCTGCGCGAGCTCATCCAGCGAGAGCTGGGCTCCCTCGTCACGGGCGTTGTACATCGACGCGCCCAGATAGACCGCATTGGCGCCATTGGCGACCGCAGCGCGGACGGCGTCGAGCGTGCCGGCCGGGGCGAGGAGTTCAGGAACGGGGGTACGAGACATTCCGTAAACCTAACCACGGTGGCGACCGCGCGATCTCCGACCTGAAACAGGGCGGCGGGACCTCCCGCTGCTACCGTCGGGCCCTGAGGCGTTCCACCAGCCGAATCAGCAGCGCCCCAGCCAGACAAGCAATTCCCACCCAGCGGACCCACTCGGTGCCGGTGCGCAAGGCAAAGATAAACGCCATGACCCCGGCCCCGATCAGGGCCAATCGCAGGGCAATCATGCGAACGCCGGGAGCCCTGCCGCCGACGCCTCGGCGTCCGGCACGTCGATCACCATCCGAAGGAGGGCCGTGGAGTACACCTTGCCCTGGGCATCGGTTTTCAGTGACAGCGTACCGCCGCCATCCAGCGCCCCGTGCAGTAGAAAGTTGAGGGCATGGAGATTGGGTAGCTCAAAGCGATCCACGCCGCCGTTGATCTGCCCCGCAAAGTGCTGCGCCACGCGATCGCGCGTGACGTACTGCACCAGCGTCGGATACCACTCCGGCTTGAGGGCGATCAAGCCAACGTTGGCCGTGTCACCCTTGTCGCCGCTACGGGCGTGTGCGATGTCGAGCAAGCGAATGTGCATGGCCGTTACTCCATGATGGTGACGGCGGTGGACACGGCTCGCTTGTCGAGCAGCGCAGGCCAATAGGCCACAATCTCTTCAACCTTGGGGCGTCCACCGGCGAAACCGGTCACGCTTGGCGGACCGTTCAACACCAGCGGCACGATCTCGCGCGTGAAGCGCTCGACATCGGCGCGGTTCTCCCCGCGCACGCCGATGCGGAACATCACTTCCGGTGCATCATGTCCGTCGCCGGCCAACGCACCGTGCGTGGAAGTGGCGCCGACGAACTCCGTGAGTACCTGGTCGAACTTGAGGCCGAGGTTATCGAGACGCTCGCGGAGAATGCGATCCGCCATCTGCGCCTTCTCCATGGCATCGGGCCACGAGTACACGAGAGAACCGACGGCCTTGTAGCCCGCGCGATACGCGATCGACACCTTGAGAAACGGCGTCGGCGGACCACCGGTGATGCCGTGCACGCGCACGCGGTTTTCGCCATCGGGCGCGAGCTGGATGCTCGTGAAGTCGGCAACCACATCGGGCGTGATGTAGGCGTGCGGATCGCCCATTTCGTACACCAGTTGCTCAGAAACGCTCGGCACGCTCACGCGGCCGCCCGTCCCGGCGTGCTTGGTGATCACGAACGTCCCGTCTTCGGATGCCTCGGCAATGGGATAGCCGACATTCGCCATGTCGGGAATCGTACGCCACTCGTGCATGCAGTTGCCGCCCGAAGACTGCGCACCGCACTCGAGAATGTGACCGGCGATGATGCCAGAGGCCATCTTGTTCCAATCGTCGGCGGCCCAGCCGAACTCATGACGGAGCGGCGCCATCGTGAGCGCGGTATCGGTGCTGCGGCCGATCACGACGACGTTGGCGCCGAGTGCCAATGCTTCGACGATCGGATCGGACCCGATGTAGGCGTTCGCCGACATCACGCGATCGCGAATCGTCGACAGCGGTTCACCGGTGTCCATGTTCTTGAGTTCATGCCCAGCCGCCATGAGATCGTCGAGGCGCGCGAGAATGTCATCACCCGTCACCACGCCAATGCGGATCTTGCCGCGCACGCCGTGCTTCGCGGCCGCGTCGAGCAGCGCCTCGGCACAGGCCACGGGGTTCACACCGCCGGCGTTGGCGATCACCTTGACGCCGCGTTCCGCAACGGCCGTGAACACACTTTCCATCGCACCGATGAAGTCGCGCGCATAACCCATGCGGGGATCACGCTCTTTCTGCTTCTGCAGAATCGACATCGTGACTTCAGCGAGGTAATCGAGCATCAGGTAGTCCACCTGACCACCTTCCACCTGACGACGCGGCGCTTCCAGCCAGTCGCCCCAGAAGCCCTGACCGCTGGCGACGCGCACGACGCGCGATGAATCGGACATCAGTACTCCGTGCCGGGAACCGGCGCGCCGTAGGTCGGCATGGGGGGCAGAACGAAGGCACCGAGATGCGGCCCAGTGTTCTGGGCCGCCGCACGGAGCGCAAGCGCCAGCATCGTGCGGGTGTCTTCGGGATAGCAGATCGTATCAACAAAGCCGCGCGCCGCGGCGTAGCGGGCATCAAGCTGCGTTTCGTAGTCCGCACGCATCTGCGCGGCCGACTCGAGCACTTCGGGCGACGGATCGACCCCCGCCTTCTTCGCCGCATCGAGCGCGGGACCATGCACGGCACCCACCGCCGCCTCGCCCTCCATCACCGCCATGCGGCCGGTTGGCCAGCTGAAGATGAAATCGGGGTCGAAGCCCTGCCCGGCCATGGCGTAATACCCGGCCCCGCTCGCGTGGTTGACCGTCAGCACGATCTTCGGCACACGGGCACACGCCATCGCTTCGACAAACCGCGCACCGGCGCGGATGATGCCTTCGTGCTCGGCGTCGGGGCCGACCATGAACCCCGAGACGTCCTGCACGAAGAGGATGGGCAAGCCCTGCCGATCGCATCGCTCGATGAAGTACGCCACCTTTTCCGCGCTCTCGGCGTAGATGATGCCGCCGAACCGCGGACGCTCACCGGCGCGCCCCTTGATGAGGCCTCGCTGGTTGGCCACGATGCCCACCGGAATGCCTTCGATGCGTGCGTCTCCGCAGATCATCTCCTTGGCGAGATTCGGCTGGAATTCGTCGAGGGCACCGTCATCGAGTACCGCCTTCAGCACGGCATGCATGTCGTAAGACATGCGATGGTCCGCCGGCAGCACGCCGTACAGCGCCGAGGGCGGGACGGCCGGCGGCCGATACGTCGCCGGCACGCTGCGCAGCGGCTTCGGCAACCGCGCCACGAGCTCGCGCAACTTATCGAGGCACTGTGCGTCGTCGTCGAGCGCATAGTGCGCGACGCCGGAGATTTCCGTGTGCGTGACCGCACCGCCCAGCGTCTCGCCGTCGACCGTTTGTCCGGTCGCGCCCTTCACGAGATTGGGACCGCCCAATCCCATGAACGACGTACCCTTCACCATCAGGATTACGTCGCTCAACGCGGGGAGATACGCACCGCCGGCGACACACTGTCCCATGACGGCGGAGAACTGCGGAATCCGCAGATACCGACGCATGATCGAGTTGTAATAAAAAATGCGCGCGGCGCCGAACTGGCCGGGGAACACGCCACCCTGATACGGCAGGTTCACGCCCGCCGAGTCGACCAGGTAGATGATCGGAATGCGGCAGCGCATCGCGACTTCCTGGGCGCGCAGAATCTTCGTGATCGTTTCCGGCCACCACGAGCCCGCTTTCACGGTGGCGTCGTTGGCGACGACGACCACCTCACGTCCGTCGACGATCGCGATGCCGGTGATCACGCCCGCACCGGGGGCCTGCCCCTCGTAGCGGTCGTAAGCGACCAGCAAGCCGATCTCGAGGAACGGCGTTCCCGGATCGGCGAGGCGCTCGACCCGTTCGCGGGCGGTCAGCTTTCCCTGCTTGTGCTGCTTCTCGATTTTATCCGGTCCGCCCCCGAGCCGGAGGCGGGCTTCCAGCGCGCGAACGTCGTCAGCGAGCTGGCGAAGCCGACCGCTCACGCGTCCTGCTGCTGACGCGACGCAAACCAGTCGCGGATGTAGTCCACGAGGTCCTGCGTGCTGGTGCCCGGACCGAACAGACGGGCCACACCGCGCTGCTTGAGGGCATCCATGTCTTCCTTCGGGATGATGCCGCCGCCGGTGAGCAGGATGTCGTCGCGACCAGCCTCGACGAGGAGATCGCGGACACGAGGGAAGAGGGTCATGTGGGCGCCGCTCAGAATCGAGAGGCCGACCACATCCACATCTTCCTGAATGGCCGCCGAGGCGATCATTTCGGGCGTCTGGTGCAAACCAGTATAGATCACTTCCATGCCGGCGTCACGGAGCGCGGCAGCCACCACCTTGGCGCCGCGATCATGGCCGTCGAGGCCAGGCTTGGCCACGAGCACGCGAATCGGTCGAGTCATCGGAGGGCAAACGGGAAAGGACCCGGGGTCGGGCGCCGCCGACACGAGGATTCCGCGCGGCAGCCCTTCAAGCTACTCACCCGTCCTTACGCGCCACCAGCAGCATTTCGCTGGATTTGCGCGTGAGGGGGCGTTCCGTCCAGGCATCGAACGCTTGTTCGACGACCAGACCGACCTCTTGCATGCGCGCCGCGAGCTCGGAGGCGGTATAGAGCCGGATGCGATGCGTCCGCTCGCCCTCCCCCTTCGGTCCGCGCCACGTGGACGTGATCTCCAGAAAGCCGGACAGCGGGTCGAAGCGACGCTCCTGACCAAACACGGTCCCGTCCTCCGTGCTCCACCAGTCACGGGCGAGAAAGCGCGCCATAACCCCGTCGCGACTGCCGCCGTGCCAGATGAGCACCCCGCCCGGCTTGAGGACGCGCGCGAACTGGGCAAGCACCTTCCGGTCGTCGTACGGATCGTCAAAGAACCCGAACGACGTGAACAGGTTGACCACGGCATCGAAACGCCCGGACCACTTGGTCGGCAGCTTCCGCATGTCGCCCTGCGTGTAGCGCAGGGTCTTTCCGGTGCCGCGGCGCTTGGCGACCTCGAGCAACGGCTTGGAGTAGTCGAGGCCGTCGACGTCGAACCCCGCCTCGGCCAGGAGGTGCGCATGGCGGCCCTGACCGCACGGGCAATCGAGGATACGAGCGCCCGAGGGCAACTCGAGTACGTCGAGGAGACGCGAAACCTCACGGCGATCCTGCACGAGATTGAACAGGGGCTCGTACTCGTGGAGGTACTGCGCGTCAAAGTGTGTCGCCCACCAAGGGCTAGTCGTCTTCATCCCGACACGCTAGATACCCCAACGGTCCCACACAAGTCGCCAGCCGTCCCGCAGCCGGGATCGCCGACGGGAAGGACCGACCTCGAACGCCAGTGGGATTGCCGTGCACACCATCCGTTTGATCTATGCCAGCGATGCGCGCGAGGACCTGCGCTACCGCGATTTCATGTCGATCATGGACAAGGCGGCCGACATCAATCGCGACCGGGCCATCACCGGCATTCTTTGCTTTGGCGGTGGCCAGTTCCTGCAGGCGCTCGAGGGCGAACGGCTCGCAGTGAACGGGCTCTATCATCACATCGCGAACGATCCCCGACACTCGAACTGCCAACTGCTGAGTGTCGAGGAAATCAGCACGCGCGATTTCGCCGAATGGTCGATGAAGATCATCGACTGGAACGACGCCGTCACCGCCGCCCGGCAGACGGTCCTGCTCAAGCACTCCGGCTCGAGAGTCTTCGATCCGGCGCACATGAGCGGTCAGCAGGCCGGGGCGTTTCTCCGCGACCTTGCCGACATGGAACGCCTGCTCAGCGAGTAGGGCCGACTTAGAAGAACACCGGCTCGCGGTACGCGCCAAATACGTCTTCTAGCGCGGCGCGGATTTCATACAGCGTGCAGTACGCGCGCGCGCAGTCCAAAATGCGGGGCACCACGTTTTCGGTGCCCCGTGCGGCGTTCCGGAGGGCATCAAGCCGCTCGGTGACAAGCACGTTGTCCCGCGATGCGCGCAGGGCCGCCAAGCGCTCGCGCTGTTCCGTCTCGGCATACTCGCCGATGCGCAGAATCGGAATCGTGAGCTCGGGCTCGTCGGTGACGAACTCATTGACGCCAACGACGAGCTTGCGGCGCTGCTCGATCTCCCACTGCTGACGCGACGCACTCTCGGCGATCTTCTTCTGGAACCAGCCTTCTTCGAGCCCCTTCACGACCCCGCCGAATTCGTCGATCTGCGCGAACAGCGCTTCGGCTTCCTGCTCCATCTGGTCGGTGAGCGCTTCCACGTAGTAGGAGCCGCCCAGCGGATCCATCACGTTCGGCACGCCCGTTTCGTACGCCAGAATCTGCTGCGTACGCAGCGCCACCTGCACCGCCTCTTCCGTCGGCAACGAGAGCGTCTCGTCCATCGAGTTGGTGTGCAGTGACTGCGTACCGCCAAGCACGGCAGCCAGCGCCTGATAGGCCACGCGCACGACGTTGTTGGTCGGCTGCTGCGCGGTCAACGTGACACCGGCCGTCTGCGAATGGAAACGCATCATCCACGAGCGCGGATTCTTCGCGCCGAACCGCTCTTTGAGGTGGCGCGCCCAGATACGACGCGCGGCGCGCAACTTCGCGATCTCCTCGAAGAAATCGTTGTGGATGTCCCAGAAGAACGAGAGGCGCGGGGCAAACTCATCGACATCAAGGCCACGCGCGACACCGCGCTCGACATACGTGAAACCGTCGGCGAGGGTGAACGCGAGTTCCTGCGCGGCGGTGGCACCCGCCTCACGGATGTGGTACCCGGAAATCGAAATCGTATTCCAGTTCGGCGTGTGCTTCGCGCACCACTCGAACCCATCGACGATCAGCCGGAGCGCCGGCTCGATCGGGAAGCACCAGGCATGCTGCGCCATGTACTCCTTCAGGATGTCGTTCTGCACCGTGCCCTGAAGCTTGTCGGCACTGACACCCTGCTTTTCCGCCGCGGCGATATAGAAGCACAGCAGAATGATCGCCGGCCCGTTGATCGTCATCGACGTGGACACCTTGTCGAGGGGGATGCCCTCGAAGAGCATTTCCATGTCGGCCATCGACGAGATCGATACGCCGCACTTGCCGACTTCGCCTTCCGAACGTGAATGATCGGCGTCGTAGCCCATCAGCGTGGGAAAGTCGAAGGCGACCGACAGGCCGGTCTGCCCCTGCGACAACAGGAACTTGTAGCGCTGGTTCGTCTCGCGGGCCGTTCCGAACCCGGCGAACTGGCGCATGGTCCAGAGCTTGCCGCGGTACCCGGTGGGGTGAATGCCGCGGGTGAACGGCCACTGTCCCGGCAGCTCGAACGCGGAGCCAGCGGTGTCTTCGAGATCGAGCGCGGTGTACAGCGGCGGCACTTCGTTCGCCGAGTTGGCGAAGGCGATGTCGCGTTTGCGACCCGTGTCGTACTGCTCTCGCCACTGGCCAACTTCACGGCGCAATCCGTCGAGCTCTTCCTGCTGCTGGCGGACTACATCCTCGAGATCCTGAATGGTCGTCATGCGCTCATCCATCCTGAAGCGGCGCGTACTCGGCGCCGGTGAGAAGTGCTGCACTGCGGGCCCGGAGGGCATCGGCAACCGCAAACGGAACCTGCGTGCCGGCCTCGAGCGCATCGAGTCGTTCATCCACCCAGGCGAGGGTGTCCTGATCCTGCCACAAGCGCCGACGGAGCTGCTGTTCGACCACTTCCATCACCCGCTCACGCAGTCGAGCCCGTCGCCGCGAGCGAAGCTCGCCACTGGTCTCAAGATAGCGCACGTGGCGATCGAGGGCGTCGACGACCTCATCGACGCCTTCATTCTGGGCGGCGATCACGCGCAGTACGGGTGGGGTCCACTGCTCGGGCTGATCGGCCAGCGCGGCGGCACGAGCGGCGCGCGCCGGATTCATCGCGTCCCGAAGGGCGTCACGGTCCGGCAGGTTCCGAAGATCTACGCCATGGTGCGCCGGAACGTTCTGCATGGTCGCACCGGCCCGCAGGCCGAGCATGAGTTCGATGTCGTTGCGCAGCCGATCCGCGCCGGGGCGATCCGCCTTGTTCACGGCGAACACGTCGGCGATTTCCATCACGCCGGCCTTCAGCGTCTGGATGGAGTCGCCCGACTCCGGTACGAGTACCACCAGGGTGGTATCGGCGGCCCTGGAGATATCCAGCTCGCTCTGGCCCACGCCGACGGTCTCGAGCAGGATCACGTCCATACCGAACCCGTCGAGTACATCGCACACTTCACGCGTGGCCGTGGCCAATCCGCCCAGAGATCCGCGCGTGGCCATGGAACGGATGAACACACCAGGGTCGAGCGCGACTTCCTCCATCCGGATGCGATCGCCCAACAGCGCACCGCCGGTGAACGGCGACGTGGGATCGACCGCCACAATGCCGACGCGCAACCCCGCATTGCGATAGCGTCGGGCCAAGCGCGTGGTGAGCGTGCTCTTACCGGCGCCCGGCGGTCCGGTAATGCCGATGCGACGCGCGCGACCGAGCGTGGGATGCACGGTGGAGAGAATCTGCTCGAAGCCGGGACGGTGATTCTCCACAATGCTGACGGCGCGCGCGAGCGCGGCCGGCTTACCGGCACGAAACTGCTCCAACAGTCGAGCCATCGCTTCAGTCATCGTCACTCGTCGTCGTGTTCATCGCGGATGTCACCCACCAACTCCTCGAGCAGGTCCTCGAGCGTCACCAGCCCGACGACCGTCGCATCATCCTGTACAATCGCTAACTGTCGCCGCGAGCGCAGCAGCTCGAACAGCAATTCTTTCGCGGACTTCGTGGAGGTCGTCACGGTAACTGGACGAATCGGAGGTAACGTCTCGCCACTCCTCACGAACACGTCGAATACATGCACCATGCCGATAATCTGATCAGGCGTGTCGCGATAGATCGGCACCCGGCTGTAGCCGGCCTGCGCCACCCGCAACGCCAGCTCCGCCGCCGGCAAACCGTCCGGCAACGCAAAAATCGTGGCGCGCGGCGACATCACGTCCTTGACGACCTTGTCGCCGAACTGCACCACGCCCGAGATGATCGCCATCTCCTCAGTCGAGCTGATGTCGTCGAACGCGCCGTCGCGGAGGAGTTCCTCCAGCCCTTCACGTCCATCGTCGTCGGTGGACGACGATGGGCCCGACGCGATGACGCGCCGAGCGAAATCGGCCACGACATGAAACGGCGTCAGGAACAGATCGACGACGCGCAACAGTGGTACGAGTACCGGCACGAGCTGCGGTGCCCAGCGCCGACCGACCGCGCGCGGCAGTAACTGCCCCACGAGCACCAGCAACGTGAGATACAGCACCACGTCAACCAGAAACTCCCAGGCCCGAAGTCCGTCGGCCATGGCGATCATGGAACCGGTCGCCAACACGGTCAGCATGCTCGCCGTCGCGGCGGCGTGCAGGAGTCGGGCCGGACGCTCGAGGTAGCGTGCCATCGCGCCCGTCCCGCCGTGACGCCGCTCGATCCAATGCCGCAGCCACAGACGGCTCACAGCCCGCACGGCGGTCGCGGACAGGGTGAGCGTGGCTACGATCGCCACCGACAGGAGCGTGATCAGCAGCGGCATCAGCTCTCGCGCGCCGACGTATCGAGCGGCTGCACGCGCTCGAGGTAGACCCGCTCGATTTTGCGGCGCACGACGCGCTCGACAATCACCTTGAAGGGGCCGACGGCCAGTGTCTCACCCGCGCGGGGCACACGGCCCAGCAATTCGAGCACCAGTCCGCCGACGGTCGACACGTCGTCGCGCCGGAAGTCGTGCGCCAGTGCCTCCGTCAGGTCATCGAGTGTGAGGCGACCCGACACCCAGAAGCGCACGCCTTCTTCACTCTCGACCTGCCGTTCCTCCTGGTCGTACTCATCGCGGATTTCGCCCACCAACTCCTCGAGCACGTCCTCGATCGTCACCAAGCCAGCCGTACCGCCGTACTCGTCCGCCACCACCGCAATGTGCCGACCGGCCACGCGGAACTCGCGCAGGAGATCGGCGATGCGCTTCGACGGCGGAATGAACACCGGTGGACGCAGCAAGGTCTGCCAGCCCCCGTCCGGCTCGTGGTCGGCCAACACTGACGGCAACAGGTCCTTCACGTAGAGGATCCCGACGATCTCGTCGACCGTCTCCTCGAAGACAGGCACCCGGGAGTGCTGTGCGCTCCGCACGCGGTCGAGCATCTCCGACCACGGCGTCTCCTGCTCAATGCCGACGATATCGACACGCGGCACCATCACTTCTTCCACGGTGGTCTCGCCGAACTCGAAGACCCCGAGGAGCAGGTCGCGCTCGTCGAGCGACACGTCAGCTTCACTGGTGATCACTTCACGGAACTGAGCCGCAGCTTCCTCGCGGCGTTCGATGGTCGCCTCGGCGTCGGAGACCACTTCAGCAAAGGCGGCCTCGACCCAATTGCCCAGCCGCACCACCGGCGCGCAGACGTGCTCCACTCCATTTGAGAACCAGGCCAAGCGCTCCTCGGCCGCTTCGCCGAGGGCATCGCCGATGACGCGTGCCGTTGTCTCGGCGGCGAGCACGACTAGCAACCCAAGGCCGAAGAGTAGCGCCACGGTGGATAGCGAGGCGCGACCGGAAAGGTCCAGCGCGACGGCGATCCCCGCCCCCGCGGCGAGATGGCCCAGCACGCGCGCAAACGCCAGGGCGCGGTGTGTCCGTTCGCGCGAGGGCACAGGCCTCGGTACCACCGGGGCCGGGGGCGCGAGCGTGGAACGCTCGATAGGGATCGACGACAGTGGCGGCTCGGAGAGCAGCGCACCATCGGCGACGGCGGCGAGTGCGGCAACGACGGCGCCGCCGGTCGCCAGCCCCCACGCAACTACACTCATGCGGTACGGGTCGGCGTGATCCAGAAGCGGTGCAGCAGTTGCTCCTGGCGCCGCCACATCGGCGACGTCGTGCGTTCGTCCCCTTCGGGATGGTCCCAGCCGCAGGCGTGCAGCACGCCATGCACCACGAGGCGCGCGATCTCTTCGCGTACGCCGACCCCGAACTCTTTCGCTTGCAGGCGCGCGACGTCCGGAGAGATGTAGATGTCGGCGATGACGGTGCCCGCGGGATCGGCGCCCAACGCAAACGTGATCACGTCGGTGGGGCCACGATGACCGAGATGACGGCGATTGAGTGCGGCGCTGGTGCGCGACGAGACAAACGTCACGCTGATCATGGCGCGTGGCACCTTGAGCGCGCGGAGGACACTGCGCGACAGCTCCACCAGACGATCGGCAGCCACCGGCACGCGGACCCCATCGGCCTGGACCGACACCGCGCGCGGATTCTCACGCATGGTACTCATGCACCGGCCGCGTCAGCATTGTAGGCGCGGATGATGTCGCGCACCAACCGATGGCGGACCACGTCGGCATCGGTGAAGTAGTGGAACGAGATGCCTTCGATACCGTGCAGAATCCGCTCGATCTGCATGAGTCCGGAGTCTTCACGACGCGGCAGGTCAACCTGCGTCTTGTCACCGGTGATCACGATTTTCGAGTTTACGCCGAGACGCGTGAGAAACATCTTCATCTGCAGACCGGTCGCATTTTGCGCTTCGTCGAGAATGACGAACGAATCGCTGAGGGTCCGTCCGCGCATGAAGGCCAGCGGTGCGACTTCAATCGTGCGCGTCTCGATGAGCTTTTGGAGACGTTCGACCGGAATCAAGTCATCGAGGGCATCATACAACGGGCGCAGATACGGATCGATCTTGGCCTGCATATCACCCGGCAGGAAGCCCAAGCTCTCGCCCGCCTCGACAGCAGGACGCGCCAGCACGATGCGCCGCACGCGCTTTCGCATCAGCGCGTCGACCGCCGCGGCGACGGCGAGATAGGTCTTACCGGTTCCCGCCGGTCCGACACCCACAACGATATCGTGCTCGCCAATCTGCTTGAGATACTCGGCCTGCCCCGGTGTTTTGGGCTGCACGCCGCGCCGCGCGCCCGGCAGCACCAAGGCACCGTTCGTCGCGGCGGGCGCGTCGGCCGGTCGTTCGGTGAGCGATAGACGCAGCACGTCATCCGCGCTCAAGGTCTTGCCCTCACGCACGAGCATGACCATCGCCGTGGCGATGGACTCGGCGCGCGCGACGTTGTCGGTATCTCCCGTGATCGTCAGGCTGTCGCCGCGAAGTGCCACGCGGGTCCCTGTCGCGCGTCCAAGCTCAACCAGGTTACCATCGCCGACGCCCGCGAGCATTTGCATGTCCGCGCCTTCGACCGAGACACGTGTCGTTGCGGTCTCGGGGGCGCGCTCGTTGCCGTTCACGCGTCGGTCCCCGTGACGGTGAGATGCAATTCCGCGAGATCTTCCTGGGGGACGGCGACCGGCGCTCCCTCAAAGAGCGACCGCGCGGCGGTGGTTTTCGGGAACGCAATCACGTCGCGCAGCGACGGCGCACCCGACAGCAACATCGCGATCCGATCGAAACCGAAGGCGATGCCGCCATGCGGCGGCGCACCGGCTCGGAGGCCTTCGAGCAGGAAGCCAAAGCGGCGCTCCTGATCGGCGACATCACTGATCCCCAACAAGGAGAACATACGGGACTGCATGGCGGGATCGCTGATACGGATGCTGCCACCACCGAGTTCCGTGCCGTTGAGGACGACATCGTAGGCCAGTGCACGCCAACGCGCCGGCTGGTCGGGGAACGCCTGCAGGTCTTCGGGATGCGGCGCGGTGAACGGATGGTGCACGGCCGCGAGCGCACCGGTGGCGGGATCTTCCTCAAACATCGGAAAGTCCATCACGACGATAAACCGCTGCAGCGCGTCGTCGACCAGATCAAGGCGACGCGCACACTCCTGTCGGACGCGATCGAGCGCGGGACTGGACACCCGATCGGGAGCGGCCACGAACAGTGCGAGATCGCCGTCGGCGAGCGCCAAGGCTGCGCGCGCGTCGTCGGTGAGGAACTTGGCCAACGGGCCATCGTACGCACCGTCGGCATGTCGCACACGCAGCAACCCGCCGGCGCCCGCGCTCTTGGCGAGCGCTTCCAACTCGTCGACCTGCTTACGGCTCCAGGCGGCACCGCCCGGCACGATGAGGCCGCGCACACGCGCGCCACTGGCGATTGCGGTCGTGGTGACCGCGAAGTCGAGTCCGGCGAATACGGCCGTGTAGTCGGCGAGCCGAAGGCCGTATCGCAGATCGGGGCGATCGCAGCCATAGAATTCCATGGCATCGCGATAGCTCATGCGATCGAAGTGCGCCGGAATCGTGTGTCCGGCTTCAGTCCATAGCGCACCAATCAGCGACTCGGCGAGGGAGAGAATGTCCTCTCGCTCGATGAACGACGCTTCAATGTCGATCTGCGTGAACTCCGGCTGGCGGTCGGCGCGCAGGTCTTCGTCGCGGAAGCAGCGGGCGATCTGGAAGTAGCGATCGAAGCCGCAACACATGAACAGCTGCTTGTAGATCTGGGGCGACTGGGGCAACGCGTAGAACTCGCCCGGATGCACGCGGCTTGGTACGAGGTAATCGCGTGCGCCTTCCGGTGTGGGCTTCGTAAGTATGGGCGTCTCGAGCTCGAGATATCCCCGATCACTCAGAAACCGGCGCGAGACCTGCAAGAGCCGGTGGCGCAACACCAAATTCTCCTGCAATTCCGGCCGGCGCAGGTCGAGGTAGCGGTGCCGCAAGCGGAGCTCCTCGGCCGCCATCTTTTCGCCGCGTCCGCGGGCCACCGGCAGCGCCGGCGTGACCGCTGGCCCAACGACACGCAGGGACGTCACGCGCACTTCGATCGTGCCGGTGAGCATCTCGGGATTCTGTCGCTCCGGCTCACGGGCGACGACTTCCCCTTCGCACAACACGACCGACTCCACACCGACCGCGGCGGCGATCCGCAGCGTCTCGGCATCGCTCCACGCCGGCCCGAAGGCCAACTGGACGAGGCCCGTGCGATCGCGCAGATCGATGAAGACGAGACCGCCCAGATCGCGACTCCGGTGCACCCAACCGCCAAGGCGGACCGTGCGCCCCACATCCTGCGAGCGCAGCAGGCCACAGGTGTCGGTACGCAGGGATGTGGCGAGCACGGACTGTTCTGACAAAGACGACATTACGCGCGGCGCTCCGAACGGGACGAATCAGTGACGTGCAGGGGCCGAGAAGCGGCCGCAAACGATGAAAGTTAAACGATTTACGTCAGTCTCGGTAGCGACGACGCGCCGCGATTCGCTTGACCCGCCAAGGCGCGGGCCGTTAGTGTGCCCTATGTGCCGTACGCTCCTCTACGGGTTGGCCGCGTTTTGCTGGGCCCGCGGGCTCGCCGCGCAGCCAGTCCCCGCGCGCGATCTTTGGGAATTTCCGCTCGGCGCCGTGCTGGAGCCTGCCGCACTGGCGGCGGAGCCCGGTGCCGGACTGTGGAATCCGGCCGCATCGGCGCTCCGGCCAGGCGAACGCCTCCGCCTCGGTGTGGCCTCGTTGTCCACCGGCGCGCAACAAGGCGTCGATGGGCAATTACTCTCCGCGTCGTTCCGGCGCGCGTCCGGTACGACCCTCGGGCTCTCGGTCGCCCGGACGTCGGTGGCCGGCCTGGTGCGCACCGACAGTGATCCACAGAGCGTGGGTGAGATCAGCTACGCCAGCACGCTGGTCAGTGCCACCGCCGCGAAGACGCTGGTGCCACATGTCACCGCCGGCGTGGCGGTTCGCTGGCGCGAAGGACGGGCGGATCAGGAGGTGCACACGGCCATCGCGGCCGATCTCGGGGTGGTCGTACACGATCTGCCCTGGCGGAACGCGCGGATCGCCGTGTCCAGCTTCCTGTGGCGGCCCAGCCGCGAGGTCGATGATCGGCCCGCGTTCGTGGCGGCGGTGGACGCCCGTCTGGTCGGCGATTCGGCGACACGCGCGCTTCGGCTCGGCCTGAGCCAGAACAACGTCAATCGGGGCGCAACCGAGCGAGGACCGTTCCTCTCGGGTCGCCTGGATCGCGTGGAGGCCCGCGCGGCGATCGTGCGCGCATCGGCCGGCGGCGGCACCGTGACGCGTATCCGCTCGGGGCTCGCGGTGTACTATGCGAGGTACGTGGTCGGCGTGGCTCGCGAGGAAGGCATCGCGGGGCTCGGACCCGTTTATCAGTTCACGCTCAGTTCGATCCTCAAGGAATGATGCCAGACACGCCTGCGACCGAAAACCTGCTCAACCTCGCGCCCGACGCGGCCTTGTCACGACTCCTGGCGTGGCTGGGCGATCGCGGCGAACCGTCGTATCGGGCCGCGCAGATTTTTGCGCGGCTGTGGCAGCGTCCGGTCCGGTCGTTCGACGACATCACGGAATTGCCGAAATGCCTCCGCGAGGCGCTCGCGCAGTCCTTCGTGCTGCCCCAGCTGGAACTCGCCACGCGCCAGACTTCGACCGACGGCACCGAGAAGTTTCTGTTCCGGATGGCCGACGGTCAGCTGATCGAGACCGTATCCATCCCGGACGGCGATCGGATCACCTTTTGCATCTCGTCGCAGGCAGGATGCGCGCTGCAGTGCGCGTTCTGCGCGACCGGTGCGATGGGCTTCCAGCGGAACTTACAACCGTCGGAAATCGCCGGGCAGGTTCGGGAGCTTCGCCTGCTCTCGCCGCCGATCATTCCCACGAACATTGTGTTCATGGGCATGGGCGAACCGATGATGAACTGGAAGGCGGTCGATCCCACGCTGTCCCTGCTCAACGATCCCCGCGCCTTGGGCATCGGCGCGCGCCACATCACGATTTCAACAGTCGGTGTGCTGCCGGGGATCGTAGCGCTCTCCGAACGCCCTGAGCAGTTTCGCTTGGCGATCTCGATCCATGCGCCCAGCGATGAGCTGCGCCAATCGCTGATGCCGGTCAACACGAAGTATCCGCTGGCCGACGTGATCGCTGCGGCCGCGACGTTCGATCGCCGCGTGACCTTCGAGTACGTCATGCTGGGCGGCGTCAACGATCAGCCGTCGCACGCGGCGCAGCTGGCGCAGCTGGCTCGCGAGTGCCGCGCCTTCGTGAATTTGATTCCACTCCATCCCGGCGGCACGATGGGCTTCGTCCCGTCATCGGCCTCGGCCATCGCCTCGTTTACCCGCGCGCTGCGGGCGCGCGGGGTGGAAACGGCGGTGCGTCGCAGCCGCGGGCTCGATATCGCCGCGGCCTGTGGTCAGCTACGGACGGAGCGTCTCGGTCGACGGCTTCCAGTCGCGACCCACGAAGATGGTGAGATCCACGTAGCGTAGCGAATCGGGACGCGCCTCGATCGCGCCGGTCCCGACGGCGCGCTGCAAGCGTTCGGCCCAGTCCCGATGGCCGGTGTGCGATACGATCAACGTGCCACTGCGGGGCGTGCCCCGTTCGGTATCATACTCGACCACATCGAATCCGCGATCGCGGAGTTCGATGGTGGCGCGACGGGCGTAGCCACGCGTCCCCGACGCATTGAGCACACGCACGCGCACGCGGCTGTCGCCCGGCGCACGGCCTGACGAATCATCGACCGCCGCCATCGTCCCGGTCGCGGCCACGATCGCGGGCGAGGTGCGCCCCCCCCACCAGGCAGCGACCGCGCCAAGCACGACCATCGTCAGCAAGGCAACGATGATCCATCCACGCCGTTGACGCCGTGGCGCGTCCTGCGGCGGCATCGACGGCCACCCCGGCGTTGAATTCATCGCACCTGATTCCAGAGCGCCACCGTCTCGGGCGCGAGCCCCTTCCCCTCGCGTATGGCCCATTCGAGGCGCATGCGCACGACTTGACGAAAGACCTGATCGAAGGCCAGCGGTACGCCGCTCGCGAGAAAGGCGCGATCGGCCTGCATGAACGCACGTCCCGGCTCAAGAAAGTCGGCCATATACAACGCGCGACCCACTCGAGACCAATTGGATTGGCCGACGGTATGCCATGCGATCGCGTCGAGCACGTCCTGACGCGATTCGCCGAGGGCGGTCAGGCGGATTGCCGCCGCCGGGCCGTGCAGCATCCCGAATGGTCGCGTGTGATCGCCGGTGTCGGCGCGCAACGTCGCCTCGTCGGCGTCACGCAACGCATCATGCCAAGCGCCGGCATCCACCCAGGCCTGCACCTCGACCGGGGAGAGCGCCAGCTGTTCCGCCCATGTGCGCAACAGCGCCACGACGCGCGCGATGTGGGCGCGCCGCTTGTCCGTCACGATGGCCCATGATGGCAACTCGACGGCCGGCGGGGAATGAAGGGAATCAGGAGCCACGCGCGTCGTCAGATTTCGTCGATTGCCGCTCGCAGCGCGGCCGTCAGTGCGATGGCCTCCTGCACGGAACGGCCGGCGGCGCGTACCAGCGCGCTGCCGACGACCACGCCATCACCCAACAGCGCTGCCGCCTTGGCCTGCTCTGGTGTTGAAATGCCAAAGCCAATACAGATCGGCAACGACGTCGACGCGCGAAGCCGTGCTACCGTGTCCGGCAGATCGTCGGGCAGTGACGCTCGTTCTCCGGTCACACCGAGGCGGCTGATGAGATACACGAATCCGCCGCCGTGCCGGGCAATCTCCGCCATCCGCGGGGCCGGCGTCGTAGGAGCGACCAGACGCACGAAGTCGAGACCGCTCGCGCCGAACCATTCCTCCCGCGCCGGATCGGCCCCGACTGGAAGATCGGTCACCAGCACGCCATCGACACCGGCCGCGCGCGCGCGGGCGAGCACGTCCGGCCCACCGGCGATGATCGGATTGAGGTAACTAAAGAGGACGACGGGCACGTCGAGCGCGGCCTCGCGAACGATGTGCAACGCGCGCTCGAGGGTCACGCCATGATCGAGGGCAATCTGCGAGCTCTGCTGAATGACGGGACCGTCAGCCATCGGATCGGAGAACGGCACACCGATCTCGATCACGTCGGCGCCGGCCGCGGCGATGCCACGGAGCAGCGTCACGCTCTGCTCGGGATCGGGATGCCCAGCCGTGACATAGCAAACGAGCGCCCGACGGCCTTCCGCCGCGAGCGCGGAAAAACGCGCCGACAGCCGGGAGGCAGACGGGTCAGAAACGTCAGGCGAAGTAATCACCGATGTTGATGCCATAGCGTTGAGGGTCCTCGGTCCGGATAATGGTGTGCTCAAAGTGGCCGGACGCGTCGCAAGATGTCAGGTCGTACACGCGGAGATCCTCCACGCGATTGCCTTGCGCGTCCGTGACCATGCGCACGAGCGGACGTGACAGAATAGTCGGATCAGGGTTGGCCGCGACCACCATCGCGAGGGCAAACGAGTCGAGGATCACGAGGGTACCGACCGGATAAATGCCCGTCAGGTTGATGAACGCCTTCACGACCACCGCGTCGAGGCCAAGGCGCGGGTTGTCCCGCATGCCCCGCAGTACGTCCGCCGGCGTCCATGGCACATCCTGATAGGCCCGTATCGTGGTGGCCGCATCAAATCCGTCAGCCACCGCGATGATCTTGCTATACAAGCTCAGGCGCCGAGACCGATACGGCGTGGGATAGCCCGTGAGGTCAATGCGCATGTGATGCTCGTAGGCCGTCGTCATGGCGCGCCATGGCCGCGCCGCGCCGGTCTGCATGGCGAATATCGCCAGCACGCCCTGCCACGTGTGCGTCTGCAGCACCGCCCGTTCGCCGTCGTCCAGCGCGCCACGCTTATTGAGCAGCTCGAGCGGCACGCGCGATTTGCCGATGTCGTGCAACAAGGCGGCCAGACCGAGATCCAGCAACTGGGGCTTGGTCAGCCCAAGCCGACGCCCGAGCGCCACCGAGAGGATACTCACGTTCACGCTGTGCACAAACGTGTAGTCGTCGAATTCGCGAAGCGTGGTCAAGCCGATCAATGAGGCTGGGTCGGTGAGGATCGCGTCAACGATGCCCTGCACCGCACGTTTCACCCGCTTCAAGCCGGCGTTGCGCCCGAGCCGGGCCGACGTCATCACCTCGCGGGTGACGTCAAGCGATCGCACATAGGTCTGGCGGGCCCGTTCCTTGCCGTCCAGTTCCGTCTCGAGCTGCTCGGATTCGTCGGCGGGCCCGTAGAACTCGAAGCACGTTACGCCAGCTTGCTCGACGCGCGCCAACAGTTGTTCACGTCGCTCCTCCTCTGGAAACCCGAGCGGCGGAGACTGCAGGAAGCCGATCAACACGACCCAGGCACGCGGCGACGTCGGAGAGACGACGGCCAGACCGCCGAGCCCCGCGTCGCGGAGTAAGCCGAGCACGTACGCCACCGCCGCATAATTGTCGAGCATCAGCCGCAAGCGCGTTTCGTTGACAAACAGGTAATCGCCGATGCGTCGCAAGCGACAGTGCCCGTTCGCCAGCTCCACACGTTCGGCGGCCTGCCCGAGCTCGACGATCGCCTTCTGCACGGCACTGTTCTCAATCGGATACAGTCGCACCGCGCGGATCGCAGCGTGCAGCGCCACCAAGAACGCGCGTGCCGTACGCTGCGCCTGCGGATCACCCGACTGATCGCTGCCGGTTATCGCGAGCGGATGACTCATGCGTTGCCTCGCATGGCTCGCGCCACCGCGCTGCGCACGACGACGTCCTTCGTGTCAGCGGCACGCTGCAAGGCGGCAATCGCAGCGGGCGATGCGACCATGCCGAGGGCGAGGGCGGCGCATGCCCGCAGTTCCGCTGGTTCGCGTGCCCCCAGCAGTCCGCGCGCATTGAGCAGCGTGTCAAGCTCGGAGACGCCCGCGTCACCGCACATGCTACCGAACGCTTCGAACAGCGCCATCTTCTCACTCAGGTCCGCGGCGCGCGACTCTTTGCGCCGCACGGCATCGAGCAACCGCGGAAGCGCCGCGGCGTGGGCCCGCGTCGCGATCACGCGAAACGCCGCCACCCGCACGTCGCGATCGCTATCGTCGATGCCGCGCTCGACCGCCTGCAACGCAGCCGGCGACGCGATCTCGCCCAGTGCGTTCAGGGCCTCAACGCGCAACCTCGCGTCGTGACCGCGCAGCAACCGGGCGAGGCCAGGCACCGCCGCGGGTGTCGCTAACTGCGCCGCCAGGCGAAGGGCACCGCGCACGACGAACTCGTTCTCGTGTTCCAACAGCCGCGCGAGCTCCGTCGTGTGCGTGCCGGCCAATCGGGTCGAGGCGCGTTCGATCGACGCGCGCACCGGCGAGGCCATTGCGACACCGAGCCACGCGACGAGCGGTTCGAGCGCGGATGGTCGAAGCGCCAGAAACAGCTCCTCGAGCAGGGAGGCCACTGGCACGTGGGTGCTTTCATCAAGTGCCTGCAGCAACTGCGACATCACCGCCGGCTCGCTCAACCGGGCCGACAGGCCACGGAGGGCCGTCACGACGCGCTCGTCCGCGACGAGTCGTCGCAACAGGGTTGAGGCTTCGCGCAAGGCAATGGCTACCAGCTCGTAATCCCCGAGCGTGAGGAACTCGATCAAGAGCTCATCGACGATATGCAGCGCTTCAAGCTGTGCATCCACCAACGACTGCCCTTCGATCACGTCGAACAAACTGGCGAGCGCCAGCTTGCGATGATCCTCGGCGTACTCGCGCGTGAGCTCCTCCTGTAGATACGTCGTCTCACGCGCATCGAGGAAGTACAGCGTGCTGTCGAAGTCGTCCACACGGACCATGCCGGGAAGAGGCCCCTCGCCGAGCGTAGCGCGCGCACCGGTAGTCGGCCGCGCACCGGGGGGCGCGTGCTCATCCGGGGGCGCGTGCTCATCGGAAGTCGACGTCTCCGGCGCGGGAGCGGCCAACCGCGCCACATTCTGAGCACCTCCGGCCCCGCCCCCCGCCACGGCTCGCGCCACACCCCCCGCAACGCCGAGCCGATCCATCCCCCTCTCGGCGGGTATATCGCCGACGATACCGTGCTCGACGTGTCGATACTCGATCGTGGCCAGATCGGCGACCCACAGGAGCGTGACGAGATCATCGTCATCGGGAGAGGCCGTGCGCGCCTTATGCAAAATGGCCAGCAGTGCCTCAAGATCCGTCGACTCGAAACCGCTGTGCAGGCGGAGCGACCGTAGCCCGTCGCGATAAAGCAGCCACGGTAATCCATCGGTCCCGCGCTCCGCATCGAGATAGACCGTGCGCTCCGCCCACAGGAACGACGACTCCCTGACGTGAATCTCGAACGGATTGGCGACCTGCCACACCGTGCGGAATGCCGCGCGCGCCTGCTCGATCGCGGCCGCACGCGTTGGATTGTTCGGCAGGTACAGCTGAATGGCACGAAGCGCTTTCGCGAAGGCGCGTAACGCATCTTCGATGGCCGCCACCGCCTGCGGTGAGGCCGACACGTCGTGCCCGGCCGTGGTCATACCTCGGGCAGTGTAAACTGGTTGATCGTGCCGATGTCCTTGTCACCGCGACCGCTAACGCACAGCAACACCGGCTCCTGCTCCGACCAGCGCCCGGCCTCCCGTTCGATCCAAGCCACCGCGTGCGCCGTCTCGAGCGCCGGGATGATACCTTCGAGGCGACTGAGCAGGGCGACACCGCGTAACGCCTCCGTGTCGTCGATCGACACGTACTCCGCCCGTCCGCTGTCGTGCAGCCACGCGTGCTCGGGGCCGACACCCGGGTAATCGAGGCCCGCCGAGATACTGTGCGCCGGATGCACCTGGCCGTTGGCATCCTGCAACAAATAGCTGAGCGACCCGTGCAACACGCCGGGGGTACCGCGCGTGATCGAGGCACTGTGCCGCTCGGTGTGCAGTCCTTCGCCGGCCGCTTCGACGCCAACGAGTTCCACCTCGGCATCCGCCACAAATCCCGCGAAAATGCCCATCGCATTCGAGCCGCCGCCGACACACGCGACGACGGTCTTCGGGAGGACGCCCGCGCGCGCAAGCATCTGGGCTCGGGCTTCGCGTCCGATGACCGACTGAAACTCGCGCACCATGCGCGGATACGGCGCCGGACCGACGACCGAGCCGATGATGTAGTGACTGTCGTTCACCGAGCCGACCCAATCGCGAATCGCTTCCGTCGTCGCGTCCTTGAGCGTCCGCGTGCCCGAGCGCACCGGGAGCACCGTGGCGCCCAGCAGTCGCATCCGGAACACGTTCAGCGCCTGGCGCTCCATGTCCTCTTCACCCATGTACACCACGCACTCGAGGCCAAAGCGCGCGCAGATCGTGGCCGTGGCCACTCCGTGCTGGCCAGCACCCGTCTCGGCGATGATGCGACGTTTCCCCATCCGCCGCGCCAGCATCGCCTGCGCGACCGTGTTGTTGATCTTGTGCGCACCCGTATGACAGAGGTCTTCACGCTTCATCCATACGGGTGCGCCGATCCGCGCGCTCAATCGCGGCGCGAATGAGAGCGCCGTCGGTCGTCCCACATACTCGCGGAGCAGCGCATCGAGTTCTGTCTGAAACGCCACATCATGACGGGTTTCATCGAACGCCGCCTCGAGCGCATCGAGCGCCGGGATCAACGTTTCCGGCACGTACCGTCCGCCGAACGGGCCGAAACGATCAGTCGGCGTCAGGGCGCCGCTCGTTGTGTCCACCATGGTCATCGCTGCATCCCTGCGGCCGATTGTACAGCCGCGACGAACTGTTCGACCAGCATCGGATCCTTGACACCCGTCCCGGACTCCACCCCTGAAGATACGTCGACGACGTCCGGAGAAAGTAATCGGACGGCATCGATCACGTTCGCCGGACGCAAGCCGCCGGCGAGAATGACCCGGATCTCCGGTACGGCCATTCGTAGCGCCTCGACGGCATCCCGCAGCCCGAACCAATCCAATGCAACACCGGTCCCTCCCAACTGTCCGACGACGTGCGCATCGAGCACCACCGCCTCCGCGGCCGCGCCGAGCGTGACGGCATCGGCGGGCAGCGTCGTACCCGCGATGCGAAGCACCGGCCAGACCGCGCACCCGGTTGCGCGCCGAATCGCGGCGATCGTGGCCGGTGTGCACCCGCCGTGCAACTGCGCGATGTCCAGATCGAGATCCCGCACGGTGGCGATCACCTCGTCAGGCTGCTGGTCGCCGAAGACGACGACTCGCTGCACATCGTGACGACGTGGGCCCAGCACCGCACGCGCCTGATCCACGGTCAGCAGGCGAGGACCGCCCGCCATGATCGCGCCAACGTAGGACGCACCGGAGGCCACGGCGTGCGCCGCATCACCGGTCCGGGTGAGCCCGCAGATCTTGACCGTGATCACCGGCGCGCCGTGAGCGAGCGCGGAATCCCCGCCAACGCGCGCACCGCCGACACCGGATCAGCCGACGCCGAGATCGCGCTGCCAACCAGCACCGCATCGGCACCGACCAGCGCCGACGGCGCGATATCGTGCGCGGATTGCATGCCGCTTTCGGCCACCGCGACGCAGTGCGCGGGAATCCGTGGGATCAACGTGGGCGCGGTGGCCGGATCAATGATGAGGGTTTCGAGGTTCCGATTGTTTACCCCGATCACCGTGGCCCCGGCTTCCAGCGCGCGCTCCAGCTCTGCCTCATCGCGGATTTCGACGAGCGTGGCCAGCCCGCATTCGCGAGCGGCCTCCATCAACATGGGCAGCTCGGACGGCGACAGCGCCCGTACGATCAAAAGGGCGGCGGCCGCACCTCGCACCCGCGCTTCCCAGAGCTGCACGGGATGGACGAGAAAATCTTTCCGAATCGCCGGCACGGTGACCCGCGACGCGACGGCGGAGAGGTCATCGAGTGTTCCGCCGAAGCGGGACGGCTCCGTGAGCACCGAAATGGCCGCGGCCCCTCCCATGACGTAGTGCGCGGCCTGGGTGGCCGCATCAATGCCAGGGTTGATGGCCCCCTTGGAGGGCGACGCCCGCTTCACCTCGGCGATCACGCGAATGGCCGGACCGCGCAGGGCGGCCGCGAACGCCTCGGCCGCCAACGGCGCCGGCGGCAAGTCGCGGGCGGCACTCCGCAGTTCGGGCAAGGCCCCGAGCGCACCACTCGCCCGGGTGTGAGCGGCACGCGTAAGCTCGCCGAGAGTCCCGGACGGGAAGGTCCACAGCGGTCGTGAAGAAAATGCTTGCACTTCGGCCTGTGTTCGGTTAGCGTGGCGGTTGGTGGATTCGGCCTGCATTCGGGGGTCGACTCTGTAGGTCCCCTTTCGTGGAGCAACCATGCCGCTCACCAAGCGACAGCGGGAAATTCTCTACTTTCTCTCCGACTACAACGAAGAGAATGGCTATGCCCCGAGTTTCGAAGAGATCGCGTCGCGATTCAACTATAACTCGCTGGCCACGGTGCACGAGCACCTCTCCAATCTCGAGCGCAAGGGCTACATCAAGCGCTCGTACAACGAGAGTCGCGCCATCGAGATTCTGCCCTCCGAGCTGTTTCAGCGCTCGGTCGAGCTTCCGTTGCTTGGCTCCGTCGCGGCCGGTGCACCCATCGAGGCGATGCATACGGGTGAAACGATGTCGGTGCCAGATGGTTTCCTTCGACGCAGCGGAAGCCATTACGTCCTGAAAGTTCGCGGCGACTCGATGATCGAGGAGCAGATCAAGGACGGGGACTACGTCGTCATCAACGATCGCAACGCCGCCGACAACGGCGAGATGGTGATCGCGATGCTCGACGGGTCCGGCGCCACCGTAAAGCGGTACTATCGCGAGCGCGACGGACGGATTCGTCTCCAGCCGGCGAACGAAACGATGTCCCCGCTGTTCGTGCATGAAGACGATGTGCGCATTCAGGGCATCGTGGTCGGCGTCCTGCGCCGCTACTAACCGAGCGCGCCGACTACCGTCGAGCGCCGTGCGACGCGGCGCTGGCCGCGGCGTTCGACGCCGCACGCAGGCGCTGCAAGGCGGCGAGGCCGACTCCTTCGGCCATCGCCCGCCGAGTCATATCCACCGCGTCGGCATAGCTCCGCTCGTCGCCACTCACGTAGACCGCAGCCGCGGCGTTCAGCAGCACGGCCGACCGCGCACCCACGGAGCCGCCGCCGCCGAGCACGTCCTCGATCAATGCGGCATTGTGCGCGGGATCGCCCCCGGCGAGGTCGTCCAGCGAAATCCCGGAGATGCCATACGCGACGGGGTCGATCGTCCACGATGCCGTGCGGCCAGCTCGCACCTCGATCACATGGGTCGGGCCGAGGGGCGAGACTTCATCCAGCCCTGGCTCACCATGCACGACCATTGCCCGGACCGTGCCCAAGGCCGACAAGGCATCGGCGAGCAGTCCAAGACGGGCGCGCTCGGCGACGCCAACCACCTGACGCCCGGCGCGGGCCGGGTTGGCGAGCGGGCCGACAATATTCATGACCGTCGGTACGGCCAGTTCGCGGCGCACGGGGCCAACGTGCCGTAGTGCGGGATGCATGAGCGGCGCGAACATGAACACGATGCCCGCGTCAGCCAGCGTGGCGGCCATCGCGGGAGGCGTGGTATCGATCACCACGCCGAGTGCCTCGAGCACGTCAGCACTCCCGGAACGCGATGTGAACGAACGATTGCCGTGCTTCGCGACACGCACCCCCATGCCGGCGGCCACCAGCGCGGCCGCCGTCGAGATGTTGAACGTGGTCAGCGAGCCGCCGCCGGTTCCGCACGTATCGACCAATGCCTCGGGACGATCCGCCGACAACACGATCATCGCTTCGCGGAGCGCCTCGACCACCCCTGCCACCTCGATGGGCGTTTCGCCCTTGACCCGAAGCGCCATGAGCAACGCAGCGACCTGCACCGGTGTGCCTTCCCCGCGCATGATGACGCCGAAGGCACGCCGCACGACGTCCGCCTCGAGGGATTCATGAGCGGCCAGTCGACGAATCGCCTGGCTCAACGACTCAGCGGACATTGATCGACTGGAGCAGGCGCTCCGGGAGCGCGTTCCGGGAGGTAATGAGCGAGATCACGAGGCCCAGCAGTCGGACGCGTTCGACATCTTCATCGGTGTAGATGCCGCGCTGCGCGCGATTCGTGAGATTGAGTACGCCGACCAGTTCGTCGTGGTACACCAGCGGGAAGCTAATGAAGCTTCCGGTCGTGAAGTATTGGTCGCGAAGCAGCGGGTGTTGCGAGGCTTCGCGGACATCTTGTACCAGCAACGGTTCTCGTGCGGCGGCCACTCGGCCGGCAACGCCTTCGCCGATCCGGATGCGCATCCCTTCCACAATGTTTGGCGCGATCCCCCGTGCGGCGGCGAGGTAGAGGTAGTCCGGCTCGGGAGCTCGCAGCATCAGTGAGCACCGCTGCGCTTGCATGTCATCGCCAACCAACGCGAGCAGTCCGTCCACCAGTTTCCGGGCGTCGGTGGTCTCGGCGTCGAGCGAGAGCGCGCGGTCCACCAGATAGAGCGTGCGTGTCCGCTGCCGCAGGGCTTCGCTTCGGCGGTGCAGTTCGACGTGTGCCTGCTCGAGCTGCCCGACGGCGGACGTCAGCTGTTGATCCGCGAGTTCGGCGCGGCGAAGGGCCCGTCGGGCCTCTTCACCGGATCGCGCGGAATCGGCCTGAATCGCGATGGCCTCGGCGGGATGGCGCGCCGTGACGTTTCGCGGCGTGCTACGGACTTCGCGGAGCTCTGTCTCGAGCGCCGTCAACTTCCGGACGTACTCCCCGTGGACGCGCTGCGTAACATCCTCGAGCGTCCGCACCGCTTCCTCGCGGGCATCCCGCTCGGCGAGCCGTACATAGGCCAGGTCGAATAGCGCGACGGCCGGTGCCAGCCGCTCCGTGGTTCTGGTCCCGAAGATCTTGCGCGGTTCGTAGACCGCCAGGACGGCACCGAGCAACCCCTCCACTTTGATCCCGCGGACCGCCAGAATGCCCCCGTCGAGTGCAGTCGCAAAGCCGCACAGCCGCGCGTAGTCGGCCGACCGGTCGACAACATCAACGAAGGGACCACCCGCCAGAATTTTGCCGCGAGTAGCCTCTGGGAGATGATCGAAGGTCGTTTCCATCGACGTCCGGACGACGTGCGCGCCAACCGGCGACAGCCGGTCGCGGAGCATATCCCGTCGGGCGTCGTATTGGAGCAGCGCGATGCAGGCGCCGCGGTCCATCTCGGCGAGGCACTCCCCCAACGCAATGAGGGCACCGTCGAGATCGGACGTGGCGGACAGCGCATACGCCAGCGAGGCAAGTGAGCGAGGAGGCATGGCGAGTGGAGGAAACGTCAGCGGACGCGACAGCGCAATAGTGAAGCGCCTTTGAACTCGGGTCAGTTGAAGCGAACGCGGGTGGTGTCTAGCTTCCCCCACGTCATGGACCCGCGACCGATCCTCCTGGTAACGCAGTATGACGGGGGGCGCTTCGCCGGCTGGCAGCGTCAGCCCGTAGTCCGCACCGTGCAAGGCGACATGGAAGTGGCCCTCGCGCGGCTGTGCGCGACCGCCGTTCCGGCGATCGGCGCCGGCCGAACGGACGCCGGGGTTCACGCGCACGGTCAGGGGGTTGGCGTCCGGGTGCCCGCGCGCTGGAATCCCGCCACTCTCCGGCGTGCCATGAACGCCATCCTCCCCGACGACATCTGGGTCGCGGAGGCCCATCGGATGGTTCCGGATTTCCATCCCAGGCGGAGCGCCATCGCGCGTCGATACGGTTATCTTATCGGGACGGACGAGGCGGCCCGTTCTCCGTTCCGGCGGCGTTTCGAGTGGGCCGTTCGTCACCCGCTCGATCCGGCGGCGCTTCAGGGCGAGGCCGACAGTGTGTTGGGCGAGCACACGTTCCGTGCGTTTGCCGTCGCGAACACGGCGCCGGCGGATGACCACCATCGCTGCATCATTCAGCATGCTCGGTGGGTCGAGCGCGACGGCGGTTGGGTGTTCGAAGTCACGGCAAACCGTTTTCTCCATCACATGGTGCGTTTTCTCGTTGGAACGATGGTTGAAGTGGCTCAGGGGCGGCGACCGCGCGGCACGATTGCGCGGCTCCTCGTTGCACCCGACAATTCCGGTACCCCGGCGCCAGCGCCGGCCCACGGCTTGTCGCTGCGCGAAGTGACCTACCCTGCCGAGCTCTACACCGATGCCGCGTGACCCGGGACTGGTGCTAATGGTTCAGCGTTCCACGCTCAACGTGCTGGTGGCGCTGACGCTGATCGGCTGCGAAGGGGCCAATCCCAGCACGTCGAGTGCGCAGGTCCGCACGCTGCCCCCGGCTCCGGCGAAGCCGGTCGGACCGGTGCCCGCACAGAACATCGAGGCATCGCGCCGGACCGCGATCACGACCGCCGTAGAGCGTGTCGCGCCAGCTGTGGTGACGGTGCAGACCGAAACCGTGCAGAAGGTCCCGGTCGATTTTTTCGAATATTTCATGGGTGGGCGCACCGGCGAGCGTCGCAACGCCGGCATCGGCTCCGGGTTCGTCGTGCGCAGCGACGGCATCATTGTGACCAATGCGCATGTCATCTCAGGCGCCACGAAAGTTTCGATCGGCATGCGTGACGGCACCTCGTACGACGCGACCGTCGTAGGCATCGACGAGACGAACGACCTCGCCGTCGTGCGCATCAAGGCGAAGAATCTGCCGGTGGCGCCGCTTGGCAGTTCGTCGACGTTGATCGTCGGCGAGTGGTCGATCGCGATCGGCAATCCGTTTGGGTTCGTGCTCGGCAACAGCGAGCCGAGTGTCTCGGTAGGCGTCGTGAGCGCCGTCGGTCGTAATCTTGCCGGCCGCGGCGATGGCGGCGGTGTGTACGTGGATATGATCCAGACCGATGCGGCGATCAACCCCGGGAATTCCGGCGGACCGCTGGTGAACGCCTCGGGGGAGGTCGTCGGCGTAAACAGCTCGATCTATTCGCCGAGCGGTGGGTCGGTGGGCCTCGGTTTCGCGATTCCGATCGATCGGACGAAGCGCATTGTGGAAGACCTGCTCGATCATGGCGCCGTGCGACAGCCGTGGGTCGGTATTCGCTTGCAGACGCCCGACGTGCAAAGCGCCCGCGAAGCTGCCGCCGTCGGCGCAATCGTCGCCCGTGTGGTGCCGGGCTCCCCGGCCGACCGTTCCGGCGTCCGCGCGGGTGATCAGGTTATCGCGGCCGGCACGCGACCGGTCAAGAATCCGTTCGACTGGGAAGCGCGCTTACTCGACTTGCGTGTCGGTGAGCGATTGCAGGTGACCGTACGCCGCGGCGGCAACGAGCTTCGCTTCTCGCTGCCAGTCGCGGATGCGCCGGAAGTGAGCGCGCCCAAAGTCACCGTCCTTCGCGAATTGCAGCTGGTGTCGCTTACGGATGTGATTCGCCAGGAGCGCGGCGTCGCGTCGAACGCCGGCGCGCTGGTCTATCGCGTATCCGATCGCATTCGCGACGAGATCGGGTTGCAGGACGGTGATGTGATCGTGCAGGTGGGACAGACGCGCGTGAATTCGGCCGAGGCGGCATCAGCCGCGATCGACCGGTATGGCGCTCGCGGTCCTGTGTACGTGGTATTCGAGCGCAACCGACAGTACCTCCAGACGTCGTTCTCTCTCCGCTGATTACGTGACCGCACCCGACCGCACCTCGTACGCCTCGCCTCTCGCCGACCGCTATGCGTCGCGCGCCATGCTCACGCTCTGGGGCCCGCAGCTCCGCTACGGCCTCTGGCGCCGACTCTGGCTGGCGCTCGCCGAATCCCAGCAGAGTCTCGGCATTGCCATTCCCGACGCGGCGCTCGATGATATGCGCGCCCACCTCGACGACATCGACTTCGAGGCCGTGGCCGTGTACGAGAAAAAGTTCCGGCACGATGTGATGGCGCACGTGCATGCGTTCGGTGATGTCGCGCCAGCGGCCAGGAAGTTCATCCACCTCGGTGCCACCAGTTGCTTCGTCACCGACAACGCCGAGCTGATTCTGATGCGCCGCGGGATGCAGCTGCTGCGTGAGAAGCTGATCGACTCGCTCGAGGCCCTCGGGGGATTCGCGCGGGAGTGGAAGGACGAGCCGGCGCTCGGCTACACGCACCTGCAGCCGGCGCAGCTGACGACGGTCGGCAAGCGCGCGACATTGTGGATGCAGGATATCTTGCTCGACCTCGAGGATCTCGACTACCGCATCGCCCAGTTGCCATTCCGCGGCGTGAAGGGCACGACGGGAACGCAGGCGAGTTTCCTGTCGCTGTTCGACGGCGATCACGCGAAGGTCCGTGAGCTCGACCGCCTGGTGACAACGCGCATGGGCTTCGCCGCATCGATCCCTGTGAGCGGGCAGACGTACTCGCGGAAGGTGGATGCGCAGGTGCTGGGCGTCGTCGCCGGCATCGCCGCGACCGCGTCCAAGTTCTCCGGCGACATCCGGATGCTGCAGGCATTCGGCGAGATCGAAGAGCCGTTCGAAAAGAACCAGATCGGATCGTCGGCAATGGCGTACAAGCGAAATCCGATGCGCTCAGAGCGGATCGCCTCACTTGCGCGCTTCGTGCTCTCGCTGGAGCCGAATGCCAATCAGACCCATGCGGTCCAGTACTTCGAGCGCACGCTGGACGATTCCGCGAATCGCCGTCTGGTGATTCCTGAATCATTTCTCGCCACCGACGCCATTCTCGTATTGATGCAAAACGTGGTGCGCGGACTCGAGGTACATCCGGCTAGGATCCGGCGCCGTGTCGACGACGAGCTCCCGTTCATGGCCACCGAAGAAATCATCGTGCGGTTCGTTCGCGCCGGTGGTGATCGTCAGGAAGCCCACGAGCTGATTCGCGGTCACAGCATCGACGCTGCACGCGCCGTCAAGGATGGCGCACCACGCAACGACATGCTCGAGCGGCTCGCCGCCGACCCGGCGTTCGGCGTTCCGCTCGAAGACTTGCAGGCGGTCACGGAGCCCACGCGCTTCGTGGGTCGCTCGCCGGAACAGGTCGTGGAATTCCTCGATGAGCACGTGGCGCCGTGGCTCGCGCGCGAGCGCGCCGACGTCGAAGTCGAAGAGGTCCGCGTATGAGCACCGGCCTTCCCGTCGCCATGATCGAAACGTCACTCCCGCTGCCGCTGGTGCGTCGCGGGAAAGTGCGTGATGTCTATGCAGTAGACGAGGATCGCCTGCTGCTGGTGACGACGGATCGCATCAGCGCGTTCGATGTCGTGATGAGCGAGGCGATTCCGTACAAGGGTGCGGTGCTCACGCAGCTCACTGCGTGGTGGCTGTCGCAACTGTCGGGTGTGGTCGAGCATCACTTGCTCTCCGCCGACACCGACGAGATCATACGCGAAGTGCCTGCCCTCGCCCCGTATCGCGAGGCGCTTGCGGGTCGCAGCATGTTATGCGTGCGTGCCGACGTGGTGCCGATCGAATGCGTGATCCGCGGCTACATCACCGGCTCGGCGTGGAAGGAGTATCAAACGAATGGGACGTTGGCGGGCGAGGCGCTCGCGGTCGGGCTACGCGAGAGCGACCGACTCGATCCGCCGATCTTCAGTCCTGCCACCAAGGCGGAAACAGGGCACGACGAGAACATCACGATTGGCAGTGTAATCGCGTCGGTCGGAGCGGACACGGCCGCCACGCTCGAGCGTCTGGCCCGCACGGTCTACGAATTCGGACGCGCCACCGCCGAACCGCGCGGGATCATCGTGGCCGACACGAAGTTCGAGTTCGGCTGGCGCGATGGCCGTCTGCTGTTGATCGATGAAGTGCTCACCCCGGACAGTTCGCGATTCTGGCCGGCCGATAGCTATGCACCTGGGCACGGTCAGCCGAGTTTCGACAAGCAACCGCTTCGCGACTGGCTCGATGTGGAACGTCGGGCCGGACGCTGGAACGGTGACGCGCCGGCCCCCGTGCTTCCGAGCGACGTCATCCGGACGACCAGCCTCCGCTACCGCGATGCCTTCACGCGGTTGACCGGAGCCCCGATGGACCTTGCACGTCTGGGCCTTCCTGAGGATTCCGTTTGATGGTCGCGCGTGAGGGCTATCTACTACTGCTCGGGGCCGCCGGATTCGCCGCGCTGACATTCGCGGCGGCCTTACGCTTCCGTTCGTGGCCGTGGTGGCTTGGTGGATACGTGCTCACGCTCGTTGCCCTCTCGGTGGCATGGATTTACCGGACCCCAGCCGGACTGCCCACATGAGTCGCCCGGATACGCGCGGCACCGGTGCCGACGGCGTGGAGCGTCCGCGTCGCGCGCGTCCGCGCGTTGCGGTGGCGCTCCCCAACGGCTTCACGCTCGCCAACCTGTTCTTCGGCATCTTCGCCATCGTGGCCGCCTCGCGCGGCGATTTTGACGCCGCGGCGCGGTTTATTGTGTTCGGCGCCATCGCCGACACCCTCGATGGCCGCATCGCCCGCGCCACGAAATCCGGCACCCGATTTGGCGAGGAACTCGACTCGTTAGTGGATGCCATCTCGTTCGGCACCGCGCCGGCGCTGATCATGTACTTCGCGGTGTTTCAGAGCACGCGGTGGGAATGGATTTTCTGCTTCTTCTTCACCGCCTGCGCCGTGATGCGCCTCGCGCGCTTCAACGTGGAGCAGGCGGGCACGAAGAACACGCACTTCACCGGGCTGCCCAGTCCTGCCGCCGGGATGACCCTCGCGACGTACTACTGGTTCAGTCAGACGCCGCTGTACACCGAAACGATGATCGGCGACCTGCCCTGGCATCAAATGCTGCGCTGGGTCATGCTCGGCCTCGGCATGCTCATGATCAGCAATGTACAGTACGCCAAGGTGCCGACCGTGAACTTTCGGACGCTCAATGGCATCCTCGGATTTCTCCTGGTCGTCGGCACCTTCGTGGGCGTCATCTTTCTGCCCAAGAAGTTCTTCTTCCCGGCCCTGATGGCCTATGTGCTGTACGGCATCGGCCGCACCGTATTTCTCGGATTACTCGATCGCATGCCCGGCGCGCGTGAGGATGACGACGCGACCGACGATGAGCTCGAGGAACCCATTGACCCCCGACGCCGTCGTCGACGCCGTCGTCCTTCACGACAGAACATCGCGCCGGACACCGGCCGCGAGGAGCCCTTGTGATGACCCGTTTCCGCTGCGCCATCCATATCGTTCCGCGTCGCGGGATCCTCGATCCCCAAGGCAAGGCGGTCGCCGACGCGCTGCACTCGCTCGGCTTCGCCGACGTCAGTGACGTGCGCGTGGGGCGGCACGTGATCGTAGAGACCGAAGCATTGACCGCCGACGCCGCACGCGTGCGAATCACGGCCATGTGCGAGAAGCTGCTGGCCAATCCGGTCACTGAAGACTTCGAGATCGCCTCGGTGGAGCACGCGTGAAGGCCGGCATCGTTCGGTTTCCCGGTTCGAACTGCGACGAGGATGCGTTCCATGCAGTCGCCGATCACCTCGGTCAGGAAGCCGTGTATCTGTGGCACAAGGATCACGATCTCCAGAATGTCGATCTCGTCATCCTGCCCGGAGGCTTCAGCTACGGCGACTACCTGCGTGCCGGTGCAATCGCGCGCTTCAGTCCGATCATGCAGGAAGTCATCGCCTTCGCGAAGCGCGGCGGACCAGTGCTGGGAATTTGCAATGGATTCCAGATCGCCTGCGAAGCGGGGCTCCTGCCCGGCGCGCTGTTGCGGAACGCCAGCCTACGCTTCGTGAGCGCACCGGTGCACCTGCGCGTGGAGTCGATCGCGACGCGATACACGTCGGAGTATCACATCGGCCAGGTCATCTCGATTCCGGTCGCGCACGGCGACGGTCGCTATACGGCGGATGCCGATACGCTGGCCCGCCTCGAAGGCGAGGGTCAGGTCGT
>CANHJV010000016.1 GCA_947461225.1 Gemmatimonadota bacterium | reverse complement strand
TCGCCGCGCAGTGCAGCCACGTCAGTCGCGCTCCGCGCGCAGTTCGCGCGCCATCAACTCGGCAACGGCTTCGCGCGGCGCCTGCCCGTCGAACAGAATGCGATAGGTCGCATCGATGATCGGCATCTCGACACCGGCACGGTCGGCCAGCGCTTTGGCGCTCTGCGCGTTCAGCACACCCTCCGCGACACTGTCCTTGCCGGCCAGCGCCTCGTCAAGCGACTGGCCCTGCCCGATCGCCACGCCGAGCGCCCGATTACGGGAGAGCGCTCCGGTGCATGTCAGCACGAGATCGCCGAGGCCTGCCAAGCCGGCAAACGTCTCGGCTCGCGCCCCGAGCGACACGCCGAGGCGCGTCATTTCCGCCAACCCGCGCGTCATTAGCGCCGCGCGCGGATTGTACCCGAGTCCAAGACCGTCGAGAATCCCCGTCGCCACAGCCATCACGTTCTTAAGCGCACCGCCGAGCTCTACCCCCGTGACATCGTCGCTCGTGTACACGCGGAACGCAGCGGCACTCATGGCCCCCTGTACCAACATTGCCGCGTGGTGCGACGAGCTCGCCGCTACGACGGCCGTGGGTTGTCCCTGCGCGACTTCCGCCGCGAAGCTCGGACCGCTCACCGCCACCACCGCATGTCCGAGCGCTTCCTGCGCGACGACGTCCGTCATCAAGGCCAACGTCTCACGTTCGATACCCTTGGTGGCCACCGACAATACCGCTCCCGGCGCGATCGAGCCGGCAGACGACGCGACCACCGCACGCAGGACGTGCGAAGGGGCGGCGTAGACCACGAGACCGGCGCCCTGAAGTGCCAGCGCCATATCGCGACTCGCCATGAGGCCCGGCGCCAACGTGACCTCCGGCAGAAACCGTGGATTCTCGCGCCGCGCGTTGACCGCCTCGACCACATCTTCCTCGCGGGCCCAGAGCGTCACGCGATGGCCGTTGCGCACGAGACGATCGGCGATCGCCGTCCCCCATGCACCACCCCCGATCACAGCGCACACAAGCGCACCGTCCGTCACGCGCGACCTCCGCTGGTAGTCGATGAGCTCCGTCCGATACGACGTTCCTCCCCGCGGCGTAGGCGGCCGATGTTCTCGCGGTGCGTCCAGAACACGAAGGCGCCCACGGCCGCACCCACCAGCACCAACGGGGTGACGGCACCCTCCTGTAGCATCAACGCGACGGGCAACACGACCGCGCCGACCAGGGAACCCAGCGAGACGTAGCGGGAAATGGCCACAACAATCACAAAACCGATCATGGCACAAAGTGCCGGGACGGGGGCCAAGGCGATGAACACACCACTCGCGGTGGCGACCCCTTTGCCTCCGCCCTTCCCCATCAGGAACACGGGGCGAACATGACCCAGAATGGCAAGGAGACCGAACACCACGCCCCATGGCCATCCCGCCGCCATACCGATGGCACCGGGCAGCCACAATACTGGGAACGCCCCCTTGAGGCCGTCCACCACGTACACGAGCAGCCCCCATTTCCACCCGAGCGTCCGAAAGACATTCGTGGCGCCGAGGTTGCCAGAGCCAACCGTCCGCAGATCGACATCGTTCACCCTTCCCACGAGGTACGCCGTAGGAAAGGAGCCGATGACGTACGCGGCACACAACGCCGCGGCCTGGGCGAGCATGGGACTCACGACTCGCGCTTGCTCCGCATGATGATGCGCATCGGCGAGCCGGTGAATCCCCACTTCTCCCGCAACTGATTATGGATGAAGCGGATGTAGTTCTCGGGGATCAACTCGGGATGGTTACCGAAGAACGCGAACGTCGGAGGAGAGGTCTCCACCTGCGTAGCGTAGTTCAGCTTCACTTCCCGGCCGGCGGCCTGGGGTGGCTGCAATCGTGCGATGATCTCCTGCAGCGCATCATTGACCTGCGACGTGGAGATGCGGCGCGTACGCTGCTCCTGCACCTCGAGCGCGATGTCGAGCACCTTGCTCACGCGCTGTCCCGTCAGCGCGGACGTGAACAGGAACGGCACGAAACCGAGATACGGCACTTTCTCCACGGCGTCTTTGCGGAACTTCGCCGAACTCTTGTCTGTCTTGTCGGCGTACAGGTCCCACTTGTTGATCACCATGATCAGACCGCGCCCGGCTTCCCACGCCAGCGTCGCGATCTTGAGATCCTGATTCTGCAGGCCTTCCGTGGCATCGACCATCAGAATGCAGACATCGGACGAATCGATGGCGCGGCGAGTGCGCAGCGCCGAGTAGAACTCGATGCCGTCATCAATCTTCGACTGACGCCGCAAGCCGGCCGTGTCGACGAAGATGATGTCCTTGTCGTGATAGCGCATCGGCGCGTCGATCGAATCGCGCGTCGTGCCCGATTCGTCGTTCACCACCAGACGCTCCTCACCGAGCAGCTTGTTGACGAACGACGACTTCCCCACGTTGGGCCGGCCAATAACGGCGATACGCACCGCTTCCGACGGCACTTCGTCCGTTTCCGGAATGGCCGCCACGACCGCGTCGAGCAGGTCGCCCGAGCCCTTCCCGTTCGCGGCCGACACCGGATACACGTCGGCCACGCCGAGTCGATAGAAATCGTAGAAGTCGGCGCTATTGGGATCGTCGACCTTGTTAGCGACGAGCACCCACGGCTTCTTCGCGAGACGCAGAAGATCGACGAGGCGCGCATCACTGGGATGCACGCCGACCTTGGCGTCCACGACGAGCATCAGCAGATCGGCTTCTTCGATCGCCTGCATGACCTGCTTGCGGATGGCGACATCCATGGGCTCGTTCGAATCTTCGACGAGACCGCCGGTGTCGACGAGCCAGAAGTGGTGGCCAGCCCAATCGGCCTGACCGAAATGGCGGTCGCGGGTGGTACCCGCTTCCTCGCTGACGATCGCCGACGCTTCTCCGACGATACGATTGAACAGATGGGACTTCCCGACATTGGGACGTCCGATGATGGCGATGACTGGAAGACTCATGCGGCGGGTTGGAACGCCGCGTCACCTTCCGGGACCAGCGCGTCTATGAAATCGTACGAGGGATATACCGGCATCGGCAGCGATTCTCGCACCGCCACGAACGACTCTTCGTCGAGGAAGAGTCCATCGTCGTTGATGCACTCGGCGGGAATGAGCGCGAGATCGAGATCATGCCGATCCGTGAGCGCCTTGCGAATGTCGGCGCCCACCAGCAAACCGGCCGTGGTCGTGGTCGGCCCGAACAACGAGTTCTCCATCGTGATGAGCGAGAACTCGGCGCCGGTGGCTTCACGCAGCAGGTCGAGCAACTCGGGCATCAACGGCGTCATGGAGACACCCGTCACGACACCAATCTTCTTGCCGTCGAGGCGCGGCAATTGCGACAAGCCGTCGCGCACGCGTGACCGCAGTGAGGTGACGGCACCGACGCCATTCTCGATTTGCGAGAAGTCGCCGTAATGCTCCATGTCCGGGAGCGGTTCATCGGAGAGCAAATAGAGCTCGTCGGAGCCGAATACCCACCGGTCGCCACGCTCGGCGAGACCGCGCTCCGACCACCGATGTACGGTGTCGAGCAGGAGGCGCGCGTTCACCGCATCCATCGACTTGCCGTTGTAGAGATGCGAGAACTGCGTGACGCCCACCGGTACGAGCGCCACCGACATCACGGCATCACCGAGATTCCAGAGGTCGGTGAGCGACTCTTCGAGCACGTCGCCGTCATTCAGGCCAGGCACGATCACCATCTGCCCATGGAACTGAATGCCCCCCTCGGCCAGCCGCGTCAGCTGATCGACGATGTTCGGGACGCGCGGATTGTTCAGGAGCACCTTCCGCGCTTCCCACGGCGTCGCATGTACCGACACGTAGAGCGGGGAGAGGCGATACTCGAGGATGCGTGCGATGTCACGCTCCTTCACGTTCGACAACGTCGCGAAGTTGCCGTAGGCGAACGACAGCCGATAATCGTCGTCGCGGATATACAGGCCCTTCCGAAGTCCCTTCGGGAGCCCTTCGATGAAGCAGAACTCGCAGCGGTTGGCGCACCGTCGGACCGTGGGCGGAGCAAGCTCCACCCCCATCGGCTCGCCACCTTCGCGCTCAATGTCGTACTCCACTTCCGACCCATCGGGCAGTCGCGCCGACACGAGGAACGCCTCATCGGCCGTCAGGAACTCCCAATCAAGGAAGTCTTCCAACGGCCGTTCGTTGACGGCGAGGAGTTCAGTGCCGGGAACGATGCCGATCTCGTCGGCAATGCTTCCTGGCTGTACACGTGTGACGCGAACCATGACCCGGGACGAAAACGGGGGACGAGGCCCAAAGGCCTTCCCCCGGATGACAAGGGGCGGCAACCGTAGCGCGGCCGCCCACTTGAGAAAATATACGAACTGTGAGCCCCGAAGTCAATTTAGAACATGGACTTACTTGAGGGGAGCATAGCGATACGCCACAGCTTTTGGCGCATCGAGCTTTATGGAGAAGGTGGTGTTGCCACCCGCATCGACCGGCCCGATCGCCACATCCTTCGTGGCGACCACCGCACCGGCGGCATCTAGGAGCTCGATCTTCATCGTCCACGAGGCCGTCGCACTGCCTTCGTTGTTGACCGTCCCCTGCACGGAATAGGCGGTTGCCGACTTCTGTGCCAACGTGATGTCGACCCGCGGATTGGTCTTGGTCTGCTTGTCGAGGTAGAACAGCACCGAATCGTTGGCCGACTTCTTCTTGGCCGCGTCCGACTCGGCACGCGCCCGAAGCTGCCACAGCCCCGCCATGAGGCGATAGCCACGGTCGAAGTTGGGGTCAACCTCGATGAGGCGCGCCACGACCGGCGCCATACGCTCGGTATCCTTGAGCGTGAAGAGCACGTTGGCGTAGTTCAACAGCGCCACACGATGATAGGGATTCTTCTTCAGCCCGTTCTCGAACAGCTTGGCCGCATCCGGGTCATGACCGGTCGCTGCCGCATTCGACGCGGCCTCAAACAGCTGGTCGGCCGAAAACTTCTCCGGTGCATTCAGCATGTCGGAAAAGATAGCCGTCACCGCCGCGGTGTCGCCCGACAGCCGAACGGCCCGCCCCAGCGCCTGCGCGGCATTCGCGTCGCCAGGCGTATCCTTCAGATAGGACTCGAGCAGTGCGCGCGCGGTCTTGATCTGGGCGTCCTTCTTGTCGCCGGCGGATTCCGCCTCGGCACGGGTCAGCGTGATCACCGCCAGGTTGTAGCGGCTCTGTTGCTTGACCTTCGCGTACAGCGTATCCGATCCGGACAGCGCGATCACCTTCTCCATCGCGATCATCGCACTGTCCGTCTTGTTCTGCTTCTGGTACACCGCTGACAAGACGTTCCACGGACGCGGATCAGCCCCGGCCACCTGAAGCGACAGATTCGCGAAATACGACGCCGAGTCGTTCTGCTCGGCCCCCATCGCCGCGATCGATTTGTTCAGGATCTCGCCGAAGAACTGCGCCCGATACGGACGCACCCTCTCCTTGCATTGCGGCAGCATCGACTCGAGGGCCGTCGCCGCTGAATCCAGACCGAGCAGCAGGTTTTGTGAGCCGGCTGGATTCTGCGTGAAGCCGACGTCGCCTCGCTTCATCACGTAGCTCGCATTCTCACGCTGGAGCCACTGCGCGTACGCGCGCAACAACATCCACTGCCGACCCGCGTCGTTCTTGATCTTCGAGGGGTCGTCGGTGAGTACACGAATCGCATTCTGCAGGTGCTTGGGGACCTCATCCGCGCGTCGGGAATTGGCCGCGGCGATGATGTACTGCTTCGCACCATTCACCTGAAACGGGCTGCTGTCGTTGATCTCGCACGCACCCTGAGCCGAGGAAGCCATCGGCAACCCAGCGCTGAGGACCGTCGCGCTCACAACCGCTGTCCACATCCGAGCCTTCATCACTGCTCTCCTCGTAGGTGCCATGAGAAACGCATTTACGCGCGGTACGAAGCGCCGCTGCCGGTATTGAACACCACAACCTCGGCATCGGCCGAGAGTGTGCCCGCCGTCACCGCGTCGCGAAGGACGGACAGGGCGCACCCCCCCTCAGGGGCAGCGTCGATCCCGGTTGCCGTCGCGAGGCGTAGCGTCCAGTCCCGGATGGCCTCCTCGGACGCGGTGCCAGCGATGCCGTTCGTCTCGCGCAGAACGCGCAGCAACAGCCGGTCTCCCAGAGGGGACGGCACCCGAAGGCCGCTCGCGTATGTCACGGGGTCGACCCACGGAGTCGCGCGGTCTTCGTTCGCCGCAAACGCGCGCGCGATCGGCGCACATCCCGCGGCCTGCGCCACCACGTACCGCGGCTGGGTGGCGCCGCCGGGGAGCCAGCCACCGGCCATCAGTTCGTTGATCGCCTTCCAGATGCCGATCGTCCCTTCCCCGCCACCAGTCGGATACACCAGCGCGTCGGGCAACCGCCAGCCAAGCTGCTCGGCCATTTCGAAGCCCATCGTCTTCATGCCTTCCACGCGATATGGCTCACGAAGCGTGGAGACATTGAAATATCCGGACTCGGCGGCATACGCGATCGCCAGCTTGCCGGCGTCGCCGATATGCCCCTCGATTCGGACCAACGTGGCGCCAAGCGCCTCGATCGTATCGAGAATCGGACGCGGCGTGGTGCGCGGCGCGAACACCCGAACGGGGAGACCGGCCGCCGCGCCATACGCGGCGAGAGCCGCACCGGCATTGCCTGCAGTCGGCACCACGAGGCCCGGATACCCCTGGGCCTTGGCACGGGTCACGGCGGCACTCATCCCACGGGCCTTAAACGAGACCGTCGGATTCTGCGACTCATCCTTTATCCACAGCCGTCGTACGCCAGTCGCCGCGGCCAGCGCGGGCGCTTCGATCATGGGCGTTAGCCCCTCGCCAAGGGACACGGGCACTTCGCCAGCCTCAAGCGGCATGAACGGCGCATAGCGCCAGGCATCCCAGCGGTCGGCCAGCGGTGTCCCCTTCGGCACGGGGGCGTACTGAGCGAAGAGGGGTTGTCCGCACGCGCCGCACACGGAGGCACGATCACGATCGGCCGCTGTATCGCACGCGGAACAGCGCAGAGTCCAGGACGCAGGAGTCATTCGAGAGTCGAGTCGAGAGAAACGTCAGAAGGCGGATCCGTGGGAATATCCGCCGGAGTTACACGGGAGGGAACGCCCAGCGCCGAGAGCAGTCGCTCCGCCGAGCCAGGACCAAAGCCGGGCACGGCGGCGATCTGCTCGACCGAAGCCTCGCGAACCCCCTGCACACTCCCGAAGGCCGTGAGGAGAGCCCGCCGCTTGGTGGGGCCGACGCCGGGAATTTTCAGAAGCTCCGACGTGATCGTACGCGCCGCGCGCTTCTGTCGCTGAAAAGTGACGGCGAAACGGTGGGCCTCATCGCGGGCCTGCTGCAGCATCCGCAGCGCCGGCGACCGACGCGGCAGTCGCACAGGATCACTCCGGCCGGGCAGGAAGATCTCTTCATCACGCTTGGCCAGACTGATTAAGCCGATCGACGTGATCCCGAGCGCGTCGAGCGCCGCACGCGCCGCACCGAGCTGTCCCTTGCCACCGTCGATCACGGCCAGATCGGGAAGCACCAGCTCCTCGGTCACGCGACGCGTGAAGTATCGCGTGACGACCTCATGCATCGACTTGAAGTCGTCGTTGCCCTCGAAGATCGCGATCTTGAACTTGCGATACTCCGCCCGTTTCGGGCGGCCATTCTCGAACCACACCGCGCTCGCCACCACGTCGGTGCCCTGAGCGTGCGAAATATCAAAGCAAATGAGCGATCGCGGGAGCCGAGGCAAGCCCAGCTCACGCTGCAATTCGTACACCGGATCGACGGCGCGCTCATCGGCCTCGAGCGCCGCGAGCTTGAACTCTTCAAGTAGATGCTGCGCGTTCTTGTCGGCGAGATCCACGAGCGCACGGCGCGGTCCGCGCTGCGGGATGCGAATCTTCGTGCTCTCGAGTGATGCCTCGAGTGACTCACGATCTTCGAAGTCAAACGGCACCAACAAGTCGGCGGCGCGCGCCTCGGCGGTGCGATACCACTGCGCGAGACAGGCGCCGAGAACAGCGCCGTCATCTTCGTCTTCCGCGTGTTCCACCAGACGGTGATCGCGGGCGAGCAATTTGCCGCCGCGGATACGCATGATGACGACACAAGCATCTTCGCCGTCGCGCGCGTAGCCGACGACGTCACGGTCACCGCCCTCGACCTCGAGCACGACCGTCGGCTCTTCCATAAACTCGAGATGACGCAACGCATCACGCAGTTCACCGGCGCGCTCAAAATCCAGTCGCTCCGACGCGTCCAGCATGCGCTCGCGAACATGGCGCACCACCTCACTGGTGCGCCCGTCAAGAAACCACACCACCTCGTCGATCATCGCGCGATAGTCGCCCGTGGTCTGATATCCCACGCACGGCGCCTGACAACGCTTGATGAAATAGTCGAGACACGGGCGTTCCGGCACTTCTCGCGGCAGGTTGTAGTGACACGACCGCACCGTGAAAATCCGCTTGACCACGTTCAGCGCGCGACGCATCGATCCGACATCCGTGTACGGACCGAAGTACCGTGCGCCGTCATCTTGCAGGCGGCGCGTCACGATCACGCGCGGGAACGGCTCCTGCACCGTGACCTTAATGTACGGATACGACTTATCGTCACGGAGCGCGATGTTAAACCGGGGGTGATACTCTTTGATCAGTGTCGCTTCGAGAATCAGCGCGTGCGACTCGCTCGGCACCACGATGGTATCCAGCTCCCGGACCTTGCGCATCAAGCCGCGGGTCTTTGGACTACTCAGGTGGTCTTGGGCCCAATAACTCTTCACGCGCGAGCGTAGTCGCTTGGCTTTCCCCACGTAGAGCACCTGTCCCTCGGCATCTTTCCAGAGATACACGCCGGGCGACTCAGGTAAATGCGGCAGCTTCTGGGCAACGCTGGGTGGCATGCCGCGCGCGATGGCCGCGCTGGTCCAGTCATCCTCAGGAACCAGCAAGGCATCACTGAGGCGTTGATCATGTTCGGCGCTCATTCGCCCGACGTCCGCCTCGGAAGGCGCAGCCAACGCGCCGCTTCGGCGGAGCCCATGGCCCAGGCCACCACCAGATACGTCACGCCGAAACCCGCCAAGACAGGCAGTCCCGCCACACGGGGATGCACGTCGGAGAACCATCGTTCCTGCGCCACGCGAAGCAAGGCCGACAGCAGGCCGGCCACCGTCGCGGCAACGACGATGCGCTGCGTTCCCCGCCACATCGCCGTCGTATACAGCGTGCCGAGCCGCTGCCGCAGCCCGCGCGACAGAATCGCCAAATTGACATACGATCCCATTGCCGAGCCAAGCGCGATCCCGGCGGCGGCCATCGGCAGTGAACGCATCGGGACCGCGATGCCGATCGATACCGCAGCGGACACGATGATACTCGCGATCGACGCACGCAGCGGGGTGCGATAGTCCTGCAGCGCGTAATAGGCGGATCCGAGTAGCTTGACCGAGCCGAAGCTGACGAGGCCGATGGCATACGCGGCGAGCACCCAATGCACCGATTGTTGTTCGGCGGCGCCAAATCGTCCGGCGCGATAAAGAATACCGACGCAATAATCGCCAAGTGTAATAAAAACGACCGCGCTGGGCACGATGTAAAAGAGGATACGCTGCCAGCCGCCGCGAAGGCGTTCGAGCAATGCTTCGAGCGCCAGTGTTCCACTGTCACGCGCGAATTCCGGCAGTGCCGCCGCGGCAACGGACACGCCGAACAACGATACTGGCAGCATCGCCAAAGTATTCGCGTACGACATGTTGGTGGCGGCACCCTGCGGGAGATACGACGCGATCTGTAAATCGATGAACGATGAGATTTGCACCACGCCGAGCGCGGTCACCACGGGGAGAATGTTACGGAGCGTCTGCATTACGCCTTCGGCCGAACGATCGAAGGACGGGCGGATCGCCCCGACGAGTCGAAGCACTTCCGGCATCTGTGCGGCGATCTGCAGCACGGCGCCGCCCAGCGTCGCCCAGGCCAACCAGTACGCGAGCGTCATCGCATCTGGGGCACGCCGTCCCCACACCAGGAGGAGTGCGATCTGCGCCACGGACCAGAGCGCCGCGCTGGCGTATGACCAAAAGAACCGTCGGTGCGAGTTCTGAATGCCGAGGCACCAGCCACTCAGCACCATCAGTCCAGTCATCGGAAACAGCACGCGGGTCAGTCGCGTGGTCAATTCCTGGGTCGCGGGATCGAAGCCCGGGGCGAGCACGCTGGTGAGGATCGGAGCCGCGGCGATTCCGGCCAGCGTGAGCAGGGAGACCGCCACGAGCAACAAACCAAGGACCGCGTTGGCCAACGCTCTGGCGGCCCTTGGATCGTCTCGTACCAACATGCGGCTGTACACCGGGACAAACGACGCGGACAACGTCCCCTCGCCCAGCAGATTGCGTACGGCGTTCGGAATCTTGAACGCCGCGTTGTAGGCGTCCGACGCCGCACCCGAGCCGAAGTAATAGGCGAAGGCGGTATTCCGCAGGAGCCCGACGACGCGACTGATGAGGATTCCCGCACCAACGACGAACGCGGAGCGTCCGCCCCTGGCGTCACTCATGAGTCGGCGCGCGTTCCGTGCACGAGCGACTGCGCGTGCGGGACGGACGCGTCTCGGAGACGGAGCAATAGCCCGACGCCGAATCGCGCGAGAGACGGCAACAGATTGAGTACACGCTCGGGAGACTTCCCGAGAGGTCTCAACGAGGCCCGGACACACGCGAGCTCGCGCATCGCGTCGACTTCGTTACGCTTCACGCCGCCAAGCACGCGATGCTCGAACTTATCGATCCGGTGGGTGAGGTCTCGCGACAGCCCAGCGATCACCTCGTGACTGACGGGCGCACCGGCGCCGTCGACACTGTCGCGCAACGCGCGCAGCTGGGCATCGATCGCCACGCGAAGTCGTTCCAGCGTGTCGCTGATCCCGTCGTCGAGGAGTCGCTGCGCCACGTGCTGTTCGGCGGCATGCGCCTCGCGGAGCATCGGCTCGCTCAGGCCCAGCCGATCGAGTGCACGATACGCATCACCATCGAGGACTTCGCCGGCCCACCGGGGTGACACAACCGGCGCCGACGCGCCAAGCGCCTCGGCGATCGGCGTGATCTGTGCGAAATAGGCCAGTTCGCCGGGGCCAGCCAGATAGGTCAGCGTGGGCAGGAGGGAGCGTTCCAACACGGGGCGCAGCAGCACGTTGGCCCCCAACGTACCAGTCTCCGCCTCGCGAGCGACCGTGGCGGCCTCAGCGACGGGAACCCGCACCCGCACGCGCTGCACACCCTCCCCATTCGACACCACGCCGCTGTGAAACACTAAGGACAGGGCGTCGATCACATCGACCTGCGGCGCGTACCCGGCCGCCGTGATCGCCTGCGTGCGGGCCGCCAGAGCCCCCGAGACGGACGCTGCCGCCGTGAGCGCATGACGGAGGAAACGATCCGACGCCGCTCGGAACGCCGGATGCGCCGCGTCGAGCACTGCGATACCGAGCGGCTCGAGCAGTGCCCGCAGGAGTTGCACGTATGCCGCACCCACGGTCGCGTGCGGCACGTAGGCGGCATCGACGGCGGCCATCACGCTGGCCTGCGCCGCCGAGCCACACGCCGCCGCGAGGGCGGCTCTGGCCGCCGTGAGATCGCCGAGGGGCACGTCGGCCATCGCGACCCCTTCGGTCGCTGGCCCGATCAGAGACAACGTCTGAAGGCCACGCGACGTGGCCACGTGGGTGACCGCAGCTTCCATCCAGTCGGCGTCGTCGCTGGCGGCCCAGAAGACGGGCGCCACCGGCATCTCAATCGCCGCGGACAATTCGTCCGCGAGTGAGAGCGCGCTGAGCGCCTTGCTCCAGGTGTAGGCCGGACCACCGAAGAGTCCCGGCTGCTGCCCCGTTGTGACGACGACGCCCCGCGCCGCCGCCTGAGCCAACCGGTCGGCAGCCGCACCGGTCGCCGCCAAGGCGGGGGCCAGCGTCGTAAGCCAGTCGAATCCACCAAGTGAGGCACGTACCTGCAGCGCGTGGTCACGCCATGCCGCCGGCGTCGTGGGCCGCAGGGCATACCACTCCGCGCCGACGTCACCGCGCTGCACCGCTTGCGACAGCGTGCTGCCGCCCAGTGGGGCCGTCCGTACGATCACGCCGTCTATCGACATCGGAATTGGTTCACGGACAGTCACGCCCTCTGCTCACTTGTGGTACGGTTCGCCTCGAATGATGGTGCCCGCTCGGTACAATTGCTCCGAGAGCACCAGCCGCGCTACCTCATGCGGCAACGTCCACGGCGCCAACGACAGACGGCGGGACGCGCGGCCACGCACGGACTCGCCGAGGCCATGCGCGCCGCCAATGACGAACGCGACGCTTCGCGCCTGTTCCCGTTGATCCTGCAGCCAACCGGCGAAGCGGGTCGAGTCCATCGACTCCCCACCCGGATCGCACGCAACGATCTGCGCATCGGCAGGAATTCGATCGGCCAACCGCTCGGCCTCCCGCTCCATCACCAGCGTCGGCGTCAGTCCACGTCCCGATTCCTCTTTGACTTCGACGACGTCAAGCGGCCAATAACGCGCCGCTCGCGTCTCATAGTCCCGAATGGCGTCGGCCAGCCCCGCATGACGGGGCCGGCCGATTACCAGCAGCGAAACCCGCATGGCTCCGGATGCAGCGCCGCCACCACCATCACGCGTAGATGCCGCGAAGGCGGTGCACGGTGGCCACCCGGCTGATCGACAGCATGTACGCCGCCGTTCGCATGTTCACGCGATGCTGCTTCGACAGCGAGAGCACATCCTGGAAGCTGCGGGTCATGATGCCACCCAGACGCTCGTTCACGTCGGCCTCTGACCAGAAGTAGCCCATGCGATCCTGCACCCACTCAAAATACGACACGGTGACACCGCCGGCGTTGGCGAGGATGTCGGGAATCACGAAGATGCCCTTCTCGTCGAGAATCGGATCTGCGGCGGCCGTCGTCGGGCCGTTGGCGCCCTCGCAAATCACCTTGGCGCGGATGCGGGCGGCGTTCTTCGTCGTGATGACGTTCTCGAGCGCTGCCGGTACCAGCACATCCACGTCGAGCGTCAGCAACGTCTCCGCGTCAATCATCTCCGCGCCGGTGAAGCCCTCGAGCGAGCGATGCTTCTCGACGTACGCGATCGCGGCGTCGACGTCGATCCCCTTCTCGTTGTAGAAGGAGCCGGCGCGGTCGCCGATGCCCACGATCTTACACCCCTGGGCCGCCATCAACTTGGCGGCCGTCGAGCCAACGTTACCGAAGCCCTGCACAGCCACCGTCGCGCCCTTCATGGAAAGGCCGAGGTGGTCGAGCGCCTCGCGGGTCACCAGCATGCAGCCGCGCCCGGTCGCCTCACGGCGTCCCTGCGAGCCACCCATCTCGATCGGCTTCCCGGTCACCACGGCATTCTCGGTGCGACCGACATGCATCGAGTACGTATCCATCACCCACGCCATCACCCGTTCGTTCGTGTTCACATCGGGCGCCGGAACGTCGGTGTCGGGTCCCAGCAGCGAGATGATGCCCTTCGTGTACCGGCGCGTGACACGCTCGAGTTCACCGACGCTCATCGTGAGCGGATCGCAGATCACCCCGCCCTTCGCGCCGCCGAACGGCAGATTCACGACCGCGCACTTCCAGGTCATCCACGCGGCGAGGGCCTTCACTTCCTCGAGGGTGACCTTCATGTCGAAGCGGATACCGCCCTTGGCCGGTCCACGAGACGTGTTGTACAGCACGCGGTAGCCGGTGAACACTTCCACATCCCCGTTGTCGAGCTGTACGGGTACCGAAACGATCAGCTGCTTTTCAGGATTGCGAAGAATCTTGTAAATGCCGGGCTCAAGATCGAGCAGCTCGGCGGCGCGGTCGAAGCGAGACATCATCGCTTCGAACGGATTCTCTTCGTTGAGGAACCTGTCCTTATCCGGGCGGACGATACTGTCCGTCGGCAGGCGGAGGAGGTCGATAGCCATTTCGCCAGGTATTTTGGGCCGGACTCAGCCGGCGGTGGGAGTGGTGGCCCTGCGCGCCGCCAATACTCGAGCCACCACCTGCTCCAGTATCTCGGCGCCTTGCTCGACCACCACAGTCTGCGAAACATACCAAAGGGCGGCTCCGGCGCGAGGCCAAAGCGGCACCAGTTTGACCGCATCTTTGAGCGTGCAAACCACAGCGACTGACGGACCGGCCCGGGCCACGATGTCCGCGACATCGCCGGCCACAAAGGCGTGATGGTCTGGGTACACCGCGTGATGCCGGATAACCGCCCCAGCCGCCTCCATTTGTCGACCGAACGCCTCAGGATCGGCGATCGCGCTCACAAGGAGCGTCTCCCGTCCGCGAAGCCATGCCATGTCGTTCGACAGTCCGCGCGGGACCGACTGGGCGCCGCCGCCGATCGTCGCGGCGAGTCGCACGCCGCCCGGCGCCAATCTCAGCTGCGCGATCGGCACAGACGGAGCCGCACGTCGGATCGCCTCCCGCACCGCCTGCACGGTGTCGCCGCTCGCCGCCTTGACGGTGATCACCGCCACCGACGCCCGGTTCAGACTCCCGAGCGGCTCCCGATACGGCCCGGACGGCAGCAGACGAAGCGGCTCCTGCCATGCGTCCGCGCTCACCAGGACGACATCCTCGGTCCGCGCCACCTGTCGGTGCTGAAACGCGTCATCGAGTACCGCGCAGTCGCACTGCCTGCTTCGCGCCGTCACCAGTCCAACAGCCCGCTCGGGTGCCACCACGACCGGGACGCCAGGGGTGAGCAGCCCATGGACACGCCACTCATCGTCCCCGTAGCCACGCAAGACCAACGCCGGCGACGCACCACCGGCGCGAAGACGAGACACGAACCAGGATGCCACCGGCGTCTTCCCCGTGCCGCCCACCGTCAGGTTCCCGACCGACAGGGCGGGGAGAGCAGGCAATGCCAGCGCCCCGCGGAGCGCGCGCCTGTCGAATCCGGCGTTTCGACGCGCCACGATTGCCCCAAACAACCAACTGCAGGGCGCGAGCACCATGCGCGCAAGGCGCGCGCCGGCAGCGGACGAACGCCACACGTACGACACGAACGCCATCACGTGCGCGCGGACTCACCCGCGAGAGCCGCTACGCGCGCGAGGGCCTCATGCATCCGCCGACCAAACTCGTCCGTCCGCGCCGCAGCGGTCCGCACATCGGGATCGGCCAGCATCACGGGCTCGCCGTACTCAATCGTGACCCGAGCAAACGGCTTGGGGATTTCGAAGCCATCCCAACTACGCAACTGCCACTTACGATCCACGTGCGCGACAAGTGACACGATCGGCGCGCTGGCCCGGTGCGCCAGCACGAGCGCGCCGGGCGCAAAACTGTAGCGCGGTCCACGAGGGCCATCGGGCGTGATCGCCATGTCGGCACCATGCCTGAGCACCTGAACGCCCTCAAGCAGCGCCCGCGTGCCTCCGCGCGACGAAGAGCCGCGAACGCCGAAGAATCCAAAAGTCTCAATGATTCGCGCGATGATCTCGCCATCTTTGTGCTCGCTGATCATCACGCCCGTGGGCTGGCGATGTGCCCAAAGGAGCGGCAGCATCTGCCCATGCCAGAGCGTGAGCACGACGCGCGACGCCTCGGGCGCGCGGTTGAGCAGCGCCTGTCGGCCATGAACCGTCACACGCCAGGTGGCGCCGAGCGCGTAGAGCACCCACGTGCCGAGCCGAATGGCAACGCGCGTGCGCACATCGATCGTAGGCGGTGACGTCACGCGGAGCTGGCCGCGACGAGGTCGCGGATCATCGTGGCGACACGAACCGACGCACCAGGAGTACCGAGCATGCCGCGCACTTCGCTCAGCCCCGCTTCGGCCAGCGCACGCTCAGCACTGTGCGGATCGAGAAGTGGGAGGAGCGCATCAGCAACGTGGCTGGGCTGGTACGCGTCCTGGACGAACTCCCGCGAGACCTCTCGATGCGCCACCACGTTCACCAGCCCGATATGCGGGATCTTTACCACGCGACGCGCAATCGCGTACGTGATCGCACTGGTGCGATAGCCGATAACATGCGGAAGTCCCGCTACGGCGGCTTCAAGCGTCGTGGTGCCACTCTTCAAGAGTCCGGCGGTCGCAGCACGCAACACGTTGAACGAGGCGCCGTGCACGCGCGGAAACGGACAATCGGCGGCGCTGATCTGCACCGTCGGTGCGACGCTGACGACGACATGTAATCCCGGGATCCGAGCCTGCAGCAGCGATGCCGTTTCCATGAACGGCTTCAGATGTCGCGCCAACTCGGCTCGGCGGCTCCCAGGAAAGACCGCGAGGATCGGTCCGTCGGCTGGCAATCCCAGTGCTGCGCGCGCGGTCGCTGGCGTGGGCAAGGACTGCGCACGATCGAGCAGCGGATGCCCGACGAACGTGGCATCCACCCCGTGTCGTCGCAGCAACCCTTCTTCGAACGGCAGGATCGACGCCGCCTTCGTGACCAGACGCGCGAGCTTGGGCAATCGTCCGGCCCCCCACGCCCAGACTTGCGGCGTGATGTAATACAAAACCGGCACGCCCGCCTTCTTCGCGACTTCGGCAACCTTGAGATTGAAGCCCGGATAGTCGAGCAGGACCACCAACGCCACCCGGCCACTCTCAATGCGAGCGCGCAGACGGCCAAGAAGCGCGTAATGCTTCGGGATGTGCCTGACGACTTCCGCGAAACCCATCACCGCGAGGTTCTCGACGTCTTCGATAATCTCAACACCAGCGGTGCGCATGTGCCCTCCCCCGACGCCCGCCATCGCCAGGTCCGGAGCCAGCGCGCGAAGCGCCTCGGCCACCTTCCCTGCGTGCAAATCGCCGGACGCCTCGCCGACGACGAACAAAATCTCACGCACGCGTCGACTCGTCGGAGGCTCGCATGACCTGCTGCGCCGCTTCAATCGCCGTGACGATGCGCAGCGCCGCCTCGAGTGCCTCGCGACCCTCCTCGCCCGTCACCGCGACCGGATTGCGGCCTGCAATCGCGCCAAGAAACTGCGAGAGCTCCAACACCAGCGGTTCACCATCTGGTGCATCGAGCGGCACCCGCTCGACAAACTCCTCGAGGGCACGCGGCGCACGCGCCAGCAGCATCGGATCGAAGTCCCCGCGCAATCGAAAGAACTCACCCGTACCCGCGGCGAGATCAAGCGAGATGTACCCACTGCGCTGAAAAATGCGCAGTTTTCGAAGCCGTTCACGCGAGACACGGCTCGCCGTGATGTTCGCCACCGCGCCGTTGGCGAATGTGAGACGCGCATTGGCAATGTCGATCTGCGGCGTGAGTACCGGCATCCCCATAGCCTGCACCTCGGACACGCGAAGCCCTACGAGCGTGTGCACAAGATCGAGGTCATGAATCATGAGATCGAGCACGACGGCGACATCCGAGCCACGCGGATTGAACGGCGCGAGTCGGTCGCTCTCGATGAATCGCGGCCCGTCAACGTACGGCATCGCCGCGCGCACCGCACGATTGAACCGCTCGACATGGCCGACCTGCAGCAACACGCCGGCAGCACGTGCTCGCGCGAGCAGATCATCCGCTTCCGCCAGTGTGACGGTGAACGGCTTCTCGACGAATACGTGCTTACCGCGATCGAGCACCGCCGATGCCACCGCATGGTGTGCCGTGGTCGGTACGACGATCGAGACCGCATCGACCTCGTCGAGCATTGAGGACAACGAGGAGAACACACGGACACCGTGCTGCGTGGCCACTTCGGCCGCGCGGCCGGGATTCTCATCGACAAACCCGGCGAAGCGATCACCGCACAGATCGCGGAGAATACGGACGTGGTGCACACCTAAACCACCGGCGCCCACGACGCCGACGCGGGGCGCATCGCGATTGGAGAAGGCGCGCGACTCCGGGGTCATGGTCGTGGTTCTCAGAATCCGACGCCTCGCTGGCTCGCTTCGATGAAGTCGAGAAAGTGCTGTACTTCGGGGAGCATCGTCAGCTCGGCACGTGCCCGTTCCACGCCTTGTCCCAGATTGAGATCGGACCGGAAGCAAAAGCGGTACGCACGCTTGAGCTCACGAACCACCTCCTCCTCGAAGCCCGTGCGGCGCAATCCCACGGAGTTCAGACCGAACAGCTTGATCGGATTGCCAACGGCCCGAACAAAGGGGGGGACATCCTGCGCCACACGCGAACATCCGCCGATGAACGAATGCCGGCCAATCCGCGAGAACTGATGTACCGCGCACAAGCCGGAAATCGTCGCTTTGTCTTCAACCGTGACATGTCCGGCCAACTGCGTGCCGTTCGAGATGATCACGTTGTCGCCGATGTGGCAGTCGTGCGCGAGATGCACGTAGCTCATCAGGAAGCAGTTGCGACCCACGCTGGTCGTGACCGAGTGCGCGGTACCACGATTGATCGTCGCGTACTCGCGGACGGAGGTCTCGTCCCCGATGTCCACCCACGTCTCTTCACCGCGATACTTGAGATCCTGCGGATCGCCACCGAGAATCGCCCCGATGCCAATCTGCACACGCTCACCGAGCCGTACGTTGCGCTCGAGGGTGGCGCGCGCCGCGATCTGCGTGCCGTTGCCGATGGTACACTGCGGACCGATGATCGCCCACGGCCCTACCTCGACCTGGTCGCCGAGCCGCGCCGATGCATCGACCAATGCCGTCGGATGGATTCGTGCAGTCATCGATCGCGAACCATTGCGGCCATATCTGCCTCCGTGACCACCTGTCCATCCACCGTGGCGACGCCACGCATCTTGCACATCGTGCCGCGAATCTGCAGCACTTCCATCTCGAGCCGCAGCTGATCACCGGGCTTCACCGGGCGGCGGAACTTGACGTTATCGAGCGACAGGAAGTACACGACCTTGCTCGACGGATCGGCGATCGTGCGCATGAGCAGCATGCCGCCTACCTGCGCCATCGATTCGATGATCAGCACGCCGGGCATAATCGGATGCCCAGGGAAATGACCTTGAAAGAACGGCTCGTTGATCGTGACGTTCTTGAGCCCCACAATCCGCTTCCCTTCCTCGATCTCCAGAATGCGATCGACAAGCAGAAACGGATAGCGGTGCGGCAGCACCTGCATGATATCTTCGATGGAATACACGGCGGGCTCCCGGACGGCGTGTTGCACGAGGGCTCGAACCAGAGCGACCGTGCCCCGGTGACTCGGTTTGTGAGCGACGATGTGCGCGCGGACGCGCGCACCAGCGAGAACGAGGTCCCCGACGCAATCGAGCGCCTTGTGCCGGGAAAACTCATCGGGCCAACGAAGCGTTGTATCCACTACGCCGTTGGCGTCGAGCACCACAGCGTTGGCCGTGGACGCCCCTTGAATCAATCCTCTTGATCGAAGCGCGTCCACTTCGTGCAGGAACCCAAACGTTCGGGCCGACGCGAGCTCGCGCGTGAAACTCTCCGCAGTCACCATACACTGCGTGCGCTGGATGCCGATGAGGGGGTGCGAAAAGTCGATGGTGACGTCGAGCGACAACCCCATGGACGGACGGGCCTCGTAGACCGACTCACCATCCACCACGCGAATCGACTTCCGGAGTACCAGCCATTCGGGACGACCACCGTTGGCCACCACGCCGACGCGCTGTAACGCCTCCAGAAACGGGGCGGCGCTTCCATCCATGATCGGAGGCTCCGGTCCGTCCATCCCGATCTCGAGATCGTCGATCTCCAGGGCACCCACCGCGGCGAGCACATGCTCGACGGTGTGAAACGCCTCCGCTCCGGCACCCAGCTGCGTCCGACGTTCGGCTTCGACCGCGATCTCCACCCGAGCGGGAATCGGCGGAGCGCCCGCGATGTCTGTCCGGCGAAAAACGATGCCGGTCCCCGTGGGTGCGGGCCGGAAGGTGAGACGACATGGCTGACCGAGATGAAGACCGATGCCGTCGACCTCCGCCTCGCCGCCGATCGTGCGACGCTGTCCTGCCAGCGCCTTCGCCGGACCGACGACGGCGGCAGAACGCGTCCCTGCCTTGGCGATCATGTGACGCTCCCCTCGGGGCCGCGATCGGCGCGGCGCGGTGCCGTGGGCTCGCTCACGAGCTGCTCGAGGGGGCGAACGATCTTTGCCAAACGAGCGATGGCGGCCGACGCGCGGAGATGTTCCTTGTGCGGCCGCGCGGGATACCCTGACCAGGTTTCTCCGGCCGGCACGTTGCCGATCACCCCGGCGCCGCCCGCCAAATTGGCCTTCGCCCCGATGGTACCATGACCACCGACCCCCGCCTGTCCACCAACCTGTACGCCGTCGCCGATGCGCGCCGAACCGGCGATACCGGACTGCGACGCGAAGAAACAGCCGCGCCCGATACGCACGTTGTGGGCGATCTGGACGAGATTGTCGATCTTGGTCCCAGCGCCGATAATCGTGTCGTCCACGCTGCCACGGTCAATACAGCTGTTCGCACCGACCTCGACGTCATGTTCGAGAATGCAGCGCCCAGCGTGGGGAATGCGCGCGACGCCGGTCGCGTGGGGGACAAATCCAAAACCCTCACGTCCCACGCTTGCCCCCGCATGCAGGATCACGCGATCGCCAAGTTCGGTGAATGGGTACACGACGGCGGTGGCATGCACGCGGACGTCCGCCCCGAGTATCGACCCAGCACCGATGACGGCGTGCGAACTAATCCAGCTCCCGTCGCCGATCACCGCCCCGTCCCCGATCACGACGAAGGGGTCGATCGTCACCCCGTCCCCGAGCCGGACATCGCGTCCGATCACAGCGGAAGGGTGTACCCCCAGTGCGCGCGGCTCCCTGCGGTGAAATCGCGCCAGCAGCGTGACCATCGCATCTACTGGCTTGGATACGACGATCCGGGTGGACGGGGTCCCCACGAGATCGGCGAATTCGGGCGCAATCAGCACGACGCCGGCGCGAGACGTGGAAAACCACTGTCCGTACCGGAGATGCGACAGGAAGCTTAGCTCATCAGGACCGGCGCGATCGAGCGGGGCGATACCGCGCACTTCGATCGTGCCATCCCCAATGAGCACGCCACCCACCTGCGCCGCAACGGCAGCGGCGGTGATGGGCTGTTGCCCATCACCGCCGCCCGCCTGCGGATCCGTAGAACCGCCGCTCACTGCGGCGATCACTCCGTGGGCGGCTTCTTGGTGTTCAGACCGGCCGGCGCGCTCGTCGGACCAGACGGGGCGGGCTTGGCAGCGGCCGGCGCCGCGCGCGGGGCGGCAAGACGCAGCTTCGAGACAACGCGGTCCGTAATGTCGAGATTCTTATCAGCCGACACGATCAGCGAGCCCGCGGCGACATCGAAGATGAAGGCGAAACCGCCCTCGGAACGCATGTCATCGAGCACCTTGCGCACATTGTCCATGATGGGCTGCATCAACTCGGCTTCACGAGCCTGAGCCTGCTCCTGCATCTTCTGGACGCGCTCCTGATAGTCCGCCTGCTTCTCGCGAAGCGTTTTCAGACGGGCTTCCTTCGCCGCCGGCGAAAGAGAGACCTCCTCCTTCGCATACGCCTCCTGCAACGTATTGAGCGAATCAGAGAGCTTCTGCACGGCCGCGCGCATGGACGTCATGTCCTTATCAAACTGCGCCTCGGCCTCGGTACGGCCAGGGGCCGACTGCAGGATCGCGGCAGAGTTCACATAGGCGAACTTCTGTCCCTGAGCGGAAGCCAGGGCGGGAACGCCAAGCACCAAGGCGCAAGCGCCAACGAACGAGGAAAGTCGCATAAGATGTCCGGGGTTTAGAAGAGCTGACCGAGTCGGAAATGGAACTGCCACTTGGGATCGGGCCGAACGCGTCCGGTTACCAGATCCACTGTCGTGCGATCAAAACCATACGCCATGTCCAATCCAAGCGGTCCCAACGGCGTTACGGTAGATACCCCGAATCCCGCGGAACGGAAGAGCCGGGTCGGATTGATCTGCCGTGCCGACGCCCAGTTGTTGCCGGCGTCGGTAAACGCATTGAGGTAGAACATCTGATTGAACCGGACGCCGATTTCACCCGTAAGGGTCATAAACGCGTTACCGAACGACGCCGGATCGGAGCGGTATTGGTCCGTGTTCGGGTTGAAGCCGATGGGGGTAATCGAGAACTCCGGATACCCGCGGAGCTGCTGACCGAACATGACGCCGCCGACCGCAAATTGCTGCTGGAAGAAGAACGGGCCAGAGTTGCCGAACAGGCTGCCGGCGCGGGCCGTCAGCCCCATCGTAAACTTGATAGGCTGCGAACCCGGGTTCGTTCCCCCGAGCTGCCCCAGCAGCGTGTACGCGCGCATTTCGGTGGTGACACGTTGGAAGTTCACGGTTCCCCCAAGAGGACCACCACTGAAGTCAGCCGTGACCGAACGCATGGAACCGCCCGTCGCAAACGGCAGATCGATCCGTGTGTCGTACGTGTATTCCAGGCCGAGGTTCGAGCGGAAGCAGTTCTTGGTACACGTATTCTGGATCGTACCCGACGTAAACGTGGCGGATTCGCCGTTGTACGAAACAGCCATGGTCGAGAAGTACGACCAAGGGACCGGCAAGCCAAAACGCAGCTGCGAACCGGTCCGGATATTCTGACCGAGGTTGCCGACGATGAAGCGCGACTGCGTGCGGTACGCGCTGAGCGCGCCGGACACCCGCGACCCACGAAGCGCAGGGTCAGTGTAGGTGGCCGTGAAGTCGTTGAAAAACCGGCCGTACTGCCAGTTCAGCTTCCCCTGCTTACACAGGCCGAACAGGTTGGGCTGCTCAAGACCGATGAATCCACCAAAACCAACGCCGCCCTGCCCCATCGACGCGCCGAAGTTGATCGAGCCGGTCCGCTTCTCCTTCACGCGGAAGACGATATCGACGTCGCCCTGATCGTTCACCGGACGATAGTCCGGGAACGGCATCGGCGACTCGAAGAAATTCATGTTGCCGATGCTCTGATAGCTGCGAATCAGCGCGGCCTGATTGAAGACGCCACCGGGCACCAGGAAGATCTGCCGTCGAATGCAATCGTCGGCCGTGAAGTCATTCCCGAGGATCTCGATGCGGTTGACGATGGCCGGATTCTTCTCGTCGATCTCCCACCGCAGGTTCACCGTCGGTACGGAGTCCGGTCCTTCAAGCTTGCGCTCAAGTACGGGATTGATGCGCGCATAGAGATAGCCGTTATTGCGATACTCGGCGTTCACCTTTTCGATCGCGTCATCCCACTTGTGCTGATCGAAGATGCCTTCGGGCGCCGCAGCCTCGCGCTTGATCAACCCCTTCACTCGCTGCGTGAGGGTAGGATCGTTGCCTTCGAATGGGTAGAACTTCTTGAGATCTTCGGAGGGAAACCGGCGGTTGCCCGCGACTTCGAACGTACCGATGCGGTAGCGAGGCCCTTCCTCGATGCCGATCTGCACCAGTCCCTTGCCCTTCTCACGATCGACGATGAGCGTATCCTTCGCGATGCGCATATCGACGTGACCAAGGCGCGAGAACAAGGCCGGAAGACGCTCACCCAAGTCACCGACGTATTTGTCTTCGTCGAACTCGCCCTTGCGGAACCACCAGAACCCCTCGGGTTTGGTCTTCATCGCCGACACGACCTGCTTTTCCTTGACCGACGTATTGCCCACGATGTCGATGCCGGCAATCGCCAGACGACGCCCCTCATCGACCGTGTAGGTGATACCGATGCGATCGTCATCCATCGTGACCGAGTCGATCCGCACCTGCGCCAGATAGTATCCGGCGGCTTCGTAGGTCGAGTCGATACGCGCCCGCGCCTTGGCCAGCATCATCGGGTCGATCGGGCGGCCGACCAGCAGATCGATCTTGTCACGCACCGACCGCTCAGAGACGTTCTTCGGGCCGACGACCTTGATCTCGCCAAGGATCGCGCGCTCCCGTACCTGAATGATGGTCAGCACCTTTTCCGGCACACTCTCGAGATCGCAGAGCAGCTGGACATCGTCGAACAGGTTCAGCGCATACAGCCCCTTCATGGAGCGCTGAATCGACGGAAAATTGAGGGGCGTTCCGGGCGTCAGACCCATCTCGCCACGGATGCGCGCATCAGGCGTTCGCGTGTTGCCACGGATCGCAATGGAGTCTGGGGACGCACAGCGCCCCGTCACGTCTTGGCCGGCCGCCGCACGAGGGGCTACCGCAGACGCACACAGGGCGATTCCGGCCAACACCAACCGGGCCGTTCTTTGGGGGACGCTCTTCAGCATAGCCTTTGAATATACACCGAAACGGCAAGCGGCCGGACCCCAAGGGTCCGGCCGCCGCTGATCCTGTCTCACGCCTGAGGCGTAGGGGACAGGACGCGGAACTCCAGTTTCTCCTTCTCCGTGGTCGAAACCGCGACTTCGATCTCGTCCCCCTTGGAGAACTCGCCCAGCAGGATCTTCTCGGACAGCGGATCCTCGATGTACCGCTGAATCGCCCGCTTGAGCGGACGAGCGCCATAGTGCTCGTCGTGCCCATGGTCGACCAGGAACTCGGTCGCCGCGTCGGTCAGCTTGATCGTGATCTCCTCCTCAGCCAGACGCTTCTGCACGTCGGCGAACAGGATCGACACGATCTTCGAAATATGCTCCTTCCCGAGCGGGTGGAACACGATCACGTCGTCGAGGCGGTTGAGGAATTCGGGGTTGAACACCCGCCCCATCTCCTCCTTCACCTTCTCCGAAATACGCTCGAAATCCCCACGCGCATCGTTCCCGGCGAAGCCCAGCGACTTGCCCCGGGTAATATCCTTGGCGCCCACGTTCGACGTCATGATGACGACGGTGTTCTTGAAGTCGATCACCCGACCGTAGTTGTCGGTAAGGTGACCCTCATCGAGCACCTGCAGCAGGATGTTGAACACGTCCGGGTGCGCCTTCTCGATTTCGTCCAAGAGGACCACCGAGTACGGTTTGCGCCGCACGGCCTTCGTGAGCGTGCCGGAGTCTTCGTAACCTACGTACCCCGGCGGCGCACCGATGAGCCGCGACACGGAGAACTTCTCCATGTATTCGCTCATGTCGACGCGGATCAGGGCCGACGTATCGGCGAACAGGAACTTGGCCAGCGACCGCGCCAGCTCGGTCTTACCGACGCCCGTGGGCCCCGAGAAGATGAACGAGCCGATGGGACGACGCGGATCCTTGAGGCCCGCCCGGCTACGGCGGATCGAGCGGGCGAGCGCCTTAATGGCCTCATCCTGACCGACCACCGACTGGTGCAGCTCGTCCTCCATCCGGAGCAGACGCGACGTTTCCGCTTCCTGCAGGCGCGTGACGGGAATGCCCGTCCAGCGGCTCACGATGAACGCGATCTCCTCCTCCCCCAGCGTGGGGCGATGCGACTGACGCCGCTGCTCCCAGTCTTCCTGCTTCCGACGGATCTGCGCCTGCAAATCCCGCTCGTTATCCCGCAACGAGGCCGCGCGCTCGAAATTCTGATCGCGAACCGCCGCTTCCTTCTCGCTATTGATCGCTTCCAGCTGCTCCTTGAGCTCTGCCACCTCCGCCGGCGGCACCTGCGCCGCTAGACGCGCCCGTGCGCCCGCCTCGTCGATCACGTCGATCGCCTTATCCGGCAGGAAGCGGTCGGTGATGTAGCGTTCCGATAGCTTGGCCGCCGCGAGCAACGTCTCGTCAGGAATATTCACGCGGTGGTGGTCTTCGTACTTCTTGCGAAGCCCCTGCAGAATCTGCACGGTCTCATCGATCGAGGGCGGCTCGACCACGACCGTCTGGAATCGACGCTCGAGGGCTCCGTCCTTTTCGATGTACTTGCGGTACTCGTTCAGCGTGGACGCACCGACGCACTGCAGTTCGCCGCGGGCAAGTGCCGGCTTGAGCATGTTGCTGGCGTCGATCGCGCCTTCGGCCGCACCGGCTCCGACGAGCGTATGCAACTCGTCGATGAACAGAATGACCTGCTTGTTCTGCGCGATCTCGTTCATGACCGCCTTGAGGCGCTCCTCGAACTGACCACGATACTTCGTGCCGGCGATGACAGCCGCCATGTCGAGCGAGAGCACGCGGTTGTCACGGAGCGAATCCGGGCAGTCACCGTTCGCGATGAGCTGCGCGAGTCCTTCCACGATCGCGGTCTTGCCGACACCGGGCTCGCCGATCAGCACCGGGTTGTTCTTCTTCCGGCGCGTCAGCACTTCCATGACGCGCTCGATTTCCTTCGCGCGTCCGATCGTGGGATCGAGCTGCCCTTCCGCAGCCAGCTGCGTGAGGTCACGGCAGAAATGATCGAGTGCCGGCGTTTTTGACTTCTTGTCGCCCTTCGCCGGCGCAGCCGACGGCGGCACGCTGCCGACCTTCTCCGCCTGCGGCGCTTGACCACCCTGCGGCATTTCCGTGCCGAGGAGGCGCAGCGTTTCCGCCCGCGCCGCCTCAAGATTCACGCCCGCGTCAGTCAACACCTGTGCCGCGATCCCCTTCTCTTCCCTGAGGAGGCCCAGCAGCAGATGTTCGGTACCGACGTAGCTGTGATTGAGGTCGCGGGCTTCCGCCATCGCGAGCTCGAGCACCTTCTTGGCGCGCGACGTGTACGGCAGATCAGGTCCGGTCGCCTGCGCCGCTTTCCCCTTCTTGACGGTGTCCTCGATCTTCTGGGTAACGTCGTCGAGATCCACGTTGAGGTTTTGCAGCACCGCCGCCGCAACGCCCTCACCCTCGCGGATCAGGCCGAGCAGGATATGCTCGGTGCCCACATACTCGTGATGCAGTCGTGCCGCTTCCTCGCGTGCCATCGCGAGAACCTTCCGCACCCGCTCGGTGAAGTTGTAGCCGTTCATCGTCCCCTCAGGGTCGTAGGGAAGCGGATCATTCGACGCCGCCGCCTTCGCTCACCAATACCTGCCGCACGTATTTGGCGCGCGCCAGATTGGTCTCGCTTTCCGTCAATGTACGCTGCTCGAGGTGAGCAAGGTGTGCTGACTGGGCAAAGATCAGGAGCTTGTTAAGAGTGTATACACTGAGCCCGGTGATCAGTTTCAGACCCACCGCCAGACGTACTCCACTCAGGTAGTTCATGGCCTCGTCGAAGGTCAGACTGCGGGCGTACCGCAGCGTCCCGTAGGCGCGCCACAACTTGTCCTCGATAATATAGCCCGCGTCACGGACGAGGACACGACGCGCTTCCTCCTCCCGTTCGATCACGTGGCGCACGACGCGGACCAAGAGGTCCTGCAGCTCGTCCTCGGAACGCCCCAGCGTCGTCTGATTGGACAGCTGGAAGAAATTGCCGACCACTTCGCTTCCTTCGCCGTACAGCCCGCGATACGTAAGGCCCATCTGCTGCAACCCGGACAAGACCTTGCCGATCTCCTTCGTGAGCACTAACCCAGGAAGGTGAATCAAGACCGAGGCCCGGAGGCCGGTGCCGGCGTTGGTCGGACAGGCCGTGAGGAACCCAAACTCCCGATGAAACGCATACGGGACCTGCGAGCCGAGCTCACGATCCAATCGGTGTACGGAGTCGAAGGCCTGAGGCACGGCGAAGCCCGACCGAAGCGCCTGCAGCCGGAGGTGGTCCTCTTCATTCACCAGCAGTCCGACCGATTCGCCCAGAAACACGGCCGCGCCAGTCCGAATCGGATGCTGAGGGTCGAGTCCCGCCAGCTCCTTGCTGACCAGATGGCGCTCATGGAGCAGCTGCCGGTCGACCGTGCTCAGGTCGTCGAGACGAACCAGCAGGCTGCCGCTGAGCGACGGGACGCCCCCGAGAGAGTCCCGAACCTGCGCCAGCATCCGCAGTCGCTCGCCGTCGCGGGCGCGACCGGTAAAGGCGTAGCCGGACACGTTGCGGGCGAGGCGCATCCGCGTCGAGATCACGACATCGGCGTTCGGGCCCGAGGCATCCAGCCACCGCACGCCGCCGTCCGGCAACAGCGAGAGATCCAGCGCCGGCCGCGAGGACGTCATTCGATCACCTTGATGCGGTCGCGCAACTCCGCGGCCAGTTCGAACTGCTCAGTCTGAACCGCCCGTTGCAGGCGATCGCGCAAATCGTGAATCGAGTCGGGCTTCGGCGTGGCCACATGCGTGACGGGCGCGTCATAACGCTGCCCCACGTGCCTCGAACTGCCGTGCAGTCGGCGCAACAGCTCGCGCAGACTCTTTTCCATCGCGTCGTAACAATGTGGACAGCCTAGTCGACCCGTTGCGCGGAAGTCACGCGCCGTGGCCCCGCAGAACGAACAGGCCGCGGCGTCCTCACTCGTCGTGGACGCCTGCTGCTGCACGGCCTGCAGAATGTCGCCGAGCGGGTGCTGCGCGACCGCGACGGTGGTCTCGACCCCCTTCGCCGCGGCGCACTTCTCGCAGAGATGGAGCTGCGTGACCGCGTTGTCCACGATTCGCGTCAGATGCACGACAGCGTCGCGCTCTTGGCAATTGTCGCAGATCATCAGCCCTCCGTCCCCAGTCCGTTCGTTACCACCAACCGTCCTCCTTCCAACAAGAGCGCCCGATCGGCTCGGGCGGCCAGCGACTGATTGTGGGTCACGACGATCAGACCCAGCGAGAGATCACGAGCGAGTTCAGAGAACAGCTCATGAAGCCGCTCCGCGTTGTGCAGGTCCAGATTCCCGCTGGGCTCGTCGGCCAACAGGAGCGCGGGCTCGGCGGCCAGTGCGCGCGCCACCGCCGTGCGCTGCTGCTCGCCGCCCGACATCGCCCCAGGACGATGATGGCGACGCGCTGAGAGGCCAACTCGTTCCAACAAGTGCTCAGCCCGCTGTTGCGCGATGCGCGGAGCGACACCCGCGATACGCAGCGGCATCATCACGTTCTCCAGCGCCGAAAACTCGCGCAGGAGGTGATGAAATTGAAACACAAACCCGACCGCACGGTTCCTGAGCGTGGCCACAGCGTCGTCATCGAGCCCCCCGACGCTGTGTCCGGCAAGCTCGATCCGACCCGCCGATGGACGCTCCAACGCGCCCAGCACGTGGAGCAAGGTGCTCTTGCCCGCCCCGCTCGCGCCAACGACGGCGACCATCTCGCCGCGCTGCACCGTAATCGACACGTCATCGAGAATCCGGATCACGCCGCCGTCGCCGCCAAGGAACTCCTTGACCAACCCTACCGCATGAACGACCGGCGGTTCACCGGACGGCTGTGACACGGACGCGGCCGGCTCCGCCGCCATCAGCTCACTCATGGCGGATCGCATCAACCGGGTACAATCGCGCCGCCTGCGCGGCCGGATACAACGTGGCGATCGCGGTGATCACGAGGCTCGACACGATGATCATCAGCACGTCGGGAATTTGGATAGCAACCGGCAGATGGTCGATGAAGTACACCGACGGGTCGAGCGAGATCAACTGATACTGCTCGAGGAGCAGCGAGACGAACAATCCGATCGCGACTCCGCCGCCCGTCCCCACGGCTCCGACCACGATGCCCTGATACAGAAAGATCCGACGGATCGACTTGGCCGGCATGCCCATCGCCCGGAGAATACCGATCTCACGGGTCTTGTCCGACACGACCATCGTCAGTGTACTCACGATGTTGAAGGCCGCGACCACGACAATAAGCAGCAGGATCACCCCCATGCCGAGACGCTCAAGTTTCAGAGCCTGAAACAACGATCGGTTCTGCTCCTGCCAATCCACCGCACGCACCGGTGCCTTGAGGTTCGCCCGGAGCGAATCCGCGACCGCAGGCGCCTGCCACCGGTCGACCGCACGCACTTCGATACCAGTCACATCGTCGCCCAAACCGGCGAAGCGCTGCGCCGCAGAGAGTTCGAGGTACAGGTAGGCATTGTCGTACTCGTACATGCCCGTCTCGAACACCCCCGACACCACCGCACTGTCGAGACGCGGAATGATCGCCCCGGTCGAAGCATTCATGTCGAGGCCGGCCGCCCCGACGAGCACGATCGTGTCGCCCGGAAACGCATTGAGCTTGGACGCCAGCAGCTTGCCCAGCACGGCGCCTGGCAGCGAGACGCTGTCCCGCCTGAAATGAAAATCGCCGAGAATGGCATGCGATCGAATGGTGGTGACATCCGCACCAGACACCCCCTCGGCCTGAATACCCATGACCTGCGTACCGGTCATGTAGCCGGAGAGATTTCGCACCATGCCCTGCGTGCTCACGAACGGCGCCGCCCGCACCACGCCCGGAGTTGCCGCGACCGCCTCGCGCGTGTCGCGCCAATTGGTCATGCGCATGCCGTCGCCGTACGGCAACACGTGAACGTCCGGGCTGCCCACGAGAATCTTCTCGCGCAGATCCCGTTGCAGCCCGTTCATGACGCCCATGATGACGATCAGCGCGCTAACGCCGACCAGCACACCGCCAATGGCGATCACGCTGATCAGCGACAGGAGGCGCGACCCGCGGCGACTCCGCAGGTAGCGCCAGGCGATCGACAACTCGAGGCGAGTCACGAACTGATTACTCGGGGCGCATCGTGGGGAACAGGATCACGTCGCGGATGTTCTGCGTATCCGTGAGATACATGAACAGACGATCGATGCCGATGCCGACACCGCCGGTCGGCGGCATGCCATACTCCATCGCGCGCAGATAATCGTCGTCCACGCCAGACGCCTCATCATCACCCGCATCGCGAAGGCGGGCCTGCGCTTCGAAGCGCTCGCGCTGATCGATCGGGTCATTCAACTCGGAGAACGCGTTCGCGAGTTCCTTGCCGCGCGCGAACAGCTCGAAGCGCTCAGTCAGCCCCGCCGGCCCGCCACGCTTGGGCTTTGCCAATGGGGACAGTTCGATCGGATAGTCGACCACGAACGTTGGCGTATCGATCTTCGATTCGACGAGTTCCTGGAACATCTCGTCGAGCACCTTTGGCCGACTGAGCGTAGCCACCTTCTGGACGCCGATCCGCTCCGCCGCCTGGCGCAGCGTAGCGTCATCCGCCGCCATCACATCGATGCCGGCCGCCTTTGACAGCGACGGCACCCACTCGATGCGCGGGAACGGCGTCACCAGCATTGGCACCTTCTCGCCAACGATCGGAATCGACCGAATCGCGTCGGCGGCCGCGACCATCAGCGTCTCGACACGCGCCATCATCGTCGTGTAATCGGCGAACGCTTCGTAGAACTCGAGCATCGTGAACTCCGGATTGTGCGTCCGGTCGATGCCCTCATTGCGGAAATCGTGGCCGATTTCGTAGACGCGCTCAAAGCCGCCCACGATCAGGCGTTTGAGATACAGCTCATCCGCGATCCGCAGATACAGCGGCATGTCGAGCGTATTATGGTGCGTGATGAACGGACGCGCCGCTGCGCCACCGTACAGCGGTTGCAGCACCGGCGTTTCGACTTCGAGATAGTTCAACCCATCAAGATGCGAACGAATGCTGCGGGTCAGCACCGAACGGGCGCGAAAGAGCGCGCGCACCTCGGGATGCACCGCCAGATCAGCGTAGCGCTGACGCGCACGCTGCTCCGTATCGGAGAATCCCGAATAGCGCACCATCTGTCCGTCGACCATCTGTTCCTTGCCGAACGGCAGCGGTCGCAGCGACTTCGAGAGCAACGTGGGCGCTTTCACCTTGACCGTGGCTTCGCCCGTCTTGGTACGCATCATCGAGCCGCGTACCCCGACCCAGTCGCCGAGGTCCCAGGCGTTGAGTTGGGCCCAGGCCTCCTCGCCGATGTCGTCGCGTCGGAAATACAGCTGCACGCGACCGTCCATGTCGGCCAAGTGGGCAAAGGCCGTCTTGCCCTGGCTGCGCCACGACGTAACACGACCCGCCACCGTGACTTCCGGGCCTTCATCCGACGTACCGAGGGCCGCCACGGCCTCCGTGGTCGTATGCGAACGGTCGTAGGAGTACGCGAACGGTTCGGTGCCCGCCGCGCGCAGCGCATCGAGCTTGTCACGTCGCGCCTTCATCAGGAAGTTCAGATCGTCGCTCATAGGGGGCGTCCCTCCGCTTTCTCTTCGCTCTCCTGCTTCAAGTACGCCTGGATGAACGGATCGATTCCGCCGTCCATGACCTTCTGGACGTCGGCGATCTTGAGCTCGGTGCGGTGATCGTTGACCATCGTGTACGGTTGGAAGACGTAGCTGCGGATCTGGCTGCCGAACGACACGTCCTGCTTGTCGGCATCGAGGAGGGCCTTGGCGGCGGCGAGCTTGTCGGACTCGCGCTGATACAGCTTGTTCTTGAGCTGTTTCATCGCGGTGGCTTTGTTCTTGAACTGCGAGCGCTCGGCCTGCGATGCACATACGATACCGGTCGGCATGTGCGTGATGCGCACCGCAGACGACGTCTTGTTGACGTGCTGCCCACCGGCGCCGGACGCGCGATACACATCGATGCGCAGGTCTTCATCGCGAATCTCGATGTTGATCTCTTCGTTCACGACAGGATATACGAAGACCGAGGCAAAGCTTGTATGTCGGCGCGCTTGCGAATCGAACGGCGAGATGCGGACTAGGCGGTGCACGCCCGACTCCGGACGCAAGAATCCGTAGGCGTACTGCCCCTTGATCTCGATCACGGCGCCCTTAATGCCTGCCTCTTCACCTTCGCTGAGATCGAGCATCTCGAGCTCGAAACCTTTTCGCTCGGCCCAACGCGTGTACATGCGCATGATCATCTGGGCCCAGTCTTGGGCCTCGGTACCGCCGGCGCCGGCACTGATTTCGATCTGCGCATCGCGGAAGTCATCGCGTCCGCGCAACAGCGACTTCAGCTCGAACGCGTCAAGCTCCTCGACAATCCGTTCGGTCTCCGCGTCGAGGTCCTTGGACATGGCGTTGTCCGGCTCGAGGGCGAGCAGTTCGTCGATTTCTCGCGCGGATTCGATGCGCGCACTCAGCGAGTCGATGGGCTCGATCCAGCCTTTGAGCACCTTGACCTGCTGCACGATGTCCCGCGCGTGCTCCTGATCGTTCCAGAAGGCGCCATCGGACATCTCATTCTCGTACGCGTTCAGCGTCGAGCGCTTGGCGTCGACGTCAAAGATACCTCCGCATGTCCACCAGCCGCTCTTCCGACCGTGTCAATACCCGCAGCCGCTCTCCGTCCTGCATGCCATGCCTCCAGATACGACGCGAGCCGCCCTCCGCGCAGGAGAGCGGCCCGTAGTGTCACCAGCTGTTACCAGCATTCGAGTGACATGGAAGGTACCCGGAGAGCGCACTGGCTTCCAGCGGCAGAATCAGAACAGACGCCGACCGCCCGCGAGAATCTCGTTGAGCGCTTCCTGAAAGTGCGGCGAGTGCTCGGCGACGTCGCGCCCAACCTGCTCAAGGTACTCCTCGTAGCTTTTCTTGATCTCTTCACGAAAGAGCTGCCGCAGCGTACCATCGCGAAGTCCTTCGTCCCGCTTCTGCGGATGATACGCCACCAGATCGGAGACGAGTGCCCGGGCGAGCCGCCGCGCACGCTGTGCCGGATCGGCCCGGAGGAAGGGGTTGATCGGACGCCTGCCGGCCGCCGGCGTCGCGGTGGTCGACGACGACACCGGAGTCGGTGTCGCCACCGGCTGGGAGACCGGAAGAGCAGTCGGCAACGCCACTGGCGCCGGCGGCGTCATAACGCCCAAGGCTGGTGGCAACGCGGCACCGGCGTGCGCCGTAGAGGCCGGCGTCGGGCGCGAAGACCCGGATCCGAACGGGGCCACCGCCGCGGCAGATGACGCCGGCGTCACGGAGACCGGAAGCGTCCCGCCCCCGATAGCGATCACGCCGCCGCAGACAGAGCACCGAGCGCGCACGCCCGTAGCCGGCACCTTGGCCGGATCAACGCGAAAGACCGACTTGCAGTCCGGACACGATACCGTCATGACAAGCCTTCAACGCTGCGAAACCCCTGTCGCTCCCGCAGCGCATCGATCGAAGCCCCCGCAGAAACCGGTGCCGCCGGTTCGTCCCGTCGACGATCGACTGCCCACACAGAACCTGATAGGGTCTTCGCGTAACTCTTCATTTCCGTCGCCAACTCGCTGACCTCGATGCCCCGTGTGAAATGCCGGCGCTGATTGGTGACGACGCCGACGGACAGCGTCATCAGCGGGACGCGATGAAGCTGGCCGCGCCGATCCTTACCGAAGAAATATCCCACACGACGGTCCTGCTCGGAATACTGCCACGGAATCAGTTCGTCGAAGACCCGGATAACCTCGTCGCAAACCCGGGGGACGGCGGCGAGAGGGATCGTGTAGAGAAAATCGTCCCCACCGATGTGCCCGACGAAGCCCTCCTCGACGCAGAGTCCCTTGACCACGTCATGGAGAATACGCGCCAGCAGCCGGATGACCTGGTCGCCGTGGTGATACCCGTACCGATCGTTGAACTCCTTGAAGTGGTCCAGATCGGCGTAGCACGCCGCGAACTTCTCCCCAGATGCCACTCGCCGACTCAACTCGGCTTCGATTTCCCTGGTGCCAGGCAGCCGGGTCGACGGATGGACGTCGGTGTCGCGATCGCTGCGTCGCAGCATGGCCGACAGCCGAGCCGTCGCCTCCTGATCGCTCACATCGGCTCGGAGGACCTCATCCGCGCCCGCCTCGAAGGCCTCGGCGAATCGCTCGGCCGCCACGATGACGAGCACCGGGACGATCGCCGTGTACGCATCGCGCTTGAGTCGACGGCATGTTCCGACGGCGAGCGATTCCCATTCCGCATCACCTCGGGCGTCGATCAGAATCAACCTGGGACGCGACTTCATCGCCCGAGGACAGACACCGGCCGCATCGGCCGTCTGGTGCCGCGGAATACGCGCCGATTCCCACCACGCCGACAACCACGACGGCTCGTCCTGACCAGGGGTCAGATGAACCGCGACGTGCTCGTTGAAGCCGGGAGTGGTCATCGTCGAAGCGTGGATCTGAGTGAATCTGGGCGCCAACACCCACTGACCAGAGCGAACGGGAGGACGCTACCAGACCGGAGTCGCGGTCGACCACATCGCCGGAGCGGACCGGCGCGTCCCCCCCGCTCAACTAATGACGATCAACCGCCGGCGTTCGGCACGATGTGTCGGCGATCACTTCACGACGCACAATGATGATGATGCCGGAGGGTCGCTTTCTCCCTCCACGCCGCCGATCGTAACGGCTGCTAGCGGAGCACGGGGACGAGGCGAACAGCGGTACGCAGTTGCCGCCGGCCGTCGCGCGGGTCTCCCACCGCCTCAACCACGGTGTGTACGCTCTCCATACTCAGTCCCATCACCCCCGCGCCGCCAAACCGACGCACCCGCACGCTGATATACGCGTCGATCAAGCTGACCAAGTGATTGGCGCCGATCAATCCAACGTAGTTCACCGCCCGCTGCCCGCTACGATTCGCACTGGCGATGGTTTGCGCGTACACATCGCGCTCCAGCTGAGCGTCGCGCCAACTCCACTGAAAGGCCGGCCGCACGGCGCGCGACTGATAAAACGCGAGCGCGCGTTGATACTCCTGGCTGCCGACGGCCGGTGCGACCGCGGGGTTCAGCCAGTACGTCTCGCGAGCGAGTAACCAACGCGCGCCGTTGTAGGTCGTCTCATCCGTCTCGGGATCGAGCGCGCCACCCGGGACACGATCATAGGCGCCGCTCTCAAGGTACTTCTCCATCGACTCGTAGTAGTCCCAACTCCCGCGAGGACGCTCGCCCCCAAACGGCTTCCGGGCCACTTGGAAGGCCAACGCGCGATACGCGTCGCGATCCCCGTTGGCGTCGCGTCGGGCGCGCACCTGCTGGATGATGAGGTACCCCTCGGCCACGAGATACCCGACGCTCCGCTGCTGTCCCATGGCGAACTGGCCAGCCCCTGGCACCAGACCAGAGAGAACCGGTGCCCACCACGGCGCGCGACCGCTGGACGGCGAAATGGACGTGCCGTCGACTGACGACGGCACGGCGCTCTCCCAACGGTTGACCGGCGCGGACGCGATCCTCACGGATCTCGCATTCAGCGCCACCGGCGCCACGGCTTGCGCGCGTGCGTCCGCAGCCGTCAGCATAACGAGCAGACCGCTCGTCATGGCGAGGACCCCACGCCGCATCAGAAGCGCGCCCGCAACGAGATGTACGTGGGCGGTTCGCCGAGCTGCGACGACGCCGCATCGAATCGCCGAGCCAGATCAAGCGCGAATCCGCCGCGCTGGAAGCCAAAGCCAATGGAAGGCCCCTTCGCGTCGCCCGGCTGCAGCTTGTAGCCGCCGCGAAGGAACGCGACCTCCCTGTACCCCAGCACCACACCAACGCCTCCGGCGGCACCAGTCAGGGCAGCGGCCCGTTGGACGTCCGCGGTGACATCGAGGGATGCACCGGCCTCGCTCAGCGACTGCACCGGCAACCGCGCCTTTACTCCGACCTGAAATATTCGTGGGAGCGGGTCAGCCTGCTCCGTATCCTTGACTTGCAACGCTGGTCCGATATTTCGCACCGACGCGCCGATCGTCACCGGCAACGTCGTAGGGAGCACGTACTGCGCCCCCAGATCGAGCGCACTGGTGGAGCCCGAAATAACGGGTACGTTGCCGCAGATTCCCGTGCACTGAAAGCGCAACATGACAAACTTGTACGTCACGCCGGCGCTCAACCGCTTCCCTACCGGTGTCGCGTACGACAAGGCGAGTTGGTAATTGCGGTTGGTAATCGTACCGATCTCGGTGCCGTTGACGGGATCCGTCGCCGCCTGGTCACCGTAGTTCACCAGATATGCAGAAGCGGCGATGGTCCCGAGGACACGCGAAGGAAGCGCAAACGTGAGCATATCGCTGGTGGCGATTAGCGTTTGCGAATGGTGCACGGCGACCTCCTTTTTGCCGAGTCGCGCCAGCGCGGCCGCGTTCCACCACATGGCTTCCGTGCCCAACGCGGAATCAGCCACGACGGCTTCACCGAGGGCGACCGCATGCGCTCCGAACGGGACCAGCAAAAAGAGCCCTCCGTTCTGCGCGCGCGCATGCGTGGCCGAGCTCGCGATTAACGCGAGTATCACGGCCGCGCGAACGCAGCGCTGGAGCCAAGGGCGCCCGCGTCTCACGTCTTTTCGTTCGGGTCGCCGTATCCCAACCGCAGCACGGCGTTTCGATTCCGACGCCAGTTGGGGAGTACCTTCACCCACAAGTCGAGATACACGGGTTGTCCGACGAAGCGCTCGATCTTCTCGCGCGCTACGCGTCCCAGCTTCTTGATCTGCTGTCCGTTGGCTCCGATCACAATTCGTTTCTGGCTGTCGCGTTCGACGTGCAGGACCGCACGAATGTACAGTGGAGTAGAGCCTTCGCGAAACTCCTCAATTTCACAGGCGAGCGCATGCGGCAATTCATCACCAAGCTGCTCCAGCGCTGTTTCGCGTACGAACTCGGCGCAGAAGAACTTTACCGGCTGCGTGGAGAGTTCATCGGCGGGATAGAGATAGGGACTTTCGGGCAGTCGCTCGCTGATCGCCTTCACGAGTCGATCCATGCCGTCACCCGTGTGCGCCGAGAGCAGTACGGCCTCGGGATAATGCTCGAGCAGCTGGAATTTTCTGGGCTCGTCAATGAGGTCGATCTTGTTGAGCGCGAGCAGCACTTTGGCGCGCGGGGGGCGCTCAAGTCCTGCGGCGGTGGCGAAGTCGCTCGGAATCGTCGCGGTGGCATCGACGACGTGCACGAGGACATCGGCATCGCGGACGGCAGCGAGGGCGGCGTTTCGCATCGCGCTATGAAGCGTGTCCTTGGGCTCGAGCAGACCAGGTGTGTCGAGAATAACCATCTGCGTGTCATTCTCCGTCCGCAGCCCGAGAATCCGGTGGCGGGTACTCTGCGCTTTGCTCGACGTGATCGCGAGCTTTTCACCGACAAGTCGGTTGAGCAGGGTGGATTTGCCGGCATTGGGGAATCCGGCGACCGTTACGATACCAGCCCGTGTCATGAACTCAGGTTCGGGTGAATGCGACTTGAACGTGAAGGGTAGTGCTACACAGAAGCCCCCGCCACCGGAATCCGTAAGGATCGGTGACGGGGGCTTCGAAAGGTGCCGGCATCGGCCTACTCTCCCGCGGTCTCTCGACCGGAGTACCATCGGCGCTGCTTGGCTTAACGACCG
>CANHJV010000015.1 GCA_947461225.1 Gemmatimonadota bacterium | reverse complement strand
GCGGCGGTGCTCGTGCGCTATGTCGGCGACCAGGTCGTGCGACTTTCGGTCAACGGGAACGACCATGTGGTACTGGATCTGGACGGGGCTCGCTCCGTTGAGGCGCTGCGCTCCACGATGCCGTCGATCGTGCAGCCCGAGGCACAGCACGCACACGCCAGTCAGTCGCACCGCCGCGCCGCAGATGGGAGAATCGGCATCAGTACGCTGCCGGCCTTTGACCGACGCGATACGATGCCCAATGGTGAGGCGTGGGTGCACGTCGACGTCACGCACACATCCACCGCGCACATGGCCTTCGATCCCGCGTGGATGCCGATCGAGATCGGGCGCGCCATCATGGAGCAGCTGCCACTCGCGGTGACATGGATCGCGACGCATCCCACCGCGCCACTCGATGCGTTGGATGTGCTGCACGGTGACGCTCGGGTGCAGGTCCGTGATCGGTTCAATGCCACCGCCGTGGAGCGCTCGCCGTCGCCGAACGGCACGGCCCAGACGCTCCACGGCATGGTAGTGGCGCAAGCGGAACGCACGCCGGACGCCGTCGCGGTCATCTCGGGCGATCTCGTACTCACGTACGCAGCACTTGTCGCACGGGCAGGGCATTTCGCCGCCGTGCTCCAGACGCAGTACGGCGTCCGTCCGGGAGATCGCGTCGGATTGATGGCGGATCGTTCCGACCTGCTCATCATCGCGATGCTTGGCATCCTTCGTGCCGGCGCGGCGTACGTCCCGATCAATCCTCGCCATCCCGCCGAGCTTGTGGAGTACATGCTCTCGAATGCGGGAGCAAATGTGCTGGTGGTCGGGGCAGACGCGGTCGGCGCCGCGAGCCTGTTCCGCGGTGAACTCGTGTTCCTCGAACTCGAGTTGCACGACGATGGTACGCCACACCCCGCCCCGGTCATCGCCGACGACGCCGAAGCACTCGCGTATGTCATTTACACCTCCGGCTCCACCGGACGCCCGAAGGGCAGTGCCATCGAACATCGCGCGATCTGCAACACCATTGCGTGGCGAAACCACTTCTACGACTTCTCGTCGCGTGATGTCGTGCTGCAGATGCCGTCGTTTGCCTTTGACAGTTCGGTGGCAGACATCTTCTCGGCGCTCACAGCCGGCGCGGCGCTCGTGATGATCGCAGAAGACCGCCGGCTCGATGCGCGATTCGTGCGCCAGCTCTGTGACGAGCATCGGGTGACGACCGCCATCCTGACGCCGGGCTATTATCGTCTGCTGCTCGACATGCTCGCCGACTGCCCGAGTCTCCGTGTGCTCACCGTTGCCGGGGAAAGCGTCAGTCCGGCGCTCGTTGCGGCACACCATCGCGTCCTGCCGCAGGTCACGCTGGTGAACGAATACGGCCCGACGGAAGCCGCCGTCTGCACCACCGCCACGCGACTCGAGTCATCGACTGAGACGGTGCCCATCGGTCGGCCGATCGACAATATGCAGGTGCACATCATCGACCGAGCCGGCCGCCTGTGCGGCATCGGCATGCCCGGCGAGCTGTTTCTCGCAGGCGCCGGCCTGGCGCGCGAGTACATCAACCAGCCGGAGCGCACGGCAGAGCGCTTTCGTGAGAGCGTGGTCGCCGACGTGCCAGGCCGCATGTATGCCTCCGGCGATCGTGGCTGCTGGCGTGCCGATGGCACGATTGAGTTCTTTGGGCGGGTCGACCGCCAGGTAAAGGTTCGTGGGTTTCGCGTCGAGCTCGATGAAATCGACATCGCGCTGGCGGCGCTTCCGGCCACACGACATGCCGCAATCATTACCAAAGTGGACAGCGCGGGCGACCGGTATCTTGCCGCGTTCGTGGAGGGAGACGGACTCACCGCCGCAGGTATCCGCGAGGCACTGGGGCGCACGCTGCCGCATTACATGGTGCCCGACGTCGTCCGGGTATTGTCCGCGATGCCGCTGACGCTCAACGGAAAGATCGATCGGGCAGAACTGCTCAACCTCGACGAATCCGACACGCAGGACACCGCGGCAGCGCGAGCGATCACGCCGCGCGAGACACAACTGCGAACGATGTTCGCAGACATCCTCCAGCGCGCCGGTGTCGGTATCACCGACAACTTCTTCGATCTTGGCGGTAACTCGCTCCGCGTCATGGAACTCGCAACACGGATCTGGACCGAACTTCGTGTGCCGCTCAACTTGGGCGACGTGTACACCTATCCCACGGTGCAGCAACTCGCTGCTCACCTCTTTCCTGAAGACTCTGTATGATCGCCCCCGCACTGTCTCGTAAGTTCGATCTCGTTATCTGTGGTGGTGGCCTGGCCGGCCTGGGACTCGCCCGGCAACTGCGCCTGAGTGGCAACCCGCTCTCCATCCTGATTCTCGATCCGATCACGCGACCACTGCCGCATGCAGGCTTCAAGATCGGTGAGTCCACCGTCGAAATCGGCGCGTTTTATTACGACCATACCCTTCAGCTGTACGACTATCTGGAAGAGTCGCATCTCGAGAAGCTCGGACTGCGCTACTTCTTTCAGAGCGCGGGCGATTTTGCATCGCGGCCCGAATACGGCGCACGGCGGTTCCTGCCGGCCAAGTCGTATCAAGTCGATCGTGGCACGTTGGAAACCAAGCTCCGTGAGCTGGTGGTCGAGGCGGGTGTCGAACTCGTCGAGGGAGCACGCGTGCGCGACATTCAGATTGACGGACAGGGGCCGCACCACGTGCAGTGGACCGACGCGGACGGTATCGAACACACCACCGAGGCCGGATGGGTCGTCGATGCCATGGGTCGGCGCCGATACCTGCAGAGCCGGCTCGGGCACATGAAGAAGTCACCGCGGCCGCGTAATTCCGTGTGGTGGCGAGTGAAGGGCAAAGTCTCGGTCAATGATTGGGTCCCGGCATCCAACACCGCATGGCACGAGCGCGCCATCGATGACCGCTGGCAGTCCACGTGCCATCTGATGGGCGAAGGCTACTGGGTCTGGATCATTCCACTCGCGCCGGACAACACGAGTATCGGCATCGTCACCCTCGATGCGCTCCATCCGTACGACACGTACGGTGGAACGCCCGAGAAGGCGATGGCGTGGCTGCGCCAGCATGAGCCCACGCTCGCGTCTGCGATGGAACAGCATGAGGTCATCGACTTCGGGCGGCTCAAGAGCTACAGCCACAGCTCCACCCGCGTGATCTCGGCCGACCGCTGGGCCTGCACGGGTGTCTCCGGCGTGTTCGCGGACCCCTACTACTCGGTGGGGACGAACCTCATCGCCTACAGCAACGGCTTCATTCAGCGCATGATCGAAATGGATCAGGCCGGAAAGCCGATCGCCGAGTTCGCCGAGTATGCCAACCGGTACGTGCTCACACTGAACGACGCCATCACGGAAAACATCAGCCGTGGGTATCCCAACATGGGCTTCGCGCCCGTCGCAGCGCTGAAGACGATCTGGGATTACTACATCGGTTGGGGGACGTCAGATCCGCAGTACTATCATGAGCTCTACCTTGACCCCGTGCTGGCGAAAACCGTCAGCGGACTGGTGTCGCGCGTCGTCGTCACGCAGGCACGCATGCTCGCCCTGTTCGAAGAATGGGGACGCCGCTCGAGTCGCGACCGGGTGACGTTCGATTACCTCGACTACATCGACGACCTGCCCACACTCAAGGCGATGCATCTGCGCACGTTGCCCGACCGCGCGCCCACCACAGTGCGCGAGCAGCTGGCCTACATGCGCGACGCCTGCGACCGGATCGAAGAAGTCGCGCACATCATCTTCCGCATGGCCGTACGCGACGTGCTGCCGGACGAGTACGACCGCGTGGCGTCGGCATGGATCAACATCGAAGCGCTTTCACTCGACGCCGAGTCGTGGGACGCGCAGGGGCTGTTCCGTCCGCGCACCCAGCCGCGCGAGATGTCGGCGCACGAGGCGGAAATCAGCCGGCTGTTTCGATGGCGCGAGGAACAGGCGCTGGTGCAGAGCGCGGAGCACACGCCTGCAGTGTATGGCTGATGTCGGCGAGCAACGCCTCGCGCGCCGAGTGCAGATAGAAATGATTTCCCGGAAACATGCGTAAGCGGAAGTCGGAGCTGGTGTGCACCTGCCACGCCGCCAGCTCCTCTTCCGACACATCGCCGTCGTCCGCGCCACCGTAAATCGTCAGCGGAACGGCCAACGGTGACGGTGCGCCACCCTCGTACGTTTCGCACGCCTGAAAGTCTGCGCGCAGCGTGGGTAGGAGGAACTGCATCAATTCTGGGTGCTGCAGCACCGCCTCCGGCGTGCCTTCCAACTGCCGGAGCTCGTCGAGAAACGCGGCGTCCGGGAGTTGGTGGATGGGCGCCCAACGACTCGGCCGGTGCGGTGGCACATACGCCGAGAGGAACGCCTGCACGGGTGCCGGTGCGCCCACGGCGTCCAACTGCCGGAGCACTTCGTACGACAGCAGCGCACCCATGCTGTGCCCGAAGAGGGCGTAGGGCTTGTCAAAGAACGCAGGCAGCTGTGCAACGACAATGCTGGCCATCTCCCGCAAGTCGGTGTGCGCGGGTTCATGAAAGCGCTCTTCGCGACCCGGCAGCTGGATGGGGCACACTTCGACGTGCGGAGCCAACGCCGCAACCCACGTACGGTAGGCACTCGCACCGCCGCCCGCGAACGGAAGGCAGAAGAGGCGCACTGGAGCATCCACCCGGACGCGGGGGGGGATGATCCATCGGTGAGCAGCACTCCCCACGCGAGCACTCCCGATGGTCAACGCGGAGCCTTGTCGAATTCCGCGCGAAAGTACGCTTCGGCCTTCGCCGGATCGAAGTCGAGGAACGTACCACCACTCTCGAAGTGCATCAGGAACACGCGGCCAAGGGCGTACGTCCCGGCAGCGGCGAGACCTGGCAACACCGCCAGCCCCAGCAGCGTCCCGACGCCGGGAACCATCTTGGCAAGCGAACCAATTCCGCCCGCCGCGCCGTGTTCGAGCAACGTGGCCATCAGTGTCGCCGCAAGTGACTTGGCCGCGTCCCGCTTAAACGGGACGTCATACTGATCCGCCAAGTCAGCCATCAGATGGAGTTGCACGACCGCAATACCGGCGAGATCGACCCCGGGTAATGGCACGAGACCAGCGCCAGCAGCCCATGGCATGTGTCGACGGATCGACTCCATCGCCTTCGCCGCGCGTGGACGCTCCGACACGGGACGCTCCAGATCAACCGAGACCGATGCCAGTGGCGCCGGCGGCGACGGATCAGCGGCGGCGATAAACGCCTCAGCATCCACCGGCTCAACAACGGTGCGCGTGCGGGGCTTTTTCACAGATCGGGTGATAGCCATGACACTCAGTTAGGAGAGGGTGGCAGAGAACGCAAAAACGGCGTGCATGACGGCCCGGAACTCCGCAATCGCTTTCGCATTCGTAGGGCGATATTCGACCACGCTCTGTCCACGACCGAAGGCACTGCCAAAGACGCTGCGTTGGCCGAGCGACGGACCCAGCATCGTCAGTGCATCATATTCCGCGATCAGCGCACGGGTTTCCTCGTTATCACGACCCGTTGGCTTGGCGCGATTCAGTAAGGCGAGCACCCGAAAACTGTGCACCGATTGCGCTTCGTTGATCACCTCGAGAAGATCGTCGATCGCCCACAACTCAACCGACTCCGGCGCCACTGGCAGGATGAGAACATCCGTTACGGTCAACGCCGCGCGAAGAGCGCTGGAGTCCTTGCCCCCAACGTCAATCAGGATGTCCTGATACTTGGGGCGTAGCAGCGCGACTTGCTGGCGCAGCGCGCGCGCGTCGTCGAGCACGATGCACGGAACCGCCGGCATCAGTCCCGATTCATTGCGAATCGCAATCGCTTTGCTCAGGCTGGTCTGGCGATGGTCACCATCAACGAGCAGCACATCCACGCCGGCACGAATTCGCTCGATGGCGAAATTCAGGGCGATGGTGCTCTTCCCAACTCCACCTTTGGTGTGACCGAACGTGAAAATCATCGCCTAAAGGAAGAGGGCCGAACACGACTGGTGGGCGCCGATGACTGCCACAAATTGTCACACCATCAAGGCAGACACAACTGATCGTGGGAGCGATCCCGCTGCGTCGCCGCGACGATCAGGTTTCGCGGAGCCTCAGCCACTGCCGGACATTCGGTGCGTCAAAGGCCTGCAATCGGTTCAGCATCGATTCCGCGTCGTCATCGATCACGAGCCACTCGCGCGGGTTGCCACGCAGAAACCCTTCCTGCCCAACGTGGTCGAGCAACGCGATCAGCGGCGTCCAGAAGTCCGAGACATTGAACAACCCGACCGGCTTCCGGTGCACACCCAGCTGCGCCCACGTCCAGGTCTCGAATAATTCCTCGAGCGTGCCAAGTCCGCCGGGCAGTGTGATGAACGCGTCGGCCAAGTCGGCGATCATCGCCTTGCGTTCATGCATGGAGTCCACCACGTGCAGAGCGGTCAATCCATGGTGCGCGACCTCGCGCTGCACCAGTCCGTGCGGCATCACGCCAATCACGTCGCCGCCTGCCGCCAGCGCCGCGTCCGCCAATGCCCCCATCAAACCCACACGCCCGCCCCCATACACCACCGTCACACCGCGCTGCGCCAACCGGGTACCCAGCGCGGAAGCGCAAGCCATGTACTCAGGACGTACCCCACCGTTCGAGGCGCAATACACCGCAACCCGCTGCAGTGACCGAGGCGTGGCTGGTGGTATCGGGGAGGTCATTCGCATGGGGGAAAGCTAATCGGGAAATCACACAGCCGTCGCAGGCGCCGCGCAGCACCCCACAGCACGAGCGCGGCGAGCGTCGGACCACTGCATGCGACCGCAACGATGATCACCGCAGTGACGTCGGTCACCCGAGATGCATTCCACCACAGCGCCTGCACGATGGTCAACACGGCATCAATCGTCACAGCAGTCGCGACGATCCGCGCGGCGTGCCAGGCCCGCACGCGCGACCCGACCCCGCGCCGCAGCATCTGCGCCCGCAAATGACGGAGCGCCACGAGCAGAGCCACGTCGAACAGCACCCACCCCACATGCACGGCCGATGACGGAAACCATTGGCCTGGAGAGGCCAGCAGCGGCGCGACAGCGAGCGCGATGGTCCACGGCACCAGCAGCCACTCGAGGAGGCGCAGCACCAGCGCGGGGCCACGCCAGACCGTGCGCACGCCGAATCTCCACAGCGCCCCCCCCGCAAACGCGTGCAACCCATCCCACATCGCACGCACGCTCGACTGCTCGCTGGGGTACGCGAGATAGATCGGTTCCCAATGGTGCGGGCGGAGCTTGCGCTTGAACGCAGCGAGACCCTCAAAATTGAAGAGGGGCCGCGAATAGGTACGCACGCGGCGCAGCCAGCCGCTCACATTGCCGGACAGTGGTGCCAGTCCGAGTGTGGCCCAGGTCACGCCGTCGGTAGCGAGTGCACGCATCGCGGCGTCGACCAGAAGCTCCGCCGTGCCATTGGGTGCGTCCGGATCACGCAGGAGATGCTCAAGCAACCAACCGTTTCGCGCCGGCACCGGAACCATCGACAGCAGCGCAACCGGAACATGGGCCCGGTGTGCGACGAGGGTGCGACGTTCGGTTGGCCACGTGAACGGGTCGACGGTCACCAGAAAGCCCAGGCGCGCCAGCGGCCGCGCCGCATACCACCGCGTGATCAACTGCTCGATCGGCGCCATCCACCGTGCATCACGCAGCGCGTCAGCCGACAACGCCTGTACCTCCACGCCCTTCGCACGCGCCCGACGGAGCTGTTCACGGAGCGATCGATGCGGCATGAGGTGCGCGTGCCAGGATTGTGGATTCCACACCGGCTGTTCTCCCAGCATCACACGCCGGAAGCGCGGAGACGCGGCGAACATCCCTTCCGTCGCGAAGAAGCTGGCGCGGCGCCCATGGCGGCCGGCATGCGCCACAAATGCCTCGGCCACGGCGATCACGTCCTGCGGCCGCGCCACCGGTTCGCCGGCCGACACCAGCGCCCCCGCTGTTGACCGGTACGCCACGAGACCGCGCTCACCATCAAACCAGTGGTGAAGCTCCTCGCCGAGGGCACGGAACGCGGTCGCCGTTCGACCAACGCGCAAAATCAGCGCCAGAGCACGCGCACGGTCCCGCTGCGAACCCACAGGCGGGATTCGTCCCGCAACGGCGCGGTCGATGAAGTCGGGCGGAGATGTCACGGCATTGCATACTACCGGGGCGGCGCTGACCGCGGCTACCTTCGTCCGCATGACCCCCTCACTGCACACGTTTCCGACCCTGAGCGTGATCGACCATCCGTTGGTCCGCCACAAGATCACGCTGCTGCGCGATCGCGCGACACCCACGAAGCAGTTCAAGGAGCTCGTGGATGAAATCGCCATGCTCATGGCCTACGAAGCAACGCGGAACCTGGCGCTCGAATCGGTGCCGGTGGACACGCCGCTTGAGTCCACAACGGGCTGGTCGGTACGAGGGAAAAAGCTCACCCTCGTGCCCATCCTGCGGGCCGGCCTGGGCATGGTCGAAGGCATCCTACGGCTGATCCCGTCGGCACGCGTCGGACACATCGGCCTGTACCGGGATCACGAAACCCTGGAGCCGGTGGACTACTACTTCAAGGTCCCGGGCGATGTCGGGGAGCGCGATTTTCTCCTGCTCGACCCGATGCTTGCCACCGGTGGCAGTGCCGCCGCGGCGGTCACATCACTCAAGCGTGCAGGGGCCACACGCATTCGCTTTCTCTGTCTTGTAGCGGCACCGGCCGGTGTTGAGCGACTCGCCCGCGAACACCCCGATGTGCCGGTCCTCACCGCCGCCCTCGATCGCGAACTCAATGAGCACGGCTACATCCTTCCCGGGCTCGGCGACGCCGGCGACCGCCTCTTCGGCACGCGGTGAGTAGGGAATAGGGGGTTACCCAAACCACTCCCGCGGCTCCGTGCGCTGCTGGTCCGCCGCCTCGAGCACCCATGATTGTGCCATGGGTTCGGTCACTTCCTCGGCCACCCGCGCAAACCACTGCTGCGCCTGTGCGTCGTCGCCGATACGCCGCCACAGTTCGCCGATCAGATACGTGATCACCGCCCGTTCTTCCATCGGCACGCTGTCATAGGCGTCGAGCGCGTCGGCGAAACGCCCGGCGGCCTTCCGCCGGAAAAAGCGCTCCGCTTCCGTATCGCTCTCGTCCACGCAACACCACGCCGCCCGCAGATAGAGATCCGCCAGGTAGCGTGGATCGCTGTCCTGCCATTCCGCCACCTTGGCAGCGTGTTCGTATTTGAGGGAGCCCGATGGCAGCTGCGCGGTGAGTGACGGGGCCAATTCGCTCCAGACCAAGGCGCGGATCATCTCGTCGGGATGCGCATCGTCGCCGAAATCCCGCTGTACACCGGCGTAGCCACAGTGCGTGCAGAGATGGACGAAGTACGGCAGCGGCTGCATGCCAGCGGCGCGCTCGTGGAAATCGGTGCGCTTGCCACCAAAGGAGTTGGTGGCAACGACGGTCTGCGATCGAAAAAGCGTCTCGCAGACGGGACAGGTCAGTTCGATCAGATGCAGTGTGGTCATGGCACGGCGTCAGGGGACATGGAGCAGTCTCGGCACCATCGGCCTCCGAGTTGACCCCGGCCCCCGGATTCAGCGGGGCGAGCTTGTACGGTCCCGAAATCGCGGCTATCTTCTCGCGACTTGTGTGGCGATTAGTGCTCGTAGCTCTCGATCGCGTCGGTCTCCCGTTCCCGGGTCGTTGATGTTGATCAATCTGGTACCGGATTTTCTTGCCGTACTCGAAGCCGACGATCGGGTGTCGGCGTATCTCGCCTATTTCGAGCGCCACAAGGCGCTGCTGACGGCCTACTGGGACAACTATGTCCTTGAGCCGTCAGGGCCGCATTTCGAGGACGTCGTCCAGTCCACGGTCAACGCGAATCGCGACGACCTGCTTACGCTCCTCGCGCGCACCGATGTGGTCGCGCTGGCGCGTCAGACGGAAGAGAAGGTCCGTACCCTGCTCGACATCGACGTCGCGTACGACGTGGTGCTGATGGTCGGCGTCGGCGCCGCCAATGCCGGTGAGCTGGTCGTCAACGGCCGAGGCGTGGCGTTCGTGTGCCTCGAGCACTTCACCGGTGTCGCCAACCCGGACACACAGGGCCTCGGTCTCGATCCCGAACTGATTCCGCTCTGGCTCGCGCACGAAATCACCCATGTCGTGCGCTACACGTCACCGTCCAGCCGCAGCGACATGCGCGGCTTCGTGGAAGACGCCGGCGGCTACTACTCGTACTGGGAAACCGGACGCCAAGCGTCGCTGCGCGAGCTCCTTGTCAACGAAGGACTGGCCGTGCACGTGTCCCGCGCCGTTAGCCCGGGACACGCCGCGTGGGAATATTTCGGCTTCGCCCGCAAGCAATACGCACGCATCCGTGAGGTCGAACCGGTGCTGCATCGCGCGCTCGACACCGACGGCAACCGCACGGCCTTAGGCCTGCGCTTGCGCTACCTGTCCGGCGGCATGAGCGACGAGGCCCGTACGGTCGAGCGCACCGTGCTTCCCGAACGCGCCGGCTACTTCCTTGGCGCACGCATGGTCGAATCGGCCATCGCCGCCCGCGGCTATGCCTGGGCCACCCGCGCCAGCGTCTTGGAGTTGGCCGCCGTGAACGAACCGGTCATGGAACGGCCAAAGCTCACGATCGTCGGCTGATGCTGGTTCGGACCGTTCGTTAACGGCAACAGCAACGGCAACAGCAACGGCAACAGCAACGGCAACAGCAACGGCAACAGCCGGAACACGGAGTTCACGGATCACACCGAAACAGCCACAGATAAGCCAAAAGCGCTGTTTGCTTATCTGTGTTGTTTCCGTCTATCGGTAAAGTCCGTGTTCTGGCTGTTGCAGTGGCAGTTGCTGTTGCAGTGGCTGTTGCTGTTTCGGATCCTACTTCCCGATACAGAAGTCGCGGAACACGCGGTCGAGCACGTCCTCGGTGTCCACGATGCCGATGAGATCGGAAAGCGCCTCGCGGGCGGCGTAGAGATGCACAGCAGCCACCGGCGCCGGAAGCGCGCCACTTTCCCACGCCAGCAGAAACTCGGTGAGTTCGTCGTGCGCCGCCGCCAGACCGGCGCGATGGCGCTCGCGGGTCACCAGCACATCGTCACCAGTCGACAGCATCACCGCACCGGACGCCGCCGCACCATCGATCGCCTCCAAAAGATCGCGCAGCCCCTGCCCCGTTTCGGCGCTCACACGCTGCACGGACCCGCTAGGTACGGACGCATCCAGGTCCGCTTTCGTGCGCACCGGTATGATCACGCCCGGCGTGCGGGTCGCGATGACGTGGCGGGTCGCCTCGATATCGGCCTCACTCGCGCCGCACGCCAGCACTACCTGGGCCTGACCCAAATAGCGCGTGCTGACTTCGATACCAAGTCGCTCGATGGCGTCGTCGGTGTCGCGGAGACCGGCGGTATCCACGAAGCGTAGCGGCAATGGCGCGCGGTCAAGCACCGCTTCGATCGCATCTCGGGTGGTACCGGCTATCGGCGTGACCAGGGCGCGTGACTCACCCAGCAACGCGTTGAACAGCGACGACTTCCCCGCGTTCGGGGGGCCGGCGATCACCACCAGAACCCCGTCGCGCAGCACGGCGCCTCGGGGAGCGGTGTTCATCAGCGCGCGCAGCGCGTCGCGCAGCGACTCGGCCGCATTTTGTATGCGGGCGGGAGCGATCGGGCCGTCGTCTTCCTCGGGGAAGTCGATGTCGTAGGCGATCAAGGCTTCGAGCTGGATCACCTCGTCGCGCAAGGCGAGCAACCGCCGAGAGAGTCCGCCATCCAGTTGTGACAGCGCCTGCCGGTGCATGGCCGTGGAGCGCGCATCGATCAGATCAGCCACGGCTTCGGCCTGTACCAGATCCATGCGTCCATTGAGCACCGCGCGCCGAGTGAACTCGCCCGGGGTGGCTGGTCGCGCACCGGCCGCCACGCAGGCTGCCAGCACCAGCGCCGGCACCACGTGGCCACCGTGCGTGGAGATCTCCACCACGTCGTCGCCCGTATACGAGCGTGGTGCCGCAAACCAGGTGATCAGGGCGTCGTCGAGCGGCTCACCGTTGGGATGTCGCAAAGCCACCCGCGTGGCACGACGCGGGTGCGGGTCGGATACGCCAGCATATGCGCCAAGGGCGCGAGCGATGGATATCGCTCGCGCCCCTGACAGCCGAATGACGGCAATCGCCCCGCGTCCAGTGGCCGTGGCAAGGGCAACGATCGTATCGTCGCCACCAGGCAGCTGGCGGGCCGTCACCACGTCGTTATCCCCGCACAACCGGTGGTTGTGCCTTGGTGCGTTCCTGCGAGATCAGCCACTGCTGCGGCAATGACGCGAGGTTCTGCACGAAGTAGTAGAGGTTGAGACCGGAGGCCATGTTGAAGAAGATCACCATCATCATGGCCGGCATCAGGTACATCATCATCTTCTGCTGCTCGTTCGCCTTCATGCCGCGCATGCCGATGTACGACAGGCCCATCGCCGTGATCGCCACCAACACCGGCAACACGTAGAACGGATCCTTCAGCGAGATGTCGGGGAACCACAAGAACGACACACCGCGGAACTCGATCGTGTTCTGGAACACGAAGAAGAGCGCGAAGAACACCGGCAACGGAATCAGCATCGGTAGACAGCCCGACAGGGAGCTGAACGGCGACATGCCGTGCTCCTTGTACACGCGCATCATTTCCGCTTGCAGCTTGGTCGGATCGCCCTTGTACTTGGTCTGGATTTCGGCGAGGTGCGGCTGAATACGCTGCATCTGCATCGAACTGCGCATCGCTTTCTGATTCAGCGGCCACAGAATGAGGCGCACCGCCACGCCGAACAGCACCAGAATCCAGCCGTACGACAACCCGAGCGTGGACTTCATCCACAGCAGCAAGCGAATGACCATCGTGGCGAACGGCTGCACAACCCCCTGCAGCCAGCCGCCGTACGGGTTCGACGTTTCGAACGACCGCCCGATCGCAACCAGACGCTTGAACTCCTGCGGACCGGCGTAGAGTTCGAACGCCACCGCGCCGCTCTTGAGCGAGGCAACGATGGTCGCCTGACCGCGCGTAGCCGCCTTAGCAACGCGGTCACCGCCGGTGAAGTTCACCTCGGCAAAACCGGGGACGCCCTGGGGCGCCAGCACGCCAAGCAAGAAGTACTTGTTCTTGGCCACCGTCCAGTTGATCGGACCCGCTTCGATACGACGCTCACCCGGATCGAGTGAGCGGAAGGCGACACCCTTCGCATTCTGCTGGTCGGGCTTGTATGCGTACGCGAGATGCGACTGATCTTCGGTGGTATCCGATTCCGATGAACGGAAGCCGGGCGGCATATCGATCAGCAGGAAGCTGTTCTCAGGCGCACCCTGCACGACCGCCGATACATTCACGCGGTAGCTATCGGGGAGGAACGAGTAGGCGATCGTGATCGCGCGGGCGCCAACCGTAGCGTCGTAGCGCACCACCGCGCGTCCGTTCTCTTCGCTCCGCGTGCTGGTGAAGGTCTGCGCGTTCAGCGCGACCGTATCACCGGGCGTAACGAGACGAAAGCTCAACAACCGGTCGCCCGCCTTCGCGAGCTCCACCGGACCACCCTTGGTTCGGCCCTTATTGGAGAGCGCGACGTACTGCTGCATTTCCACACCGATCAGCGCAGCGCCACGATTGGTCGTGCGGAACACCGCCGGCGTGGTGGGCACCACCGCGGTGTCGACCGGCATCACGACCGGCTGAGGCGCGGCGTTCAGGGAGTCGGGCAAGGCGCGCATGGCGGGCGCCGTAGCACCCGCAGCGGCGACGGCCGCCGTAGCGGAATCCGCAACGGCGGGAGTGGTGCTGGCGGAGTCTGTGACCGCGGTCTTGCTTCCAGGCGCCGGGACCGGCGACGGGAAGAGGATCGGCGTCAGAATCAGGACCGCCGCCATCAGGACGACGGCGAGGACGATGCGACGTGGTTCCATGGTCTGTATAGGGGAGCGCTCAGGGCACCGGATCGAATCCGCCGGGCCGGAACGGATGACACCGCCCGATGCGGCGCAGCGCCATCCATCCTCCGCGTAACGCACCGTGACGCTCCAGCGCCTCGATCGCGTACGCAGAACACGAAGGATAATAGCGGCAGGCGCCCCCGAAGATGGGGGACAGCGTGAGCTGGTACCCGCGCACTACGAGAATGAAGAGCGTCGCGATCACGGCGGGAACGCTGGAGTTACCGAGCGATCTTCCGCACGGCCTGCAACACTTCGACGCGAAGCGTCTCGAAGTTTCTGGCGTAGGCCACCGGAAGCACCTTGAACACCAGGTCCATCGGCGCGAGCTCGGGAAGCACTTCGACGCGGATGAGTTCGCGTAACCGGCGTTTCAGACGGTTCCGCTCGACACCCGAATGCTTGTACTTGGGGATCACGAACCCCACCCGGGGAACGCCAAGAAGGGAAGACAGAGCGCGCACATCCAATGAGGCGGTGCGCACTCGCTTCCCTTCGTGTCGAACCCGCTCGAGATCAGACCCGCGCGTCAGTCGCTGCGCGCGCGGGAATGATCGGGAATCAGGCGCCGGTATACTTCGACGGGATCTGGACGGTCAACACCTTGCGTCCCTTGCGGCGACGGCGGGCGAGAACCTCACGGCCCCACTTCGTCTCCATACGCGCACGGAAACCGTGCTTGCGGACTCGCTTGGTGTTGCGCGGATTGTAAGTGGGCTTGCCCATAGTAATGCTCGAGGTAACGCGGGATGAATCGCGGCGGTTCGACTTGAAGTTCTCAGCACCCAAACCACGCCCGCGAACAGACAACCGCGGTGTGGCAGAGTCCTGACCTAGCCTCAGAAAATACTCGTGAGACTGGCTTGAGGTCAAGCCCGCCAAGTACACCCGCGACAACGATTTGCCCTCGGTTCTCGAATCCGCATGTCAACTTGCTTGCGCTCACGAATGCTCGGCTGGTGTCACATCACTGACGCGATTGACTTATCCACACGCGAGCGTAACCTTCGCCTCCCCCGCCTGATTCTCGTTCGATCATCGCCCACGGCCGGGGCCGCCTGAACCCCGACCTCCCGTCATGTCCCTTACGCCTGCCGAAACCTGGGATCGCCTGCGCCAACGCGCACGACAGGTCCTCCCGGAGCAGACGTACCGCACCTGGCTCGAGCCCACCGATGCCCTCGGCGTTGAAGGCGACACCCTCCTCATCGGCGCCCCCGATCAGTTCTCGGCCGACTGGAACGAGTCCAAGCACGCCGACCTGCTAACCAGCTTCGCCGCGGTTGCCCTCGGTCACCCCATGACGGTTCGCTTCAAAGTGGCCGAAGAACGCATGGGTCGGGTGCAGATGGACATGTTCGTTCAACCGCCGCCTGCCCCTGTTGTAGCGCCACTAACGGCGCACCAACAGCGCTTGTCTGCGCCACTGAACCCGCGATACACGTTCGACCAGTTCGTCATCGGCAAATCGAACGACGTCGCCGCCGCCGCCGCACAAGCCGCCGCCCAAGCACCGGGCAAGGTCTACAACCCGCTCTTCATTTATGGAGAGACGGGACTCGGCAAGACGCACCTCATGCAGGGCATCGCCCATGAGCTCCTCAAGCGTACCCCCACGCTACGCCTCGCGTTCGTGGGGACTGAGCAGTTCACCAATGAGTTCGTCAACGCAATCCAGACCGGACAAATGGGCGATTTCCGTCGCCGTTTCCGGGAAATCGACCTGCTACTGGTCGACGACGTCCAGTTTCTGAAGGGGAAGGAATCCACCCAGGAAGAATTCTTTCACACCTTCAACGCCATCTATGAAGCCGGTCGTCAGATCGTCCTCACCTCCGATCGGCCCCCCAAGGAAATCCCGGGACTCGAGTCCCGGCTGGTCTCCCGCTTCGAGTGGGGCATGGTGGCCAATGTCGATTCCCCCGATCTCGAGCACCGGATCGCGATCCTCCGCAAGAAGGCGAGCCTCGACCACCTCGAGCTCACCATCCCCGACGAGGTCATCGATTTCATCGCCCAGCATGTGAAGTCGTCGGTGCGTGAGCTGGAAGGGTCGATCATCAAGCTCCTGGCATACGCCTCGCTCAAACACCGCGAAATCTCGATCGAGCTGGCCCGCGAAGCGCTTCGCGACAAGCTCAAGAACGCCGCGACGTCAGATTTCCCCGATATCCCACCCACCACAATCACCGTGGCCACCATTCAGCAGGTGGTCTCACGTGAATGGGGCGTCACCCCCGACGGGCTACGCTCAAAAACCCGCACCAAGCAGCTCACCACCCCTCGGCAGGTCGCGATGTACCTCTGTCGGGAGCTGTTGGCCCTCCAGTTGGTCGAAATCGGCAACGCCTTCGGCGGACGCGATCACTCCACCGTGATCCATTCGCTCGATCGGGTCGCCGAGGATATGGGGGGAGAACCCGGTTTTGCCGACCGGGTGTTGAAGGTCCGAGGCATGTTGGAAACTCTCCGATCCACTGGACAACTCGGGACCTGAGTCCCCAGTCGTCCACATTGCCGCACATTTTTCCCCCCATTCGAGGGCCCCGATGTGCAGCAATGCGGAGAAAAAGCACGACTCGACATGGAATGCACATGACACGGCATGGCGGAAGTGCTTTCGCACATGTAGCTTGCGACGTTTGTAAACAAGCCCACACGCCCTGCTGCTACTACCAGTTTTATTTCTAAGACTCTTTTTAACAGCAGTCCTTCCACATAACGGGCATGCGCTTCACGATCTCGCGCGAGAAACTCCAAGAAGGACTCGCGGCGGTAACCGCCGCCGTACCGGCCAAGACCACCTTGCCGGTCCTGTCGAACCTGCTCGTCGAAACCACCGAGCGCGGGATTCGTTTCTCCGCGACCGACCTCGACATCGCCGTGAGCACGGAAGTCAGTGCTGATGTCGAAACGCCAGGGGCGATCACGATTCCCGCCAAGAAGCTGAGCGAGATCGCGCGCGAACTGCCGCCGTCTCCCGTCAAGGTTTCAGCCAGCGGCGAACAGCGTGTCACCATCGAATGCGGACGATCCAAGTTCAAGCTGCTTGGACTGCCGCGCGATGAGTTTCCGACGTTCCCTACCGTGCGCTTCAACGATTCGTGGCGCGTGAAGTCGGGTGAACTGCAGAAGCTCATTTCGCATGTCGCCTTCGCCGTCAGCACCGAAGAGTCACGTCCCATTCTGAATGGCGTGCTCTGGGAGCTGCGCGAAGATCGGATGCGCATGGTGGCCACCAACGGGCACCGTCTGTCGAAGATGGAACTGCCGGTCGTGGCGAGCAGCGCCCCACCAGGTGATCTGATCGTGCCGCCGAAAGCGCTCGAGCAGATCAAGCGGCTCTTCCCGGCGGAGGAAGAACTCGAGATCGCGCGTGGCGAAAACCACCTCGGTTTCCGTTCGCCGTTCACCTCGGTGTTCACGCGTCTGGTCGAAGGCCCGTATCCGAACTACGAACAGGTCATTCCGAAGGACAACGATCGCTTCTGTCTATGCGACAAGGCGGCGCTGACCAGTGCGCTCAAGCGCATGAGCGTGATCGCATCCGATCAGACGCATCGCATCAAAATGTCGTTCAACACCGGCATGCTGAAGTTCAGCGTAACCACGCCTGATCTTGGTGAAGCATCAGACGAACTGCCGGTGAACTACAACGGCGACCAGCTCGATATCGGCTTCAATGCCACCTATCTGCTGGAGATCCTGCGCTACATGCCCACCGAGCAGGTACGTCTTACGTTCAAGGCGCCGGAGCGCGCGGCCACGATCGAGCCCGAAGGCTGGGATGATCCCGCCAAGTATCTCTGTCTCGTGATGCCGCTGCGCTTGATGGACTAAGCGCTGCACGGCAATAACCGCTCAGCGTAGTCGTTCCGCCCGGATCTCCACCTTTTGCAGCACTTGCTGTGAACGCGGAGTTCCGGGCGGAATGCGTTCCACCACCTGCATGGTGAGCGTGCTGGTGCCCCGCATGTTTTCCAGGATGCCGGTACGTGCAGCGATCTCGATGCGTTGCGATCCTGATCCCGTGCCGATCAGTTCGAAGGCCCGGAACGCGGTGCCGCCTTTGCCTTCCAGTTTCGTACTGACCTCACGATTCACCACCAGCATTTCCCTTGACAACGTAGTCAACGTGGAGCGGGTGGTCGTATAAACCGTGAGTGGCACACCGTTACGGCACACCAACGTGACGGTGCTGTCCCGCCACTGATCGCCCTCTGCCACGCCGTCCGGGATGCGCACCAGCAGCTCACGGGCCAGCTGCATCGCACTTACCTCAGGCCGGTCGCACTCGTTGGCCAACGGCGGACGGCTAACCACGCGCAATGTTGTGCTGTCGCTCAATGCATCGATCAACAACGACGGTCGTACCGGGGTCGCGGCAATTGTCGCAGTCCCAGCACGCGATTTTTCGCTGTCTGTGATGCTGCTACGTACGGTGAACGAATCCACCTGCCCCGATCCACGAAGCGCACCGGTAACCGTTCGATTGAATGACATCGATACGAGTGCCTTCGTGTCGATGTGTTGTTCGTCCGACACACCGGCCGGCATCGCTGCACCGCTGACTTTGAGTTGCGTGACGGCCGAGATGGTCCAGGAGGTCCGCACCTGAGTGCGCGGCAGCAGCACGCGGTTGCTCGTGGTGGGCGCTGATGGCATGGGTGCAGCCACCACCGGACTCGGCGTCGGCGCAGAGGCCGGCATCGCAGGTGCACAGGCCAGCATCAGCATGGGGCCAGCCACGCACCACGCCGCCAAACGGGCAAAGGATGTCATCTGTTCAATACCACGAGCTGCTCCACTGGGGTCCCGAGATCTCACGGAAAGTCGCCGGCCTATAAGCCGGGTTCTGTCAGTGCTGGTACACGCAAGCGTACACCAACACCGGACGGTCATTCCTCTCGGCGTGCAGTCACCCACACGCTCCAGCAGCCTACCCGCGGCTCGACGTCTTGCGACGTCCTTGCGAGACGGATCATCTCTCGCCGCTTATTTGGCCTTGCTCCGACTGGGGTTTACCGAGCCATCTTCGTTACCGAAGATGCGGTGGGCTCTTACCCCACCCTTTCACCCTTACCGCAACATCAGTTGCCCGATGAGACGGCGGTTTGCTTTCTGTTGCACTGTCCGTCGCACGAAGCTCACGCCGCATGCGCCCAGGCGTTACCTGGCAGTCTACCCTGTGGAGCCCGGACTTTCCTCGGTGCCTGAACTTGCGCCCAGACATCGCGACCATCCGGCCGGCGACCGATCCATGAGTAAGCGAAATATAACCAAACTGTGGACCGACTCGTATCGGGATCCGGTTGGACCGCCGATGAACACATCCCATCGCCGCACAGTGACGGCATGATGACGACACCACGGTAACCTGCCGTCGTGATTGGCCCGCTGCGCTCGCAGTGCCGGCCCCGTGCACCAACACTCTGGTGAGTGAGGCGGGAATGACAGCTCCGTCCAGGTCGTCGTTAGCATCGCACGTTCGTAGTACCGTCTATCCGATCACGTCGGCAACGTCCGCCACCGCGCCAGCCATTAACCAACCCCCTTCTCGGTCGATCGTCACGTTTCTCACGCCGGTGGAGAGACAACGGGTGGATGCGTTGGGGCAGGGGAGTTACACGACCGTACATCGCGAAAGCTTTGACGACATGCTGCGTGATTTACGTACACAGGCGGTATCAGCGATTCTTGTGTCGGTGTCGCGCTATCAGCAGCATCACGCCACACAGGTCGCACGTATGGTGCGCGAATTTCCGCGCGTACCGGCGGTGGCTTTGCTCACAGGTAACGAGGCGCGCACCACGCAATCGCTACTCGCGTTGGGGCAACAGGGAGTGCAGACACTGGTGGACGCGCGCGACCCGGCCGGATGGCGTGACCTCCGACAGTTCGTCCATCGCGAAGTTACGATGACAATCGAATCCGTGGCAATCCGCCGCATTCGCGCTGATCTAGCGGGTGCCAACACCGACTGTTTGCGCTTTTTTGACGAACTGTTTCTCGCGCCGCGCTCTCTCACGACGGTGCGCCAGCTGGCCCGACGGTTGGGCGTCGTGCCCACGACTTTCATGAGCCGGTTCTTTCGCGCCGGTATTCCCGCGCCCAAGAAGTATCTGGCCACCGCGCGATTAGTGCGCGCTGCGCGACTGCTCGAAAATCCAGGCTACAGCCTTACGCAGGTCGCATTTTTGCTCGAGTACTCGTCACCGCAAAGTTTCTCGCGGCATGTGATGCACTCACTGCAATGTGGTGCCGCCGAGTTCCGCAAGTCGTATAGCGGCGAGGCCATGCTCGACCACATGCGGCAGCGACTCATTCTACCGTATCAGCAACAACTCATCGGGTTCGTGCCCGTGGAGGTTACGCCGCAATGGATTTCTCGGCCGGTGTTGGTGGGGGCGTCGGGATCTGAGCCCGCGCCCGCGATTGAGACGGCGTAGCGGCGGCCATCGACGCGAACTCCTCGGTGACCGTCGCGGGGGAAAACTCGCTCGTATGACGCAATGCCACCGCGCGCATACGCGCCGCGGTTTGCGACAGCTGCCAAGCGCTTCGTGAAAGCTCCTCGATACTGATGTGCTGCGCGATCGAGGCGTCAGCCGCTGTCCGAGCATCGAGTACGGCGCGTTCGGCGGAGCTGTCGAGCGACTCGAACGCGTGTGCTACACCGGCCGAGAGCCGCGCTTGGGCGTGGGCCAGTGCAGCGACGTCATCGCTTTGATGTGCGATTCGTGCGATCCCGCCCACGAGAGCCGACAGCGCTTGGGTGGCATCATGCGCAATCTGCCTGGCGCCGGCCACTTCACCAGCGGTCGTATCCATCGACAACACCGCGGCACCGATATCATCGCGCACACGCTGCACGGTGGCGGCAACACGTTTGGCGGCCTGTGCACTTTCCACCGCTAATGTACGGATCTCGTCGGCTACGACGGCGAAACCCAGGCCTTCATCACCAGCCCGCGACGCCTCGATGGCGGCATTCAGCGCCAGCAGATTCGTCTGGCGTGCAATGCGGGAGACGGTAGCCACGAAATCACCAACCTGTTCCGAAGCCGGGCCGAGCAAGCGTACCTGTTCGGCGGTGGCGTTCACATCCACCCCCACGCGCAGCAGGGCCTGCGCGGCACGTTCGATGGCTTCGCGGCTCGCGGCGGCCGCACGATCCACGTGGTGCGCGTCGGTTGCCGTCGACGATGCCGTGTGCTGCGTGGTAACGGCCGTCCGTTGCGCTTCCTGGCTGGCCACCACGCCCACACGTGCGCGTTCGCGTTGATGTACCAACTCATCGGTGAACGCCGTCGCGCCTGAGGCGACATCACCGGCGCGTTGTTGCATCACACTGGCCGCGCCGTGCACCTGCATGGCAACAGCCGCTAGCTCATCGGCTTCACGCTGCACTGTGTCGATTAGCAGGGTGAGCTCGTCGAGTATGCCATTGACGCTCATCTCGAGAAAGCCAAGTTCATCGGCATGGCGCGCCTCAGCGCGAGCCTGCAAGTCACCGCGTTCCACCTGCGCCATGCGTTCACGCGTGCGACGGATGCGCGTGATGAGCGTGGACGGCATGTGAATCACCTGTTGCGCCACCACGACCAGCAGCACAGTGGCAAGCACAACTTGTGACCACGGTGGGGCATCGGTGGGGCGGGCATGCGCGTACGCAGCACTCGCGATCAGAAATCCAGCGGCTGACGACAGCGTGGTGAGATAGCCGAGGGCCGGTCCGCGATCGAACGAGGAGGGGACGATGGCGAGGATGTAGGTGAGCACCAGCACGGGCGATCCGAGCAGGTACACCACGCCACTGAGCAGTGCGGTGTCGAACACCGCGAACACATACTTGAACCATCGCCGATACCATCGGGTGGACGCACCGATGGCAGCGAGGGCCCAGTTGGTCGCGATGGCGGTGCAGAACATCGCCAGCACGGCCGGCCACGAGACATCCGCCAGCCCTACTCGGAGGCCGGCGATGAGGACACCCGCGATGACGATCGTGCTCCAGAACCGTCGTGTGGCGGCGATCCGGAAGGTGGCGATGTCCTTGGCGCGCTCTTCGATGAAGAGCGCCTGGTGCAGGGCGTTGGCGCTGGGCGTGTGCATACGTCTATCAGACGCGTCACGCCCGAGTGCGGTATCAGCTCCGGCGTGCTGCCGGTGGCCGTCGGCCTAGGCCGACGGGATCAGCGGCAGCAGATCGGTTGCAGTGACCAGGCTGATCACCTTGAGACCGGCGGCCTCGAGGGCTTCGCGCCCCCCTTCCTCACGATCGACCAGGGCCAGTACGCCGACGATGTCACCGCCGGCGGCGCGAATCGCCTCGACCGCCTTGAGGGCCGAGCCGCCGGTCGTGATCACGTCTTCCACGACCACGACCTTGTCGCCGGCCTGGAACGGGCCTTCGATCAGCTTACCGGTGCCGTGCTGCTTGGCTTCTTTGCGAACAGTAAAGGACCGAACCATCTCCCCGGTGCCGGCTTCTGCTTCGAGCGCGGAGGCGTGGGCGATCGCGTAAGAAATGGGGTCGGCGCCCAAGGTCAGGCCTCCCACCGAGTTCACGGTCCATCCGCTGCCACGGAGGGCGGCCAGCGCTTCACGACCAATGAGTATCTGCCCTTCGGGGCTCATCGTGGTGAGGCGGCAGTCAACGTAGAGCGTAGAACGGCGGCCTGAGGCCAGCACAAAATCGCCCCGCTTGGCCGATCGTTCGGCGAGCAGGGTGGTTAGCTGCGTCGAAATAAGCCCTTCATCTTGCCAAAGAGTCCACCCTTGTCCTCACTGTCCGCACCGTCTGGCATGGCACCGCCGGCCTGGCTGGTTTCGTTGCCGGCCAGCGCGGTGGTCTGCGCGGCGGCCGCGAAGGCCTCCGAGAAGTCCCTGACCGTGGGATACCGATCGCCGGGCTGCTTGGAGAGTGCCTTCATGACGACGTTCTCGACGGCCACCGGGAAGGTCAAGTTGGGCTTGGCCTTGTTGAGGGAGACCGGCGGCTGCGTGAGCAACTGGGAAAAGAGCTCACGAGGCGACTTGCCGGTGTACGGCAGCGTGCCCGTGAGCAGGAAATACGCAATGGTGGCCAGTGAGTACTGATCGGCAGCCGGACCGACGAGTTCGCCTGACAACGCTTCCGGCGCCACATACATGAGCGTGCCCACAAAGAAGCCGGCGCGCGTGAGGCGCTGATCGGGGGCCGCATCTGTATCGGCCGCGATGCCGAAGTCGACCAGCTTGACATGTTGCGTGGCCGGATCGTACATGACGTTTTCCGGCTTCAGATCGCGGTGCACGATGCCGACGTCGTGGGCCGCCTGTACCGCGCTGCAGATCTGCGACATGATGTCGGCGACTTCCTTCGACGGGAGGGCACCGGACTTCTCGGCGTACTTGTCGAGGATCTCACCCGCGGCCCACTCGATCGCGAGGTAATAGCGCTCGCCGTCGGATTGGCCGTAATCTAGGGTGCGCACGATGTTCGGGTGTTCTACCCGTGCGCCGAACTGCGCCTCGCGCAGGAATCGCGCGACAGCGGTTTTGTCGTGCTGCAGCTTCTCGCGCAGCACCTTCAGGGCGACTGTACCATGCGTGGCATGATCGGCACGAAACACGGTAGACGTACCGCCCTCGCCAACTTTTCCACGCACTGTATAGCCGGCCAAGGTCGTTCCGACTAGCGTCTCTATGGCCACGGGGCGAACGTAACGCCGGCACGCAGTACCAGCAAGAAGTTTCCATAGATTCAGTGCAATCCGTGACCAGTTCGTATGATCGGCACGGCTTTAGCGGGTGATCAGCAACCACGGTGAGCACTTTGTGCTTGCACGGACGGTAAAATGCGTTTCGTGAACCCACGCGCCTTGCCACTTCGAATTCGCTTCATCGCCACGACGACGGTGGCGGTGCTCGCCGCCTGCTCGGGTAATCGACCGGCCGTCGGACCGGGCTCAACCGCTTCACCACCGGGTCCCGGGGGGCCGGCCGGTGCGTCCGCTGTCGGGGTCGTCCCCGGCTCGCCGGCCGACATGCAGCGGTTGTATCGCAGCATGGGACTCATCGCCGGCACGGGCGCGATTCCGTTCGTCTCGTCGGTGTCCTTTCTGCGGTCGCCGACCCCCGACAGCACACTCACGCTGGTCGCCCTCAGCTTGCCGTCGCGCGTGCTGGGCTTCACGCGCCAAGGCGAGCGATACGCCGCGAGCTACGTGGCGCGCCTCGAAGTGCGGCAGGGCGCAACGGTGGTGAAGCTCATCGAAGCCACGGAAAAGGTCTTGGTCCCCACGTTCCGCGAAACCTCGCGGACCGATGAAAGCATCATCTGGCAACAGTTCCTCAAGCTGGCCCCCGGTCGCTATAGCGTCGCGCTCAGCATCAAGGATGAATCGAGCATCCGCAACGCCTCGGAAGAGGTGCAACTCGAGGTACCGCGCCTCTCGCCCGACATGCTCGGCTCGCCGTTGCCCGTGTACGAAGCCATTCCGCGTACGACGGCCGATTCCCTGCCGCGCATTCTTGCCCGTCCCCGCTCCACGGTGGTGTTCGGACAGGATTCTGTGCTTCCGCTGTATCTCGATGCCGTGGGATCGGCGGCACCGACCCGCGCCCATGTGCGCATCATGGGCGAAGGCGACACGCGACTGTTCGATACCGACATCGAGTTGCCGGCGCGGGGCGACGGACACAGCACCACGTATGGCGTACCCGTCGCCAAGATGGGCATCGGCATCAACACGTTGCTGGTGAGTGTGCCGGGGCGTGCCGATACGGCGCGTGCCCGGGTGCTGGTGAGCCTGGGCGATGATCTCCCGATCGCGTCGTTCGACGAGATGTTCGCATACCTGCGCTACTTCACCACGGCCGACCGACTGAAGACGTTGCGCGATGCCACGCCAGCCTTTCGCCCTGAGGCGTGGGCCGCGTTTCTCAAGGCGACCGATCCGATTCCCGGTACGTCCGAGAACGAAGGATTGCGCGATTATTTCGGACGGATTCGCACGGCCAATGTTCGCTTCCGCGACGATGGCCCGGTGGGCTGGCAGAGCGATCGTGGGACGGCGTTCGTGGCGATCGGCGATCCCGATAACATCATCGATACGGGCATGACCGATCCGAATGCGCGAGTGCGTCAGCAGATCTGGGAGTACCGGGAGCTGCGCGTGCAGATCGTATTCGTGGATCAGACCGGATTCGGACGGTGGCGCCTGTCCACGCAGGGTCGGTCGGAACTCGATAACGCGATCCGTCGTCGCATGGCGTCGCGGCCGTGAGCGAGGTGCAACGTCCCACCGCACCGCGTCTGTTCCTGATCGACGGCTATGCCCTGATCTACCGCGCATTTTTTGCGCTGATGACGCGCCCGCTGACCACGAGTCGCGGCGAAAACACCTCGGCCGCGTGGGGCATCGCGACGTTCCTCAAACGCCTGTTGGTGACGCACCAACCGGAGTTGCTGGGCTGGGTGCATGACTCGGGCGCGACCTTTCGCGACGACTTGTACCCCGACTACAAGGCCACGCGCGAAAAACTCACCGACGAGTTGCAGGCGGACTTCGATCGGGGGCTCGAGCGTATCAATCAGCTGCTCGCCGCCTACAGCATTCCCGTGCTCGCGGTGCCCGGTTTCGAAGCGGACGATGTGATTGGCACGCTCTCGCGTAAAGGGGTGGACGCCGGTTACAACGTCGTGATCGTGTCAGGAGATAAGGATTTCCAGCAGCTCGTGCGCCCCGGGGTGTGGTTGCTCAATCCCGGTCGTGGCGGTCCGGCCAGTGTGGAAGAGCAGTGGGTGGGCGTCGAGAACGCGAACGATCGGCTCGGTGTCCCGCCAGATCGCGTGATTGACTATCTCGCGCTGGTCGGGGATTCGTCGGACAACGTGCCTGGTGTGAAGGGCATCGGCGAGAAGGGCGCTCAGGAACTCATCGCGCAGTTCGGTCCGCTCGAAGAGATCATCGCGCACGTGCAGGAGATCACGAAGAAGCGGCCGCGTGAAGCCTTGCTGGCGCAGGAAGCGGAAGCGCGCCTGTCCAAGCTGCTGGTCACGATTCATCAGGACGTGCCGATCGCACTCGATCCGTCCACGTTGCTGATGAGCGCACCCGATACACAGGCGTTGCGTCATCTGTATCTGGAGCTCGAGTTCACGTCGCTGTTGAAGGATCTGGGTGGTAGCGAGCCGGGCCCACACACGTCGGGTGACCTGTCGGCGCTCGTGCCGCGCCCGGCGGAGCCGTCGCCCGATACGGCGGCGGCGGACAGCCCGCCCACGTATGCGAACCGTCCGCCCGCGCTGGCGATGACCATGAGTGCGAGCGGTGTGCCGGTGCTGGCCGATGCACACTATGTCACCGTGGACACCGTGTCGGCACTCGATGCGCTGCTGGCCCGGGTGCGCGAGGTCCCGTGTATCGCGTTCGATACGGAGACGGTGCCTGAGCCCGGCGCACCAGCCACGATCGATGCGATGCGGGCCACGCTGGTGGGATTGTCGATCGCGGTGGCTCCCGGCGAGGCCTATTATCTCCCGTTCGCGCATCGTCATGACGATGGCAGCGGCAATCTCGCGTTGTTGTCGGGCGAGGCTGGTATCGCGGGACGACGGTTGAACGCGGGCGTGGAGCCACCGGTGAATCTGCCGGCGTTCGGCAGTGAGGCCATGGCGCCGTTACGCGCGATGTTGGAAGATGCGAACGTCAAGAAACTGGCCCAGAATGCGAAGTACGATGTGCTCGTGTTACGCGGCGCCGGTGTGCGATTGGCCGGTCTCGAGTTCGATACGATGTTGGCGAGTTACGTGCTCGATCCGGGGCGCCGTTCGCATGGACTCGACTTGCTGGCACTCGAGTTCCTCGGCCACACGATGACGGCGTACGAGCAGCTGTGCGGCAAGGGCCGCAATCAGCTGCCGTTCGATGTGGTGCCGGTTGACGCGGCGCGCGACTACTCGTGCGAAGACGTCGATATCACGATGCGCTTGCGGGCAACGCTCGAGCCGATGCTGGGTAGTCACGGCATGTCGGACTTGTTCCGCAACGTGGAGGTGCCGCTGGTTGAGGTGCTGGCCGACATGGAGTGGGACGGCATTGCCATCGATCTCACGTGGTTCGAGTCGCTGAAGACGCGATTCAAGAGTGAACGCGAGCGTGTCGAGCAGCTCATTTATGCAGAGGCGGGGCAGGAGTTCAACATCAACTCCAATCCGCAACTGCGCGTGATTCTGTTCGAGAAGCTCGGCCTGCCGGTGAAGAAGAAGACGGCCACCGGGCCCAGCACCGACGCCAGTGTGTTGCAGGAGCTGGCCGAGGAAGGGCATGCGCTGCCGACGCTGTTGATGGAGTATCGCGAGATCTTCAAGCTGGAAGGCACGTACATCGACGCGTTGCCGAAGCTCGTGCATCCGCGCGATCACCGATTGCATACGTCGTTTAATCAGACGGTTGCGGCCACGGGGCGCTTGTCGAGCACGGACCCCAACCTGCAGAACATTCCGAACCGCCGTGAACTGGGGCGTGAGATTCGTCGTGGCTTCGTACCGCGCGTGGGTTGGCGGTTGCTCAGTGCCGACTACTCACAGATCGAGCTGCGTCTGCTGGCCCATTTGTCGGGCGACCCGGCGTTCGTGTCGGCGTTCAAGGCGGGTGGCGACATTCACCGCCAAACGGCGGCAATCATCTTCGGCGTGGAGCTGGCCGATGTGACCAGCGACATGCGCGCGCGCGCGAAGACGATCAACTTCGCCACGATTTACGGGCAGGGGGCGCACGCGTTGTCGCGTCAGCTCAAGTTGCCACATGCCGAAGCGAAGGCGTTCATCGAGACGTATTTCGAGCGCTTCGCCGGGGTGAAGGCGTTCCTCGATCGCTGTGTGGTGGAGGCCAAGGCCAAGGGGTATGTGGAGACGCTGTTCCATCGTCGACGCTACATCCCGGAGCTGAAGGAGCGGAACCACAACATGCGGGCCTTTGGCGAACGGGTGGCCGCGAATGCCCCGATCCAGGGCTCGGCGGCTGACTTGATCAAGATCGCGATGATCCGGGTACACCGGGCGCTGGCGAACGAGGGGTTGGCGTCACGCATGCTGTTGCAGGTGCATGACGAACTGATCTTTGAGTTGCCGGCTGGTGAGCAGGCGGTGCTCGCGGCGCTCGTGAAGCGGGAGATGGAGTCGGCGGCGACGCTCGACGTCCCGTTGCTGGTGGAGATGGGCGTGGGCGACGACTGGGTGGCCGCGAAGTCGTGACGGCCATGTCGTGACGGTGAGGGAACTTGCCTCGTTTCGCGTATCGGTGGTGTTGCACTTTGCATGAACTCAGGAGCGCTGCGAGACTCGTTCTCATGCGATGACCCGAGTGAATGTTCGTAAACCATTGTTTTATAGTGGTTTACGGAATTCTATCGGGCGCGGCACCTAGGTTGCCTAGGAGTAGGGGTATCGCGGTCGTTCGACGACCGCCCCCAATGCCTGCACCCGGGATGACGACGTTCCGGGCCGACCCCGAGGAAGCGCCATGCGACCGTCCCGTCCCCGTCAGGGATTCACACTGATCGAGCTCCTGATCGTCGTCGTCGTGATCGGCATTCTGGCCGCCATGGCGATCCCGAAGTTCCAGAACACCAAGGGCAAAGCCTACGCGGCATCGCTGAAGAGCGATTTGAAGAACGTCGCGACGCTGCAGGAAAACTATTTTTATTACAATGAGAAGTATGCGAGCAATGTGAGCGCGCTCAACTTCGTCAGCACCAACGGGGTGACGATTACCATCGTCGAGGCTGACGGGCGGGGCTGGTCGGGCCAATCCACCCATCCGGCGTCTTTTCCGCTCACGTGCTCGGTGTTTATTGGTCAGGCCGCTCCGACGGGCGGTGCAACGGAAGAAGGGCTCGTACACTGCCAGTAGGCGCCCATATCGCGCCATGATAAAATCACCTTAAGGGCAGCTAGCTGTTTTGAACGTTTTTGAATTCTCGATAGCAACCGACCCTGACCCTGATCGGCGATCCGCCCGCATGCGGGAGGTCACCTTCGCATCCGGTGCGCGCGAGTTCCGGAAACGTCGCGAGGGGATGATTCACGCGATGGACGGCGGGCTGTGGTTACACCGGCACGTCTGGCTTGGCCGCCCCATGGTGCACTTCGTGAGCACCGATCGCGCGCGGTTACTGGTTTACGGCGAAGCGGTGGGGATTCCCGCGAGCCGCCTGCAGTACAAGCCGTTGCGCGATCCGCGCACCGATGTGCGCCGCGAGGCCTGGCACTGGGATCTCGGTGGTCCCGTGTATCCGCCGGTAGACGAGCGGCTGCTGAGCACGGCAGGATAAGAACGGAAACCGCTCTCAGCGATCCGCCGCCAGCTCCCCCTGCAGCCGCACGCGTTACACCGCACGAAGATTCATGTTGCCCTCGCGGGCGGCGCGTTCGCCTTCCTTCACGTTGACCTTGGCCAGAAGGGCGCCGCCGATCACGAAAAAGGCGATGACCCAGAGAATCGCGCCGCGGCTGCTGCCCGTCTGTCCGATGGCGATGGCGAACACCAGCGGTCCGAGAATGCCGCCGAACTTCTCGAACACGGAGTAGAAGCCGAAGAACTCGCCGCTCTTGTGCTTCGGCACCATGCTCGCGAAGAGCGAGCGGCTGAGCGCCTGCGTGCCGCCCTGCACCAGTCCGACGAGCACGGCGAGGATGTAGAACTCGCGCTCGGTGTGAATCCCGTAGGCATACATGCAGATGCCCGTGTAGACCACGAGTCCGAGGAAGATCGAGCGTTTCGCCCCCAGCTTGCCAGCCAGCGTGCCGAACGCGAAGGCGAACGGAATGCCCACGAATTGCACGAGCAGAATCGCCTTGATCAGCGCGGGCCGCGCGATGCCGATTTCGGTACCGAAGGCCGTCGCCATCTTGATGATGGTCTGAATGCCGTCGTTGTAGATCGTGAACGCGAGCATGGCGAGGAACGCCTGTTTGTACTGGCGCATCTCGCGCAGCGTTTCACCCAGTCGGGAGAAGGCGACCGTGAACGGGTTGGCGGTCGATCTTTCATCAGACTCGATCGTCCGCGGCGGTTCCGGGACGGTGCGCATCACCGGGATCGAGAAGAGCAGCCACCACACACCGACCGAGACGAAGGCCAGTCGCGCCGGCAGCGTGGCCTGATCGGCCGTGATGCCGTCGCCGCTGGGAAGTCCCAGCAACCCGGGATTGCTGATCCATGCCAGATTGATGGCCAGGAGCAGTCCGCCGCCGATATACCCGATGGCGTAGGCGGCGGTGGACACCCGATCGATCTCCTCCTCAGTGGCGATGTGGGGCAGCAACGCTTCATAAAACGTCATGCTGCCGGTGGCACCAGCGATCGACAGCACGAACAGTGCGGAGGCGAACAGCAATTCACCGCGATCGATGAAGAACATGCCCGCGGTGGCCACGACACCGATCAGCATGAACGCGAACAGGAAGCGTTTCTTGGCCGCTTTGAAGTCGGCGACCGCCCCGAGAATCGGTGCCAGCAGTGCGATCACGATGGCCGCGACGGTGTTGGCGTAGCCCAGCGATTGGGTGGCGGCTTCAGGGGTACGATCAGCGCCGGCCACTTGAATGAAGTAGATCGGGAACACCGCCGTGGTGATCACGGTCTGCATGGAGGACACGGCCCAGTCGTACATTGCCCAGGCACGCAACTCGGATCGATGCAGGCCGAGTGCGTTCAATAATCCCTTCCAGGATCCCGTGCGGGCATCAGTCATGAGCAGTCTTGGTCAGGAGTCTCGTAATGGGCATCACCATGCGGCAGATTATAGTCCGTGCTTACACCCACGCTGTCCAGTACGCTGCATGACGTACCTCCGTTTTTCCATGCGTAGCAGCCGTCGTGATACTCGGCGTCCCGTGCGACTCATCGCGGGGGTGGTGGCGCTGTTGACGCTGGTCGCCTGCGATCGCCGTCCCTCGTCGTCGAATGCGGATTCGGCGTCCGCCGCTGGTGGACCCGGCAATGCGGACAGCGTGGCCACGACCGTGTCCAGTAGCGGGTGGGACGCGGGTGCGGGGCCATTCGTGGTGCTCCCCACGGTGGACGGTGGCCTCATGGCTGGCTCGCTGCTTCGTCCCGATGCCAGCGAGCTGACTGTCGGTGACACGGCCGGCATCGGTGCGGCGTCAGCCGACGGCCGCATCGAGCTGTTCGCGCGAAGCGGCAAAGTCGGCGTGGCGCGACTCACAGTGGAAGGGGCGCCGCGCGTGGACGAAGGCTGCACCGCCTGGCCGGTGGCGCGCCTCGCGGTGGACGCCGGTGTCACCGTCGCGCCGTGGACGGCGGCCTTCGCGATGGGACGTGTCACGGCCATCCCCCTCGATTCGATCGAAGGGCTCGCGTCGCGCGATTCCGCTCGGCTGGCGACCGATCTCACGCGCCTCGCGTCGGGATTGGCCGACGATACCAGCAGCACGTTCCGTGGACTGCCATTCGTGGTGCTGCGTGCATGGCGCACGCGCGGGCTCGACACCGCGTTCATTGTGGCGACGCTGGCCCGCCGCGTGAATCAAGAAGACGATCCGAAGGAAGAACGCTTGGTGGTCGTCGTCGATGCGATCGGCGATAACGCGACGGCGTGGACCGTGGCATGGCACGAGCGCGCAGCCGGTCATGAGGAAGAGCTCGTGGTCGCCGAGCCCCTGCTCGCCTTCCGGAATGTCGGCGCACCCGATGTCCGCCTGTTGTTTGGTCGCGATGATGGCGTGGCGCTGGGTGCCGCGGTCCTGACGCGCGGGAAGACCGGGTGGCGGGTGCTCTGGGAGAGCGCGGTCGCAGGCTGCAACTAGCGTACAGGGTCGTGGCTGCTCGCGCGGTGGACGAGCGGATGTTGGACAGCACCGATGCGCACGGAGGGCGAAAAACGCAAGCCGTGGAATTCAGTTCGCCTGACGCATAGAATCCGCGCACATGACTGATACGATCGCTCCCGCCATCGTCGCACGCGTTGCGACGGAACTCTCGCTGAATCCGCAACAGGTTCAGCGCACCCTCGCGCTCTTCGCTGAGGGGGCCACCCTGCCGTTCGTCGCTCGCTACCGCAAGGAGATGACTGGTGGTCTCGACGAGGTGCAGCTGCGCGATGTGCGCGAGCGCGCCGAATACCTGAACGAACTCGAGGATCGCCGCGCGGCGGTACTGAAGAGCATCGACGAACAGGGGAAGCTCGACGACAGACTCAAGGCGTCGATTCTGTCGGCGGATACCAAGCAGGCCCTCGAAGATCTCTATCTGCCCTTCAAGCCCAAGCGTCGCACGCGCGCCATGATCGCGCGCGAACGCGGACTCGGGCCGTTGGCGGAAGGATTGTGGAACGGATCGCTCGATGATGACGCCGCACTGGCGTCGGCAGCGGCGTACTTGCTCCCAGAGGTCGACGGAAAGCCGTCGGAAGTGCCGACCGTCGAGGCGGCATTGCTGGGAGCGCGTGACATCCTATCCGAACAGGTGGCGGAGGACGCGCTTATCCGTGGTTGGGTGCGCGAGATCACGCGCGCGAAGGGGGTCGTGAAAAGCAGCGTGATGACCGGCAAGGCCAGCGACGAATCGAAGTTCAAGGATTACTTCGACTACGCCGAGTCGCTGGGCACGATTCCCAGCCATCGCATGCTGGCGATCCGTCGCGGTGAAACCGAAGGCGAGTTGATGTGGCGGGTGGAAGCGCCGGTCGAAGAGATCAATGCCCGCATGGCGCGTGAAGTGATCGGTAACCGCACGGCGTCGCAGCAGCTGACGCTGGTGGCCACCGATGCCTACAAGCGCCTGCTGTCGCCCGCGATCGAAGTGGAACTGCGCGTGGAGCTCAAGACACGCGCCGACGATGAAGCCATCACGATTTTCGGTCGCAATCTCGAACAGCTGTTGTTGTCGTCACCGGCCGGTGAGAAGCGCGTGATCGGCCTCGACCCGGGCTTCCGCACGGGTGTGAAAGTGGCCGTGGTCAGCGCTACGGGTGCGTTGTTGCACACCGACACGTTGTATCTGCATCAGGAAGACCGGTTCGCCGGGGCGATTCGGATGCTGCTACAGCGCTTCACGCCGGAGCTCATCGCGATCGGCAATGGGACGGCCAGCCGCGAGACGGAAAATCTGACCAAGGCCGCCATGCGGGAGCTCGATCCGCCGGCGGGTGGTGAGCGCCCGCAGGTGGTCGTGGTGAATGAGGCAGGGGCGTCGGTGTACTCGGCCTCTGATCTCGCGCGCGCCGAATTCCCCGAGCTCGACGTGTCGTTGCGTGGCGCGGTCTCAATCGCCCGTCGCTTGCAGGATCCGTTGGCTGAGCTGGTGAAGATCGACCCCAAGAGCATCGGGGTGGGCCAGTACCAACACGACGTGAATCAGTCGCGGCTCAAGCAGCGCCTCGACGATATCGTGGAAAGCTGCGTGAATCGTGTGGGCGTCGAAGTGAATACCGCCTCGGCCGCTTTGCTGGGCTACGTGGCCGGTATCGGCCCCGGACTCGCCCAGGCCATCGTGGCGCTGCGCGATCAGCGGGGCCGTCTCACGTCTCGCGCCGACCTCAAGGATGTCCCGCGTCTGGGCGCCAAGGCGTTCGAGCAGGCGGCTGGGTTCCTTCGGGTACGTGGTGGTGTGCATCCGCTCGATTCGAGTGCGGTGCACCCCGAGCGCTATTCGCTCGTGGAGCGCATGGCCAAGGATCTCAAGGCCGATGTGAGCTCGATGGTGGGCAATGAGTCGCTGGTGGACTCGATCGAGCTGGCCAAGTACGTGAGCGACGATGTCGGTATGCCCACGCTGCGGGACATCGTCGCTGAGCTGAAAAAGCCGGGTCGCGACCCGCGAGCCGCCTTCGAGCCGCCCGCCTTCCGGGATGACATTCAGAAGCCGTCCGATCTGCTGCCGGGCATGGTGCTCGAGGGCGTGGTCACGAACATCGTGGCGTTCGGTGCCTTCGTGGACATCGGCGTGCACCAGGATGGCCTGGTGCATGTGAGCCAGCTGGCCGATCGCTACATCAAGGACCCCAACGACGCGGTGAAGGTCGGACAGAAGGTCAAGGTGACGGTGCAGGCCATCGATCTGGCCCGTGGTCGCATCGCTCTCAGCATGCGCAGCGACGGCGGCAGTGGTGTGGGCAAGCCGCAGGGTGGTGGCGAGCGGGGTGAAGGGGGGACTCGGCGTGACGTGACGGCCAACAATCGCGGTCCGGCGCGGCCGGTGCCAGGCACTAAACCGGCAGCCAAGCCCTTCGTACCGACCAAGGGTGCCGTTGCCCCCAACGGGATTCGCTTCAAGTAGCAGCCGTTGGAGGAGTCATGGTTAGACTTCGCTGGTCATGATTCCCGTCTTGCTTGAGCAGTGCTTTCCGCCGGATGTACGCGAACGCGGGGAAGCGTACATCGATCCCTTCGTGCTCACCCTCGAGCACGTCGATGCCGTTGCGGCCACCGCCGCGGTGCAGGGCACTCGCACGTATGGAGTGTTCCTGCGCCCGCGCCCGGGGCGTCTACACCTGGGCTGTACCTGCCCGCACGGGCAGGAGCATGGCGCTTGCAAACATCTGTGGGCGCTGTTGCGTGTGCTGGACGCACAGGGCACGCTGGCGCCGCTGCTCGAGACCGCCGCGTCGTCCAATGCGGAGCCGCAGGTCACCTTCGAGCGCCACGTGCTCGCGGTGATGAAGCCGCAGCCGCGGGCCCTCGAGACGAAGTCCACCCCCGCACCGGAGTGGCAGACGGCGTTACGTGACACGAGTGGTCGCCAGCGCTCGGTGTTCACCGAAACGCGCATCACGAACCGGGCCACGTCGCTCCCTGGCGATCGACGTATCGTGTATCTCCTGCATCTCACCGAGAGCGCGCAGCATCGTGGCGTGCGGGTGGAGATCACGACACAGCGCCGCGATCGTGACAGCGTCTGGGAAGAGCCGAAGCACTTTCAGTACTCCATCGATGCGTGGTGCAACGCGCCCGATCCGATCGATCGGCAGATTGCTGAGATGCTGCTCGGCAGCTCGGATGCTCAGGGTATCGCCACGATGCCCACCGGTGGATTCATCGTGCGCCCGCGCGCGTACCGCACCACCCTGCAGATGATCTGCGAGACCGGCCGCGCTCGGTTGCGCAGCAATCGGCCGTCGCTCGATGCACGCATGATCTCGTGGGACGATGCGACGCCGTGGCAGGTCGCCATGCGGCTCGATCGACCCACGCCCGACCAGTACCAGTTGGTGGGCGAGCTGCTGCGCGACGACGTCGTGCGTCCACTCAGCGAGGCGAATTGGCTTCACGAGTCGGGACTCGTGCTGTTCGGTACGACGCTGTCGCGCCTCGACAGCGATCAGGTGTGGCCGCTGGTGCAAAAGCTGTGGACGGCGGGTGAGTTCGAACTGGGCGATGATCCGTCGGCGTTCCTGGCCGAATACCATGCGCTGCCCAACATGCCGCGCTTGTCGTTGCCGGCCGGCGAAATGCACATCGAGAGCGATGCGGCCCCGGTCCCGATGGTGCGGGTCGCCAGTGGCGCCGGATCGTGGCGCGCGTCGCCGTCGTGGCTCACGCTGCGTTTTCGTTACGGCTCGGAGTTCGTGGACGCGGCGTCCACGGCCTCCACGTGCTTCGACAAGAAGACCCGCACGCTCTATCGCCGTCGCGCGGCGGCCGAACGCAACGCGATGACGCGCCTCCGGGCGCTCGGCGCGCAGGAGATGTACTCGTACGCCGAGAGCCGCATGTCGCTCGTGGTGCAGCCGCATACGTTGCCGCGGTTAATCTCCACGCTCGTGCGCGACGGATGGCTCATCGAGTCCGACGGGGCCACGTTCGTGGCGCCGAGTCCGTTGCAGGTGCGTGTGGCCTCGGGCATCGACTGGTTTGATCTCACCGGGACGCTGCGGTATGGCGACCATGAGCTCACGCTGGCTCAGCTGCTCACGGCAATGGACGAAGGCTCTGAGCTCATCGAGTTCGGCAACGGCGTGATCGGCTTTCTTCCGGATGAATCGCTCGACGAGCTGCGCGCGCTCTTGGCGATTGGTGTGCGTCGTGGTGATGGCATCCGGTTCCGGTCGTCGCAGCTCGCGTTGCTCGATGTGCTGCTGGCCGCCTTGCCTGATGTCGATGTGGACGAAACGCTCGCCTCGGGTCGTGCGGAGCTTAAGAAGTTCCAAGGGATCAACGCGATCCCGGTACCGCGTGGATTTGTGGGCACGTTGCGCGGCTATCAGGAAGAGGGGCTGTCGTGGTTCGGCTTTCTGCGTCGCTTCGCACTGGGCGGATGTCTGGCCGACGACATGGGTTTGGGCAAGACAATCCAGGTGCTGGCCATGCTCGAAGCGCGACGCGAAGAAGGCATTGGCATGTCGTTGCTGGTGGTCCCGCGTTCGCTCGTGTTCAACTGGGTACGCGAAGCCGCCCGCTTCACGCCGCAGCTCAAGGTGCACGATCTCAGTCACGCCGAACGGTCGGTCGAGGATCTCGACACGGTCGACGCGCACTTGGCGATCACGACCTACGGCACGTTGCGCCGCGATATCGCCCGCCTCGGCTCGCGCCGCTTCGACTACGTGATTCTCGACGAGGCGCAGGCGATCAAAAATGCCGGCACCGCGACCGCCAAGGCGTGTCGGTTGTTGCAGGCCGATCATCGGCTGGCGTTGAGCGGCACACCGATCGAGAATCGCATCGAGGAACTTTGGAGTCTGTTTGAGTTCCTCAATCCGGGCATGCTGGGTGCGGCCACGACCTTCAGCTCAGCCACGCGCACGTTGGCGGCATTGCGCCCCGGCATGCCGCCTGGCACGGGTGTTTCGGCGCAGGAGCTACTCTCGCGTGCGCTGCGGCCGGTGGTATTGCGACGCACAAAGGCCATGGTGGCGAAGGAACTGCCGGCCCGTATCGAGCAGACGATTGAAGTGGAGCTCGAGCCCAAGCAGCGCGCGTTCTATGAGCAGCTGCGGAATCAATACGCCACCAGCCTGCTCGATCGCGTCGAGCGCGACGGCATTGGCAAGTCGCGCATGCACATTCTCGAAGCGCTGCTGCGGCTACGGCAGGCGGCCTGTCATCCGGCGCTGGTCGATCCCACCAAGGCGTCGCTGCCGTCGGCCAAACTCGACGCGGTGGTGCCAGCGTTGCAGGAGATCGCAGCCGAGGGCAACAAGGTCTTGGTGTTCTCGCAGTTCACGAGCTTTCTGTCCTTGCTGCGGGCGCGTCTCGATGCGCTCGAAGTGCCGTACGAGTACCTCGATGGACGCACGCGTGACCGTCAGGCCCGCGTGGATCGGTTCCAGTCGGCCGATGGCCCGCCGCTGTTCCTGATCAGCCTCAAGGCGGGCGGACACGGGCTGAATCTCACGGCGGCCGAGTATGTGTATCTGCTCGATCCGTGGTGGAATCCGGCGGTGGAAGCACAGGCGATCGACCGCGCGCACCGTATCGGGCAGACCAATCAGGTCATCGCCACGCGTGTGGTGGCGCGCGACACGATCGAGTCGAAGATCCTCGAGCTGCAGGCCAGCAAGCGGGCGCTGGCCGACGCCATTCTCAGCGAGGACAAGGGCGGGCTGGCAGGGGTGGGGAGAGAGGAGCTGCAGCTGCTGCTGGGGTAACGGCGAAGTAGGGAGTACGGGGTACGGAGTAGGGAGTCGCACTCTCCGTACCCCCTACTCCATACTCCTTACTTCGCTGTCGCGGCCTTTTCGACGCGCTCCATCACCCGCAGCAGATTCCCGCCCCAGATCTTCTCGATCTCGCTCTTCGAATACCCGCGGCGTACGAGTTCTGCCGTGACGTTCAATGATTCCGACGCACTGCGCCAGCCGTCCACGCCGCCGCCGCCGTCGAAGTCGGAGCTGATGCCCACGTGGTCGATGCCGATGAGCTTCACCACGTAGTCGATATGGTTTACGAAGTCCTTCACGTTCGCCGGCGGATCCGACGGATAGCGGCGTGCGGTGATGTCTTCCTGCTTCGCCAGATACGCGTTGCGCTTCTCGTCGGCGAGCGCCTGAATTTGCGCCTGCTGTTCGCGGCGATCGGTGGCCGTGATGCCGAATTCGGTGCGCAGATCGGTCATCGCGGCGGCACGTGCCTGTTCGCGCGGCAGGTCACGCGTGGGGTCGCACTTGACGTAGCTGTTGAAGGCCACGAGTTGAATCACACCGCCGTTCTTCTTCAGCGCCTGCAGCTGCTCGTCGTCCATGTTGCGGCTGTGATTGCAGATCGCGCGCACACCCGAATGCGACGCGATGATCGGCGCCTTCGAGATGGCGATGGTCTGCAGCATCGATTGCTTGGACGGGTGCGACACGTCGATCATCATGCCGAGACGATTCATTTCCAGAATGACTTGCTTACCGAGCGGGCTCAGGCCGTTGTGCAGCCACACGCCGTCGCGTTCTCCGGTGTTCGAGTCGGAGAGCTGGCTGTGGCCGTTGTGCGCCAGCGACATGTAGCGTCCGCCGCGATCGAAGAATTT
>CANHJV010000014.1 GCA_947461225.1 Gemmatimonadota bacterium | reverse complement strand
GACGCCCGCAGCGACTGGGCGCCCAACCCCGAGCGTCCGCTGCCGCACTTCACCACACCGCGCCGCGTACCGCATGGCATCACGTTGCTGGGGCGGTTGTTCGACGACGGACTGGTGGGACAAGTGGGCGTCGCACTGGAACGGCACTTCAACGTGGCGGGAGAGAATCCGCCCGGCTTCGCGTAACGCCATGCACGCCCTGACCATCACCCGCACCTCACCGCGATCCACCGCCACGCTCTACCGCGCGTGGACCACCGGTTGGGGCTCGTGGTTCGCCGAGTCCGACACCGCGCGCGTGCGGGCCGACGTCGGTGAGCCGTTCTTCTTCGACGTCGCGCAGCGGTTCACCGACGGGCGACCGACCGTGCGGCATCCGCACTATGGTCGCTTTCTGCGGCTCGTACCCAACGCGCTGGTGTCGCTCACCTGGGTCACCGGCACGGGTGGTACTGGCGGCGCCGAGACCACGCTCACCGTGCACCTCGACGCGATCGCCGGCGACTTCACGCAGGTCACCCTCATCCACGAGGGGTTCGCAACGGCAGAGGCGCGCGATGCCCACGAAGCCGCGTGGCCGATGATTCTCGCGCATCAGGACGCGGCGCTCGCCGATGGCGGCCTCGCGGCTACCGGCCTCGCGGATCCCGCGATCGCGAATGCGCCGACGCCGCTCCGCAATCGCTCCATCCCCGACGCGACGTTCATCCCGATGCGCAGCTACCCCGACATCGATGCCGCCGTGACATGGCTGCGCGACGTGCTCGGCGCCCGCGAGCATCTGCGCGTCCCGCAACAGCGCGTGCAGCTCACCATCGGCACGGGCGCCATGGTGGTGGCCGCGTGGGACGCGGCCGCCGTGCCCGCCACCGGTGGACGTCCGCCCGCCGTGCTCATGGTGCGTGTGCCCGATGTGCACGCCGCCTACGCCCGAGCCCTCGCGCTCGGCGCCACCGGCCTCACCCCGCCCGCCGATCACGCCGACGGCGAACGACAGGCCTCCGTGCGCGACCCGGCCGGACACGCCTGGACACTCACGCAAACGATCGCCGACGTCGACCCGGCCAGCTGGGGCGGCGAACTCGTGGAGTGACGTGTCATCGCGTAGACTTCGCGGGATGAGGCTGTCATGAGGACGTCATGAACGATCGCGCACGAATTCTGGTCGTCGCGGCCACCGCGCGCGAACTCGCCTCGCCCGATGGATGGCACACGCTGCAGTGCGGTGTCGGCCCCGTCGAGGCGGCCGCGCGCACCGCAGCCGCGATCGCTGCATGGCATCCCGCCGCCATTCTGCACGTCGGCATCGCCGGCGCCCGTCGGGCGCGGGCGCTCGCACCGGCCACGCTCGTGATCGGCGCCGACGCGCGCTACTGCGACTCGAACGTGCCGGCCGAGTGGGCGCCGAGTACGGTGAGCGCATCACCGGTGCTGTTGCGTGCGGTGCAGCACGCACTCCCCGACGCGGTCACGCTGTCCATCGGCACCAGTGCCCGCGTGGGCGGCACCGTGCACTGCGACGTGGAAGCGATGGAAGGATTCGGCGTGCTCCGCGCCGCCCAACTCGCTGGTGTACCGGCCATCGAAGTGCGTGCGATCTCGAATGAGATCGAAGAACAGGATCGCGCACGCTGGCATTTCGACGCGGCCTTCGCTGCCATCACCGCCGTTACACCACCGCTGGTGCGTGCGTTGCGCGAGAGTTTCACCGATGCGTGAACTGACGTTCGGCTATTCGCCCTGTCCCAACGATACGTTCGCCTTTCATGCGCTCACGTTCGGACTGATCGACACGCCCATTCGCATTGCGCCGGTGCTGCTCGATATCGAGGAGCTCAACCGGCGCGCGCATCACGGCGCGTTCGATCTCACCAAACTCAGCGTCGGCGCCTTCGCGGCCGTCGGCAGTGGCTATCGCCTGCTGCGCAGCGGTGCGGCGCTTGGACACGGCGTCGGACCGCTCGTCGTCACGCGTATGCCGATGTCACTGGCTCAGGCGGTGAGCGGCCGCGTGGCGATCCCCGGTCGGGACACTACGGCATATCGCCTGCTGCGTCTCGCCGCGCCCGAGCTCGAGGATGTCGTCGAGATGCGCTACGATCGCATTCTGCAGGCCGTCAGCAGCGGTGACGTGCAGGCGGGGCTCATCATTCACGAGAGCCGGTTCACGTACACCGACCACGGCTTGCACAAGGCGATCGATCTGGGCGACTGGTGGGAGCGCGACACCAATCTGCCGGTGCCACTCGCCGGCATTTGTGCGCGCGCCGACCTCAGCGCTGACGTCGCCGCCGAAGTGGAACGCGCCATTCGCGCGTCAGTGCAGTATGCCTTCGATCATCCCGACGCGAGCCGCGAGTACGTGCGCGCCAACGCGCAGGAGATGTCCGACGACGTGTGCGCGCAGCATATCGCGCTGTATGTGAACGAACACAGTCTCGACATCGGCGACGACGGCATGCGGGCGATTGCGCGGCTTACCGGCAGCTGCGAACCCTAGCGCATGACATCGTCGTCGAACGTCGACGACATCAGAAGCCGCTGGCGGCCATCACCGAGAGTCGGGGCGCTCGCGCCGGCGAAGGCGCCCGTCTGCGGTCGTCATGCACCACGAAGGCCTGCACCAGCTCCTTCATCATCGCGGCCTGCGCGCTGAGCTCCTCCGACGCGCTGGCGCTCTCTTCTGCGTTGGCGGCCGATTCCTGGGTGTGCTGACCGACTAACTCCAACGTATGGCGAATGTCGCCCGTTTGGTCGCGCTGCATCACGCAGTCAGACGCGATTTCCGCTACCACGGTCGCGACGCGGTTGATTTCAGTCTGAACGCTGCCGAGGTGATCACCGACCCGTCGACTGATGACGGTGCTCTCGCTCGTGGACACCACGGTCTGCTCGATCAGACTCGACGTCTCCTTGGCCGCCTCCGCCGCGCGGATGGCGAGCTGCCGTACTTCGTCGGCAACCACCGCAAAGCCTCGACCCGCATCGCCGGCACGCGCGGCCTCGACCGCCGCGTTGAGCGCCAGCAAGTTGGTCTGGAAGGCGATCTCGTCGATGCGCTTCACGATCTGCGCGGTCTTCTTCGCGGAATCCGTCATCCGCGTCATCGCACCGTCCAGCTCGTGCATCGACTCCGCCCCGGAGCGGACACGATCGCGCACGTGGCCCGTAAGCTCACTGGCTTCCTTGGCGAGACCGGCCGTCCGCGTGGTGACCGTGGACTGCTCTTGAACAGCAGCGGAAATCTCCTCCATCGACGCGGCTTGTGCCGAGGCCACGTCGGCCAGTGCCTGACTGCCGGCCGCCACCTGTGCCGAGGCGTGGGCAATCTGCTCGGTGGCCACCTCGACCTCGTGGAGCGCCGTGGCGAGGTTGCCGAGGGCAAGATTGGCCGCGTCGGCGAGGCGCGCGTGATCGCCCGAGAACGTGCTGCGCACGCGCTTGGAGAGGTCACGCGCCGCCGCATGCTCCAGCACCGTCAGTGCCTCGTTGATCGGATCGACCACGGCATCGAGCGTTTCATTGATGCCCAACACGAGATCATGATACGCGCCCGAAAATGCCGCAGCGTTCCCGCGGGTGGAGAGATCGCCGGCTTTGGCGGCGGCGACCAATCCCGAGGTTTCCTGCACCAGGCCATCCAGCGTCGAGCGCAGGGCCACAAACGCATGACCCAGCACGTCCTTGTCACTGCGTGGCTGAATGGCCACCGACACATCGCCCGCTGCGATGGCGGCGGCACTCTTCGTGATGCCCTGCTGTGCCGTCACCATCTCTCGGAACGAACGCGAGAGATCACCAACCTCGTCACCCGATTCGGTGGGAAGCGTGACGTCGAGCTCACCACGGGCGAGCGCTTTGGCAGCCACCGCCAGCGTGTTGACGGGACGGCCGATCACGGCGGCAATCACCTGCGCAATGATCAGACCGAGCACGACCAGGGCCAGCGTGCCGCCAACGATCACCACCAGCAGCTGACGGGCGGCGCGCTCGCTTTCGGCGTTTCGCGATGTCATCAGCGTACGCTCCGCACCGATCGCCTCGGCGAACACACGGCGCATGCCGTCGAAGTGCTGCTTCCCCTTGCCACTGGTCTCGAACGCCACGATATCCTGCTGGGTCGCGGCACCGGTGGCCACGCGACGACGCAGCGCGATGCCCGGCGTGGTGATCTCCGCCTGCCACGCCTTCGCGCGCGCCGTGAGGTCGGTCCAACGCGCGACCTGCGCCGGATTGTCAGCGGTCAGCTTCATGAGTTGCGCCAGCGCGGCCGGTGCATGCTCCTGGCCCATCGTATACGGTTCGAGAAACACGTCGCGCCCCGTAACGAGAAAGCCACGGTAGCCGGTTTCCATGTTCACCAACGCGGCCAGCGCATCGCTGGCCACGGCGATGACCTGATGGGTGTGATCGGTCCACTTCACCGCGTCCCTGCTCGCGACGGTGGAGCGGAAGGAGATCACGGACTGCACGGCGACGAGCGAGAGCACCACGCCGAAGGCCGTGAGCAGCTTGGTGCGGAGTTTCCAATTCTTTATGCGTTGCATGAGAGTCGTTCGAGGAGGGTGTGAGTCGCGGACGGTTGGTGGGCCGACGGTGTGCTTCGGGTACCGATCACATGCGGTGCTTCATGCCGATCCCCAACGTCCGGCGCTCCCCTGCGCTGCCGAGCTGCGTACTGGCATTGACATCGAGATGCATGCGGTTCGTGACCAACACGGTGACGCCACCTCGCACGTAGCGGGTGGACGGACCGGACCGCGCCTCGCGACTGAAGGCGAACGCTTCGGCGAACGATCCGACTCGCCCCGTGATCGTCCGACCAAGCCACAGACTGCCGAAGTGCTGCGTAGAGCGCTCGCCACGCGTGTTGAGCGCGGCGAGACCGATGTTCGACGTCAGCGTGACGCCCGTTGGGAGACGCCACCCGAGCGCCACCTTCACCGTGGGCCGCCACGCACTCGCCTCTCCCGGCAGGCTGCCACTCCGCACGTCCATGCGAGTCAGCAGCGCCGTGGCCGGACGCCAGCCGACATTCGGGCGGACGTTGAGCGCGGTACCGATACCCATGTCCTCACGTCCTGCGACCTGTGCCTGCGGCGTTCGGACCCACGCATAGGAGTTGAAGTGCAGGCGAAGCCCGAGCCGTCGGGACAGCGGGACGTGGGCCACGACTTCGCCCGCGGTGACGCTCCGCGCGGCTCCGGCCGCGCTTACCGAGCTGCCATAATCGACATCCACGCGACCACGCGGCGGGATGCCGTTGCCCTCGGTAAACCCGCTCCGGAATCCGACCGGACTCTGGGCGATTGACGTGTTGGGGGCCGCGAGCGCGGCCAGAAGTGTTACGCCGAGAACGGCGATGGTGAACGATCCGCCCGCGGGGCGCTCAGCGGGGTGCGCGATACTTGGCGCAGCGTGCGTGTTGAGGTGCATTCGACGTCCAAGACAAGTCACCAGGCATCTGGCAGTTGCAACCCCACCACATCGAGAGGCTCGCAACGCGACACGGCACACCGCCGCTCGCGCGACGTCCTGCCGTGATGCAGATCCACACAAGAGGTATCGTACCTGTCCGACCGATACTTGAGCGAAATCACGCGGCCGGAGTTTTCCGGCACGGCGTCTACCGCTGCTGTCGCAGCACCTCGTACACGGCGATGGCGACCGTCGTCGACAGGTTCAGCGACCGCACGCGCTCCGACATGATCGGCAGACTCACGAACCGGTCGGCGTAGCGCTCATGCAGCTCAGCCGGCAATCCACCGGTTTCGCGGCCGAATACGAGCACCGTGCCCTCGACTGGTGCCAACGGCGCATCCCAGAACAGCTGCGTCGCCTTCGTCGAGAAGAAATACGGCTGGCCAAGGCGCGGCAGTTCGACCTCGAACGCCTCCCAGCTGGGCCACACGCGCACATCCACGTGCTCCCAGTAGTCGAGGCCGGCGCGCTTCACCTGCGCCTCGTCGAGCGAGAACCCCAGCGGCTCGATGAGGTGCAGCGTGGCCCCGGTGGCGAGGCAGGTGCGTCCGGCATTACCGGTATTCCAGTGAATCTCGGGATGCACCAACACGACGTGAATACTCACCGATTGCCTTCCGCCTGATGGTTGCCGATGCGCTCGTTGTTCCCCTGAGGGCAATGTCCCTACTGGTGCGCGTTCTGGCTAGTTCACGCGCGCTGCCCGGTCCGCCTCTCGCGGACGGCCGCGCGCATCGCATATTCACGCGATGACCGATTCGCTCTCCCGCCGCGCCTTCACGCAACTGGTCGGTGCCGCCGCTGTCGGCGGCGCACTCCCTCACGCGCTCTCTGCGAACACCCCCGCTATGGCCGTACCCTATAGCACCCCCGCCGACGAACTCACGTCGCTCTCCGCCACCGAGCTCGCTGCGCGCATCCGCCGCAAGAGCGTATCGGCCCGCGAAGTGCTCGACGCGCATCTTGCGCGCATCGACCGTGTGAACCCGACCGTGAATGCCATCGTCACGCTGGTACCGGAGCAGGCGCGCGCGTGGGCCAAGGCCGCCGATGAACGTCAGGCGCGCGGAGAACCGCTTGGACCGCTGCACGGATTGCCGATCGCGCACAAAGATCTCGTCGATACGGCGGGCATCCGCACCACCAAGGGCTCGCTGTTTTATAAGGACAACGTGCCGACCACCGATGCCCTGATCGTCCAACGCATTCGCGCCGCCGGTGCGATCACGATCGGTAAGACCAACACGCCGGAGTTCGGTGCCGGCTCGAACACCTTCAACGCGGTATTCGGCGCCACGCGCAACGGGTTCAACCTCCAGAAAACCGTGGGCGGCTCCAGCGGCGGCGCGGCCTGCGCCCTCAACTGCAACCTGCTGCCGATCGCCGATGGCAGTGACACTGGCGGCTCGCTGCGCAATCCGGGCGCGTGGAACAACGTCGTGGGCTTCCGACCGTCTCCCGGACGCGTGCCCGACGACGATGGCTCCTGGTCGCCGCTCTCCACCAATGGCCCCATGGCGCGCTCGGTGGAAGACGTGGCGCTCTTTCTGTCGGCGATCGCCGGTGTCTACGCGCCCGATCCCACGTCGCTTACCGATGATCCGGCCAGCTTCCGCCGTCCGCTCGCGGCCAGCATGAAGGGCAAGCGCATTGCGTGGTTCACGACCATGGGCGGGTTGCCCTTCGAGCCGGAGATCACGCGCGTACTCAACGCCAACCGACAGGCATTCATCGATATGGGCTGCATCGTGGAAGACGCCGAGCCCGATTTCAGCGGCGTCGACGAGGCATTCCCGGCGCTGCGGCATCTCACGTATCACACCAGCTACGCTAAGCTCTCGCGCGACAACCCCACGCTGTTCAAGGACACCGTGAAGTGGGAGATCGCCGAAGCGGAGCGACAGGGCGCGGTCGATGTGGCCAGAGCCAACGCGCGGCAGGCGCAGATGTACCGGCATGTGTCGCAGTTCTTCGCGAAGTACGATGCCTACGTGTGTCCCGTCACGCAGGTGGAGCCGTTCGACATCACCACCGAGTATCCCACCACCGTGGCCGGTGTGGCGATGCCGACCTACATCGACTGGATGCGCAGCGCGTGGTACGTGACCTTCATGCAGTGCCCGGCGATCAGCGTGCCCGCCGGCTTCAGCGCCAGCGGCCTGCCCGTGGGCGCGCAGGTCGTCGGCAAGCCGCGCGGCGACTGGGGGCTGCTGCAGCTGGCACATGCGTTCGAACAGGCGACGGGACACGGCAAGCGGCGGCCAGTGTTGTGATCAAGGCGTTCAAGGGGTCCGTTCAAGGGGTCAGAGTCGTTGAACGCACGCGTTCTAATGGTTCAACGACTCTGCCCCCTTGAACGGACCTTCAGAACGCACGCGTTCAACGACTCTGACCCCTTGAACGCCTTGAAGGCACGCGCGGACGGCGGCGACGCGGAACCCCGCGTCCGGCTCGCGGCTTCTGTTGGTGAAGCTCCGTTGTCTTTCCCTGGCCACCCCATCCATGCCCGTGCTTCCCGTGTTCCCCTGTGGCCGCTCGTCGTCCCGTCGCGCACACATTCGTCTGCTGGCCCAATCCATCGCAGGCTCCCGCCGCCTCATGGCGCGCGTGACCGCGGCAACCGGACTGGCCGCGTGCCTCACCCTAGCCGCCTCGGCCGCCGCGCCATCGGCCGCCGCGCAGTCGGGCACCGCACAAGCGACGGCCCGCGAGTTTCCGGCGCCCAACCGGCCCATTTCGCGCATCGTGGCCCCGCGGTGGATCGACGAGGACGACCGCGACGCCTTCGGCGAGGCGGAGAAGGTGATGAACATCCTGAGCATCCGCGCCGGACAACGCGTGGCCGACATCGGCGCCGGTGACGGCTATTACGTGCGGCACCTCAGTGAGCGCGTGGGTGCGCGCGGCCTGGTGTACGGCCAGGATATCGAGCCGCGCTACCTCGCGATGCTTCGCGAGCGCGTCGCCGAAGCCAAGTGGAGCAACGTGGAGGTGATCGCGGGCACCCCCGGTGATCCGGCGTTGCCCGCGGCCAGCATCGACGTAGCGCTGATGATTCACATGTACCACGAGATCAGCGACCCGTACGCCCTGCTGTATCGGCTCACACCGGCGTTCCGCGCCGGAGGGCGGTTGGCGATTCTCGATCAGGATGCCCCGACCGACCGGCATGGCACCCCGCCGCGGCTGCTCATCTGCGAACTCGGCGCTGTGGGCTACAGCCGTGTGCGCCGCGATGACATGCCCGATGGCGCCTACGTGATCACCTTCCGCGCCCCCGATGCCGGCACCCGCCCGCGCGATGCCGCCGATGTCCGCGCGCGAGTCGCCGCCGCCAACTGCCGGCCGTAGTAGACCGCCGGCGGGGCGCGCAGGGCGTTCAAGGGGTCAGAGTCGTTGAACGCGAGTGTTCAACGACTCTGACCCCTTGAACGGACCCCTTGAACGAACGGACCCCTGCCACTCAGCGCGCCGTCACCGCCAGCTGCCCGCACCCGGCCGCAATGTCGATCCCGCGCCGCTGGCGCACCGTACTCGGCAGCGCGAACTCCTCCGCCAGCACCTGCTGAAAGCGGATCGCCGCCTCGTTACGCGTGGGCGCACCGTCGTAGCCCGTGGTCGGATTGAGCGGAATGAGGTTCACGTGCGCCGGCACTCCGCGCAGCAGCACACCCACGGCGCGCGCCTGGTCCACGCCGTCGTTCCGCCCCTCGATCAAGGTCCACTCGTAGAAGATGCGACGGCCGGTCGTCGCACTGTACGTACGGCACGCGGCCATCAGTTCGTCGAGCGGCCACTTGCGCGCGGAGGGCACCAGCGCCGCCCGCTCGGCCTGCGTGGCCGCGTGAAGCGAGACCGCCAGATGCACCGGACGCTGTTCCGCGGCCATGCGAAGAATGCCCGGCACGACACCCACGGTGCTCAGCGTGATACGGTCGGCGGCGAGTGCCGGACCATGCGGATCGAGGAGAATGTCGATCGCCTGCATGACCGCGTCGTAGTTGTGCAACGGCTCGCCCATCCCCATCAGCACCAGGTTCCGCAAGCGCGTGCCGAGCCCGTGACGCGTCTGGCGCATCATCTTGCCGGCGGGCGCCTCGCGCCGCAGCACGCGCGCCACATGCACGGCCTGCGCCACGATCTCCCCCGGTGTGAGATGACGCGTGTACCCCATCTGTCCCGTCGCACAAAAGACGCACCCCATGGCGCAGCCAACCTGTGAACTCACACAAGCGGTGACGCGCCCCGTGAAGCGCATGAGCACGGTCTCGATGGTGGCGGCATCCGGGAGCGACAGCAGATACTTTCGCGTATATCCATCGCTCGACGCCGTCTCGAGCGTCGTGGGCAGGACGCCCAGTGTCGTTTCCGCTCGCAGACGCGCCGCCAACGCGGGCAGCAGCTCGGGCATCTCGTCAAACGACGACGCGAGGTCGATGTACAAATACCTCCACAGCCGATTGGCATGCACGGGCTTGAGGCCCCAGTGCACCAGCTGCTGCTGGAGCTCAGCGCGCGTGAGGCTGTAGAGATCGCGTCGCGAGGAGGTGTCGGGCAAGTCCATAAAGGAATGTATCAGACCGCTTTGGCAGCAACAGGCGACACCTCGGGATGCCCTGCCCATCCGGTACAGACGCGACGCCTTTCGGCAAGTCGACGCATGGAGGCCAGGCGCCGCGCCGCCGCACTACGCGTCGAGGTCCACCTCAAACTCAATATCCGACTCGCGATGCCATTCAAGTTCGGCGGGCGTCATAGGCCGAAGCATCAGGTCGAATGCCAGCCAGCCGAGCTTCGCGAACGGGTACAACAGAAAGAGGAGCAGCAGCGTGACCAGCGGCATGCTCCACTCGAGCACGTCCCAAGGCGTCTCGTCCGTCACCGCAGCGGTCAGCAGGAGCAGCGCATAGTTCGCGAGGCCGACCATCGTGAAGAGGATGAAAATCGCGCCGAGAAACGAGTCGTGCTCGCCGCGTTGCATGCGCATGGCGCAAGTGCCGCACTTGACCCGCAGCTTGAGCGGATGCTGCAGCACCGGCCCCTTCCCACAGTTCGGGCACCGCAGCGTGAATGCACGCCCAAACAGGGTGAGCGTGCGGCCAAGCGACGGAAGCGCAAGGTCGCTGTGCGTGTCCATCTCCTGTGGTGTCTCTCGTTTCATCATGCGAGTGGGCGCGCTGGGCGTGATCGGCAATCGTGATCGTTGAAGGAACTGTACGCTGACGGCGATCCGCACGTTTCAAGGGGTCAGAGTCGTTGAACGCACGCGTTCAACGACTCTGACCCCTTGAAAGACCCCTTGAAAGACCCCTTGAAACGTGCCCCAGCCATCGCGGACCAGGATCCATCCGCCAGCACGCCGCCTACGAGCGCACCAACTTCTTGTACTTGATCCGCGTCGGCATGTCCGCATCCGGGCCCTTGCGACGCTTCAAGTCCTCGATGTACGCGCCGTAGTTCCCCTCGAACCACACCGTCTCCGAATCGCCTTCGAACGCCAGAATGTGCGTCGCCACACGATCCAGGAACCAGCGATCGTGGGAGATGATCACCGCGCAGCCGGAGAAATCCAGCACCGCATCTTCGAGCGCGCGCAGCGTATCGACGTCGAGATCGTTCGTCGGTTCGTCGAGCAGCAACAAGTTGCCGCCCTGCATAACGGTCTTGGCAAGATGCAGGCGGTTGCGCTCACCACCCGACAGGTTCGCCACCAGCTTCTGCTGATCGGCGCCCTTGAAGTTGAAGCTGGCCGCGTAGGCGCGTGAATTCAGCTCACGCTTGCCAACCGGCAGCGTTTCGCGACCACCGGAAATTTCTTCCCAGAGCGTGCGCTTCCCTTCGAGCGTACGCGACTGATCCTGATACGAGATTTCGACCGTCTCGCCGATCTTGAGCGCGCCACCATCGGGCGTTTCGAGCCCGTTGATCATGCGGAACAGCGTGGTCTTACCGGCGCCGTTGGGGCCGATGATACCCACGATGCCGGCACGCGGCAGATCGAACGACAGATTGTCGAACAACAGCTTGTCGCCGTACGACTTCTTGAGCCCCTTGGCGATCACGACGTCGTTACCGAGGCGAGGCGCCGGCGGAATCACGATTTCGTTCTGCATCGCGCGGTCCTGCTGCGCTTCGCTGGCCAAGTCCTCATACGCGGTCAAACGGGCCTTGTTCTTGGCCTGACGCGCGCGCGGCGACATGCGCACCCACTCGAGCTCGCGCTGCAGGGTTTTCTGACGCGTGCTCGCCTGCTTCTCTTCGAGCGCCATGCGGGCCTGCTTCTGCTCCAGCCAGCCGGAGTAGTTGCCCTCGTACGGCACGCCTTTGCCGCGATCGAGCTCGAGGATCCACTTCGCCACGTTGTCGAGGAAGTATCGATCGTGGGTGATGGCGACCACCGTACCCGTGTAGCGCTCGAGATGATGCTCCAGCCACGCCACGCTTTCGGCGTCGAGGTGGTTGGTGGGTTCGTCGAGCAACAGCATGTCCGGCTCTTCCAGCAGGATCTTGCACAGCGCCACGCGACGCTTTTCACCACCCGACAGCTTGGTGACGTCGGCGTCGCCCGGCGGCAAGCGCAGCGCGTCCATGGCCACTTCAATCTTGTTGTCGAGGTTCCACAGATCGTGCTGGTCGATGTACTCCTGCAGCTTCCCCTGACGGTCGATCAACGCATCGAAATCCGCATCGGGCTCGGCGAACTTGAGCGAGATCGCGTTGAACTCGTTCAACGCATCGCGCTGCGCCTTGAGCGCGAGTTCCACGTTGCCACGCACGTCGAGCGTGGGATCGAGCTCGGGCTCCTGCGCCAGATAGCCGATGCGCGTGCCCTTGTGAGCCCACGCCTCACCCTGAAACTCGGTATCGACACCCGCCATGATGCGCAGCAGCGACGACTTACCGGCGCCGTTCGGACCGAGCACACCGATCTTCGCGCCAGGATAGAACGACAACCAAATGTCATCGAGGATGATGCGCGAAGGCGGAACCACCTTGCGCAGCGCCTTCATGACGTAAATAAACTGCGGAGCCATATGTTGGGCCGAATCCGAAAAGCGGAAGTCGAAGAGCGGGGATCGAAAAGAGCGAACCTTGAAAACTAGCTAGATCGCGTCGGGTTCCAGAGTGCGTTCCACCACCTTCCCGTTCACCACGCTCACGAAATAGCACTTGGCCTCCTTCCGCGTGGACACCACCCGCTTCAGGGCCGTTTCCTCGAAGTAGATGCCGGCATCGTTGTCGCAGGCGTAGCCGGGCTTCATCTCCCCCGACCCGATCAGCTTCTGATAGAGCGGACGACGCCCCGCTTCCGCGTCGTAGTGCGGCGAATGGCTGCCCGGCAGGAAGCCGAGGCACTTCACGATCGACAGCGCCTTGGGGCGCGAGTCGGTGGTGCCTTCCTCAAACCAGCACAGCGACCCCGCGCTCGCCCCGCCCAGCACGATGCCGCGATCCCACGCCGTGCGTAGCACCTGGTCGATGCCCTGCGCCTTCCAGATCGCTTGCTGATTGAGCGTGTTGCCGCCCGACGCCACGATCGCGTCCATCGACAACAGCACTTCATCCCATCCCTGCTTCTGCGACAGGCTCTCGATGAACACGTTCTGCACATGCGGCTCGACGTTCAGCGGCGCGCACGAGGCATAGAAGCTGAGCGCCGATTCCGGACTGTCGGCCGACGCCGACGGCAGGTAGCAGATACGCGGCCGCGCTTTGCCGGTGAGCTCCGCCATGTATTTGATGAAACCCGTGCGGAATCCGCCGCCCGCGATCAGAATCTTGCGCGTCGCGCGCTCCGTGCGCACGGGCGCCACCGGCTCGCGCTCGGACCCAGTCACGCCGGTCGCGTCATGCACGAGTCGCTCCGTGGTGCCCATCGAATTGGCGATCGCACCCGCTGTGCCCAACGCTGAGGTCACAAGAAACTCCCGTCGAATCATGTCCCGCTCCGCCGTAGTAGTGAGTCACTGTCCGCCCGTCACTTCTTGAGCAACACGTCGGTCATCTTGCGCACTGGGCTCACGTACGCGCTGACCACGCTCTCGTTGCCATCGGCGCCGATCGCCGCCACGCCGAACACGTAGTCGTCGATCGACACGTTCGGCATCAGCATCTTGGTGACGTTGCCCACCACCTGCGACTTCTGCCAGTCGTTGGTCCAGGCGTCGCGCCAGTACACGCGATACGCCACCGCGCCCGGCGACGGCTGCCACTGCAGGCTGGCGTCGTAGCCCGACGTGCCGCGGCCGATCGTGGCCGATCCGCCATTCGTCGTCACGCGCGGAGCCGGCGGCGCCAGCGCCACCGAGGCCGCCGAGGCCGCATTCACCCGGGCGTTCTGCGCGAGATAGCGGAAGTCCATGCCTTCGAGCTTGTCGTCGGGCGAGTGCTGCCGCTCGTAGTTCTCGTTCGCTTCACGAAACACGATCGACGGAAAGTCGTTCGCGGTGAACGAGGAGTGATCGCTACCGCGACCGAAGCGGTCTTCGCGCGCCATCAGGCGGATCGTGTGCGACGGCACGTACGTACCCGCCACGCGCTGGACGTAGCGCGCCAGCGAGCGATTGGGCGAGTCCTCGGGGCCCAGCGAGTAGATCTTCACGCTCTCGCCGTCCACGATGCCGTTGCCACCGAGGCTGCTGCCCACGATGTCGTTGTTGAAGTTCGCTTCCACCACGCCCTTCGCGTTGCGCAGCGCCGTGGCATGCGCCATCGAGCCGATCAACCCCTGCTCTTCACCCGCCCACGTCACGAACACCAGCGTCGCATCGAACTCGATGCCACTCTCGGCGAACACCCGCGCCAGCTCCATCGTGAGCGACGTGCCACTGCCGTCGTCGTTCGCCCCCGGCGCGTCCGCGTCGTTGTCGATCGTGGGACGCACCAACGGCGCACTCGGCGCGGCACCAGCGGCGGTGGCGGTGGCATCGGCTCCCGCCGGACGACGCGAGTTCACCGTGTCGTAGTGACCCGTGATGTACACCCGGCGCGCGCTCTTACCCGGCAGGACCGCGACCACGTTCACCAACTCCACCTCGCGCGTGATGCGCCCCTGCTGCGCCAGCATGTGCCGGTCGTACGACACCTGCAGCTTGGGACTCATGCGCTTGAACTCGTCGTAGATCCAGCGCCGCGCGGCGCCGATGCCGCGCGTGGTCGACACGGTGTCGGAGAGCGTCTGTCGCGTGCCGAAGCCGGCCAGCTTCGTCGCGGTGGCCTGTAGCCGCGACTGCGACACCGACGCCACCAGTTTTTCGATGCGCGGGTCGGCATCGGGGCGAATCGTGCCCTGCGCCCCCAGTGCAGTCGGGAACGGGAGCGTCGCCGTGGTGGCGACGGACAGCAGAACGGGCAGGACAAGCCGGCGGGTCAGGCGCATGGGATCCGGAGCGACGGGAGGGGACGAGGAACGGGGGGATGTGTGTCGACAACGCAGGACCAGTACAGTATGCTGTCCGCACGCCGTTCAGGCACGTCTCCGCCACCAGCGCGCTCCCCATCTCGCGCCGCAGCCGCTGATGGCGCACGGCCGATGACGAAGCGCTCTCGCCGTCGCGAGGGAGGGAACACACCCGTCCATTCGGCCGTATCTTCCCCACATGATTGCTCTCACGCAGATCGCCGACGTCACCGCGCAGCTGTCGTCAAACCCCGCCGCCGCGCTCCCCCTGCTCTTCGGCGCGGGCGTCCTGACGTCGCTGACCCCCTGCGTGTATCCGATGATCCCGATCACCGCCGCGATCGTGGGCGGACAGTCATCATCGGAACAGTCCGGCGCCATCATAGCGTCAAAGTGGCGCCCACTCGGCCTTTCGCTCACCTACGTGTTCGGACTGGCCACCGTCTACGCCGGGCTCGGCCTCCTCGCCGGCCTCACCGGCACCATGTTCGGCACGGTCTCGGCCAACCCCTGGGCCTACTTCGCCATGGCGAACCTGCTCATGCTGGCCGCCCTGTCCATGTTCGACGTCATCCCCGTCCGCGTCCCCGCCGCCATCATGCAGCGCGCCGCCAACGCCGGTACCGGCGGACGCGTGGCCGGTGCGTTCATCATGGGCGCCGCCTCGGGCCTCGTGGCCGCCCCCTGCTCCGCCCCGGTCATGGCCGCCGTCCTCACCTGGGTCTCCACCACCGGCTCCGCCCTGCTCGGCTTTCTCTACCTCTTCACCTTCTCGCTCGGCATGTGCACGCTGTTGGTCGTCGTCGGCCTCTCCGCGGGCTCACTGTCGCGATTGCCGCGCGCTGGTGCGTGGATGCTGACGGTAAAAAAGGTCTTCGCCTTCGTCATGCTCGGCATGGCGGAGTACTACTTGGTGAAGATGGGCCAAGTCTATTTCTAACGGCGAAGTAAGGAGTGGGGAGTACGGGGTAGGGAGTATCCCTCGCCGTCCCCCTACACCTTACCCCATACCCCATACTCCCTACTCAGCAGTCATGCGAGCCTTCCGCCCCCTCTTCACCGTCCTCGCCGCCGCCACCCTGGCCGTCTCCACCCCCGCGCTCGCCCAGGACCTCGGCATCGCCGTCGGCGAAACCGCCCCCAGCGGCCCCCTCGAGACCCTCGACGGCAAGACCGTCGACCTCTCCGCCTACCTCGGCAAGACGCCCGTCGTGCTCGAGTTCTGGGCCACCTGGTGCGGCAACTGCAAACAGCTCGAGCCCGCCATGCGCGCCGCCATGACCAAGCACGGGGCGCAGGTGAAGTTCGTGACCGTCGCCGTGTCGGTGAACCAGTCCATCGAACGCGTGAAGGGCTGGCAGAAAGCCAACCAGCTCGGCGGCGAACTCCTGTACGACAAGAAGGGCACCGTCAGCGGCGCCTACGATGTGCCCGCCACCAGCTACGTCGTGGTCGTCAACAAGTCGGGCAAGATCGTGTACACCGGCGTCGGCGGCACGCAGAACCTCGACGCGGCCATCAAGAAGGCCCTCTGAAGACGGCCTCCCGCCGACGCGCCGCGGTGCTGGCGGCGTAAACGCCGAACCATACGGATGCGCCTCCTCGGGGGAGGGGTAGACGCGAATGAGGGCGTGACTCAACTGTTTCACCAAACAGTTGAGTCCGCCACCGACCTTGCATACATTGGCAGCGGCTAGGCGGCGTTTCCAGTTGCTGAAACAGTCAGGAGCCTAGGGCCAAGACTCGTCGGTTTCATGGTTCGCGAGACTCCATCAAGACTGCATGCCGAAGCTCGAGCGTTGTTGATGGATGCCCTTCCGATTTCCGTGTTCGGCCGTGACGCGCTGAACCCTGCCGCCGACGTTGGCCCGGAATGGCTGGTGGCGAACGGGATGGGCGGATACGCCTCCAGCAGCCTGTCCGGCGCGCCTCAGCGTGCCTATCACGGGCTTCTCGTGGCTGCGCTCGCCCCTCCGGTTGACCGGCGCGTGCTGGTGCCAGCCTTGGTCGAGACGGTTGTGGTCGGGGATCGCCGGATTGCCCTGACAGCAATGCACTGGGCCGACGGCACCGTCTCGCCGGAGGCCTCCGAGGCGCTCGTCTCCGTTACGCTGGATGGCACCTCGCCGGTATGGCGCTACGAATGTCGCGGGGTCTCGCTCGAACGGCGGCTGTGGATGGATCACGGTGCCAACGTCACGCGGTTGTCCTACACCGTCTTGCGCGCCCCCGCCGATGTGACGTTGTCGGTCGAGGTGCTGACCGATTGCCGCGATTACCATTCGCGCACGTTCGCTTCGGACTGGCGTCCCGACATCGAGGCGCAGGCCGGCCGCCTGACGACGCAGTTCGGGCCGGTGTCGGTTCATGCGGTGCTGGAAAACGGCTATGCCACGGCAGACGGCGCCTGGTGGCGCGATGTCGGACTGGTCTCCGAGCGGCAGCGTGGCCTCACCGACCATGAAGACCACATCCATTCGGGTAGTCTGACGGCGCCCTTGCCCGTCGGCCTGCCCGTGCAACTGGTGCTCTCGACCGGCGAGACTGCCGCTCGTCCTGACCCGACCGCGCAGGCGGCGGAACGTGCACGACAAACGGCCCTGCTCGATCGCGCCCAGGTACAGGACGCGCCCGAGTGGGTGCGCCGTCTGGTGCTTGCCGCGGACCAGTTCGTCGTTCGCCGCACCCTGCGTGACGGAACGCCCGCCCATACCGTGATCGCGGGCTACCACTGGTTTGCCGATTGGGGCCGCGACACCATGATCAGTCTTCCGGGGCTGGCTCTGGTCACCGGGCGGCCCGAGATCGCCCGGTCGATCCTGCGTGCCTTTGCCGATGTGATGGATCAGGGCATGATCCCGAACCGCTTTCCCGATGCCGGCAGCGCACCCGAATTCAACACGGTCGATGCGACCTTCTGGTTTGTCGAGGCCATCGCGGCGGTCGATGCAGCCTCCCCTGATCCAGAATTTCTGGCCGAGATGTTTCCGGCGCTCGAGCAGATCATGGCGCATCTGCGGAGCGGCACCCGCTACGGTATCGGCCTCGATCCCTCCGATGGGCTAATCCGGGCCGGAGAGCCGGGTGTGCAGTTGACATGGATGGATGCGCGGGTCGGTGACTGGGTGGTGACGCCACGCATCGGGAAGCCCGTCGAGGTCAACGCGCTGTGGATCAGCAACCTGCGCTTCATGCTCCGCGCGGCGGCGCAGCTTGGCCATGACCCCGCGCCCTACCGCGCCCTGCTCGACGCCGCGGTTCAGGGCTTCCAGCGGTTCTGGAACCCCGAGCGCGGCTTTTGTTTCGACGTGCTTGACGGTCCGAACGGGCATGAAAGCCTGCTGCGTCCCAACCAGATCCTCGCCGCCCGCGCAGCCACCGGAGCGCTGAGCGCCGAGCAGGCGGCCAAGGTGGTCGCCGTCTGCGAGGCCGAACTGTGGACCGCCTGTGGCCTGCGGTCGCTGGGCATGAGTGAGCCGGGCTATGTGGGTCGCTACGGCGGTGACCAGACGGCGCGCGACGCGGCCTATCACATGGGTACCGTGTGGACCTGGCTGATCGGTCCGTTCATCGAAGCCCATCTCGACACCTACGCCGATCCGGCGCGGGCATTCGATCTGTTGCGGCCGCTGGCCGACCAGCTGCGGATCGAGGGGCTGGGAACCGTCAGCGAAATCTTCGAAGGTGACGCGCCTCATGCCCCGCGCGGCTGCATCGCGCAAGCGTGGAGCGTGGCTGAACTCCTGCGGGCGTGGGCGCTGATCGCCCGTCCGGCCCTCTAATCATCAAATTCTTGCACGGCGCGTCATGACCAACACCGCAGAAGATCTTCGACTGAATCAGGCCGATGCAGGCCAAGCCGACTGGCGTTTTTTCGGCCCCTATCTGAGCGAACGCCAGTGGGGCACCGTGCGCGAAGATTACAGCGAGGGCGGCACCGCGTGGGACCATCTTCCCCATGACCACGCGCGCTCGCGCGCCTACCGCTGGGGCGAGGACGGGATCGGCGGCATTAGCGATGTGAAGCAGCGCCTGTGCTTTTCGTTGGGCCTGTGGAACGGCAAGGATCCGATCCTGAAAGAGCGCCTGTTCGGTTTGACCAATGATCAGGGCAATCACGGCGAGGACGTCAAGGAATACTACTTCTATCAGGACTCGACGCCGACCCACAGCTACATGCGGATGCTCTACAAGTATCCGCACGCGGCCTTTCCGTATGCCGACCTGTTGCAGGAAAACGCCCATCGTAAGGCCACGGATTCCGCGGCGCTCGAATACGAATTGATGGATACCGGCGTGTTTGACGAGGACCGCTATTTCGATGTCAGCATCGAATACGCCAAGCAGTCGGTCGACGACATCCTGATCCGGATCACCGCTCGCAACCACGGACCCGAGTCGCATCCGATCTGGCTGTTGCCGACGGTCTGGTTCCGCAACACATGGAGCTGGGAGCAAGGCGCGGCCCGTCCGCAGCTTGGCCGCGACGGCGACCGCGTGACCATCGCGCATCCCGAGATGGATGCGATGCAGCTTGCCTGCCCCGGCGCGGATTCCCTCGTGTTCTGCGACAACGAGACGAACAACCGCCGCCTCTACGGGCGCGACGGGGCGGCCTTCCCCAAGGACGGGATCAACGATCACGTCGTGTCGGGCGCGGCCACGGTCAATCCGGCGGCCACCGGCACCAAGGCAAGCGCGATCTACCGCCGCGACGTGCCCGCGGGCGAAGAGGTGACGATCACCCTGCGCCTGTCCACCACCGCGGCGGGCGTGGGCGTCGGCGCAGACGCACAGGCGGTCTTTGCCACGCGCATCGAAGAAGCCGATGCGTTCTACGCCGACCGTATCCCCGCCACGATCAGCCCGGACCGCCGCCGCATCGCGCGTCAGGCCCACGCCGGCATGCATTGGTCCAAGCAGTTCTTCCATTACATCGTCAGCGACTGGCTTGACGGCGACGACGTGCCGCCACCGTCGGATCGCCACCACGGGCGCAACAAGGAATGGCGTCACTTCTATGCCGAGGACATCATTTCGATGCCCGACACATGGGAATATCCGTGGTTCGCCAGCTGGGACCTGTGCTTCCACACCGTCGTGCTTGCCCGCACCGACCTTGCCTTTGCCAAGCAGCAGGTCCTGCTGCTGACGCGGGAATGGTACATGCGGCCGGACGGCCAGGTGCCCGCCTATGAATGGGCCTTTGGCGATGTGAACCCGCCCGTGCAGGTCTGGGCCGGTTTGCAGATCGCCAACTATGAATTGCGCACCACCGGCACGCTCGACCGCTCGTTCCTGCGCAGCCTGCTGGACCACGGGTTGTTGTATTTCACGTGGTGGGTCAACCGCAAAGATGCCGAGGGCAACAACCTCTATCAGGGCGGGTTCCTCGGACTGGACAACATTTCCGTATTCGACCGCTCGTCTGGCTACCTGCCCGGCGGCGGACGGCTGTACCAGTCGGACGGCACGACATGGGTCGCGTTTTTCGCCTTGCAGATGATGCAGGCGGCCAAGCTGTTGGCCGATGAAGAACCGGAACATCACGAGCTGGCCGGCAAGTTCTTCCAGCATTTCGCGCTGATCGCGGATGCCCTCGACCATCTGGGACGCGAGTCCGAGGGCAGCGCCGCGTTGTGGAACGAAGAGGACGGCCTGTACTACGACGTGTTGCGGATCGGGGACCAGTTCCACCCGCTCAAAGCGCGGTCGCTGGTCAGCCTCATCCCGTTGATCGCCGTGGCCGACCTCGACCTTGCAGCCCTCAAGCAGGCCGACACGCCTGCCTTCGCCAGCCGGATCGACTGGTTCCGCGAGCGTCAGTCTGACCTCTTCGGTCGCATCGCGGATACCGACGGACATGAAGCCCATGCGCTCTTGCTGTCCTTCATGTCCAAAGACCAGCTGGTGCGCTTGCTCAAGCCCATGCTGGACCCGGCCGAAATGCTGTCGGATTACGGCATCCGGTCCCTGTCCAAGCGACATCTCGACGAACCCTTCCGCATCGAGGTCGAGGGACAGGGATTCGAAGCCGGATACCAGCCGGCCGAATCCCATTCCGGCATGTTCGGCGGCAACTCCAACTGGCGCGGTCCGGTCTGGATGCCGATCAACTATCTGCTGATCGACTCGCTGCGCCGTTACCACGCGCATTACGGCAACACGCTCACGGTCGAATGCCCGACCGGTTCGGGCCAGATGATGACACTCGACGCCGTGGCCGACGAATTGTCCCGCCGTCTGGTCGCGCTGTTCGAACGCGGCGCCGATGGCCGCCGTCCGGTATTCGGCGGCACGACAAAGATGCAGGACGACGCGGCGTGGAAGGACAACATCCTGTTCTACGAGTACTTCCATGGCGACATCGGCGCCGGCATCGGCGCATCGCACCAGACCGGATGGACAGGCCTGGTCGCCGTGCTGATCGAGGAACTGGCCCGCAACGACGTTGCGGAACCGGTCGCAAAACCCAAAGCCAAGAAAAAAGCGGGGGGTGTCTCCTGATGCGCCAGCCCCGCGTTCCCGTGCCCCAAAATTCTTGCCGTGATCTGGAGACGTGCACATGACGACCCATGGAATCAAACGGTTCACCATCGAGCCGGATGTCGCTGCCAAGACCCACTACGATGCGGTGGTCATCGGTTCGGGCGTCAGCGGTGCGCTGATCGCCAAACGCCTTGGCCAACAAGGCCGCCGCGTGCTGGTGATCGAGGCCGGATCGGGCAATGACGTAACCGTCGGCGACTACGAAGAAAACGTGCAGCGGTTCTATGGCGCGGTCAGCAAGGACAACAACGCGGCCTACCACAACGCGTTGAACGCGCCGATGCCGCGGGACTTTGACGCGGTCAAACTGCATGACGGCCAAATCAATGCCAGCGGCTATCTGGTGCAGAAGGGCCCGCTCGAGATCGACAGCACGTATTCCCGCGTGCTGGGCGGCACCACCCGCCACTGGGAGGGCAAGGCGCTGCGTATGCTGCCCGACGATTTCCAGATGCACAGCCTCTTCGGCGTGGGCGCCGATTGGCCGATGTCGTATCAGGCGCTCGACCCGTATTACCGCGCCGCGGAAGCCGAACTGGGCGTGTCGGGGGACGTGGCCGATCAGGGCTATGGCGGGCTGGATTTCGGTGACGATTACGTCTTGCCGATGCACAAGATGCCGGCGAGCTATCTCGATCAGGTGCTGGCACGCGACATCGACGGGATGCCGGTCGAACTTGCCGGCGAAAGCTTCGCGCTCAAGATCCGCACCACGCCGCAGGCACGCAACGGCGTGCCGAATGCGGCCTATGACGGCGGAAAGGGCTTCCGCCCCAACGGTGCGGTCAGCACCGATCAGGCCGAAATGGGCGGCCGCTGTCAGGGCAACACGAACTGTGTGCCGATCTGTCCGGTGCAGGCGAAATACGATGCCCGCCGCACCTTGATGCAGGCCATGGCGACCGGGAACGTGCATCTGCTGGCGCAAACCGTTGCCTCAAAGGTGGTGATCGACTCAGCCACTGGCGCGGTCACCGCGATCGAGGCCAAGACCTACGACCACCCCGATCGTCCGGGCCACGTCACTCGTACGTTCAAGGCCAAGACCTTCGTGCTGGCGGCCAACGCGGTCGAAAATGCGCGGCTCATGCTGGCGTCCGGGTTGCAGGGCAGCAGCGGTCTCGTCGGGCGCAACCTGATGGACCATGCCTATCTGCTGACATGGGCCCTCATGCCCGAACCCATTGGCGTGATGCGTGGTCCGATCTGCACCTCGGGGATCGAAGACATCCGCACCGGCCAGTACCGCAGCCAGCACGCCGCCGTGCGCTTTTCCGTACACAACGACGGCTGGGGCTGGGCCACGGGCGGCCCCTACAGCGACCTGTACGATCTGGTCGACAACAAGAACCTGATCGGCGCTGAGCTCCGGCAAGGGCTGATCGACACCGTCGCCCGTCAGATCCTGATCGACTGCATGATCGAGGTGCCGGCCGATCCGTCAAACCGCATCACGGTTGATCCGCGCTACACCGACCAGATGGGCAACCTGCGGCCCGTGATCTCGTTCGACCTGCCGCAGTATACGCTCGAGACCGCGGCCTTCTCGCGCGGTCTGACCAAGCGCATCTACCAGCGCCTCGGGGCGCATGACCACACCAGCTACGACCCCAACGCGCCGGGCTGGGTGACCCACAACGGCGAGGGCTACGTGATGCGCGGCGGCAATCACTGGGCCGGCACGCACATGATGGGCACCACGGCGCGCAACTCGGTGGTGACCGACACGCAGCAATCGTGGGACCACCCGAACCTCTACCTTGCCGGTGCGGGGTCGATGCCGACCATCGGTACGGCCAACACCACCCTCACGCTGGCCGCCTTGTGCCTGCGTACCGCCGAACATATCGCCGGGCGTCTTGCCGCTCCCGCCGCCACCACGACCACGGGAGCTCTCGCATGAGCCTCTTTCGCATCACCGACATGGACAGCCTGCACCGCCACCTCTACGCGGCGCTGCAACTCGAACATGCGACCATTCCGCTGTATCTCACCGCGCTGTACTCCATCAAGCCGGGCACCAACAGCGAAGGGTTCCACATCCTTCGTGCCGTCGCGGTGGAAGAGATGCTGCACCTGACACTGGTCGGCAACCTGATCAACGCCATCGGCGGCAAGCCCGACCTCACCACGCCGGGCTTCGTTCCGCGCTATCCCGCCTATCTGCCTGATGGCGAAGAGGATTTTGCGGTCAGCCTGCAAAAGTTCTCGCCCGAAGCGATTGAATCTTTCCTCAAGATCGAACGCCCGGCGTCGCTTGGCACCGTGCACGGAAACCTGAACCGCCGCAGCCGCAAGCCGCATCTGTTGTCGGCAGGCCACCCGGGCCGTGACGACGAAGAACACTTCTTCTCCATCGGAGAGTTCTACAAGGCCATCGAAGCGGGCCTGGACCATCTGCACGCGGAAATGGGCGCCGCCCTGTTCAGTGGCGATCCGGCCCGGCAGATCGGGCCCGAACAGTATTACTCCGGCGGCGGCGCCATCGTGAAGGTCACCGATCTGGCGTCCGCCAAGGCCGCGCTCGACCTGATCGCAGAACAGGGCGAGGGCGTGACCGGCCATATCTTCGACGAAGACGGCGAAATCGCGCATTACTACCGGTTCCAGCAATTGGTGCTCGGTCGGTATTACGTCGCGGGCGACAAGCCCGACCATCCGACAGGCGGCGAGGTTCCGGTAGACTGGTCGGCCGTCCACCCCATCAAGACCGATGCGCGCGTTGCCGACCTGGCACCGGGCACCGCCCTGCGTGCGGCCTCCGAACGGTTCAACGCCGACTATCTGGCCTATCTCGGCCTGCTCACCCGCGCCTTCGACGGCGCCCCCGACCTGTTCATGCAGGCGGTGGGCGAGATGTTCCGCCTGAAGGAATCGATGCTGCAGCTCATGCGCCATCCGCTCGATGACGGATCGGGACTGAACGCGGCACCGACCTTTGAAATCACCCCGGCGTGAAGGAGCGAGCCATGACCCGCACGCAACATGACGCGTTCCTCGATCTTTCGTCGGACCTGACCGGAGCTTCCGTGTTCCGGTTGCAGTCCACGGGGTTGACCGACACCTATGTCGCGCTGTTAACCGAACGGCTGGGCACGACGGCCTTTGCCGCCCTGCTCGCCGCCCATGCGGCGGCCCGCTCGGCCGCAGCCGAAAACGCCGCGGACGTGCCACGGCAGTTGCGCCACCACATCCTGTCGGACGCACGGCTCGGGCCTGCGGCCCGCAGCCTGCTGAAACTCTGGTTCGTCGGCGTCTGGCACGCGATGACCACCGACTGGCATTCGGCCCATGGCGGCGCGATCGACGATGTCGACTGCGTGCCCACCCCCGCCGCCTATACCGAAGGACTGCTTTGGCCGTCGATCGGTGCCAACCCTGCCGGGGTCAAGCCGCATGGCTACGCCATGTGGGCCCACGCCCCCCGTATCCCCGATCCGCGTCAGGAGCTATGACCATGTTCGATCGCAGCAAGGTGTTCGTCGGCATCACGCCGACCGGATGGACCAACGACGATTACCCCGCGCTGGGTGATCACATCTCGTTCGGGCAATGCGTCTCGGAAATGGCGCTCGCCGGATATGAAGGGTGCTCGGTCGGCCACAAATTCCCCCGCGACCCCGACGTGCTCGAACGCGAGTTGTCGCAGCGCGGCCTGCGGGTTTCCGAACCGTGGTCGAGCACCTATTTCACCGTCAACAACATGCGCGAGCGGACGCTGGAAAGCTTCCGCGAGTCGATGGCGTTCATCAAGCGGATGGGCGGCAAGTCGGTCGTGGTCGCGGAACTGGGCCATGCCGTGCACCAGCAGCCCGTGCCCACCATCGCCAACAAGCCCTACTTCAACGCCGACCAATGGAAGGCGATGACCGAAGGGCTGAACGAACTTGGCCGCATCGCCGCCGACAACGACATGCAGCTGTGTTACCACCACCACATGGGCACCGGTGTCATGTTCCGGCCCGAGGTTGACCGGCTGATGGCCGAAACCGATGCCGAGGTGGTGCACCTGCTGTTGGACACCGGGCATCTGTACTGGGCGGGCGACGATCCGCTCGAACTCGCCCGCGCCTATGCCACACGCATCAAGCACGTCCACCTCAAGGACATCCGTCACGACGTGATGGTGCGCTGCAACGCGACCAACCGCACGTTCATCGAAAGCGTCATGGAAGGCGTCTTCACCGTGCCAGGCGACGGCGCGATCGACTTTGCACCGATCTTCAAGGTGCTCGCCGACAATGATTTCGCCGGCTGGCTGATGGTCGAGGCAGAACAGGACGCACTGAAGGCCAATCCGCTGGAATACGCGCGCATGGCCCGTGAATACATCCGCAAGACGGCAGGCATCTGACCGTGCGTCACACCTTGCTCGAAACCAACAACGGCCAGCGCAAATTCGTCCTGGTCCTCGATGCCGGCGAAGAGGCGCTGACCGCGATCACCGCCTTCGCGGTCGCGCAACAGCTGTCGGGATCGACGATCTCGGGCCTCGGGGCATTTTCCAGGTGCTGTCTTGGTCATTTCGATCCCGTGACCAAGGATTTCCACCGCAACGAAGTCGAGGTCCAGTCCGAGGTGTTGTCGATGCTCGGCAACATCGCGGGCGACGGCGACGATGACTCCGACGATGATGACGGCGACGGCGATGCCGCAAAGCCAGGTCCGCATCTGCATGTGCATTGCGTCGTCGGCCTGAGCGACGCGACGACGCGCGGCGGGCATCTCATTGCCGGCTTCGTGCGACCGACGATGGAATTGGTGATCGAAGAAAGCCCGGTGCATTTGCAGCGTGGGCTGGACCTGTCATCGGGTCTGGTTCTATTGCAGCCCAACCAGAAAGGGGATTGATCCATGCGGTTTGCCGTCAACTCGCTGCTCTTTTCCGGCAGCTTCGAAGAACGCGACGTGGCGCTGTGCGACAGCGTGAAGGCGATGGGCTTTTCGGTGTTCGAAGTCACGCCGGTCAATCCTGAAACCTTTCCCGCCAAGATGCTCGGTCAGCGTGCCCGCGATCTGGGCTTGTCGTTGAACGCCAATTTCGCACTCCCCAAGGATGCGAATACGATCAGCCCCGATGCCAGCGTGCGCCGTCGCGGTATCGACCTGTCGAAGCGGGTCGTAGACCTGTGCGTTGAAGCCGGAGTCGAGGTCTATTGCGGAGCCAATTACTGCGCGTGGGGCTACCTCACGGGTCGCCGCCGGTCGCAGGACGAATGGGACTGGGGCGTCGAGGCGTACCGTGAAATCGGCGAATACGCCGCCGGAACCGGCCTGACCATTGCCGTCGAAACGCTCAACCGGTTCGAAAGCCATTACCTGAACACGGCAGCCGATGCCTGCCGCTTCATCGACGAGGTCGGGCTGCCGAATTGCAAAGTCCATCTCGACACGTTCCACATGATCCGCGAAGAAGACGACATGGCCGAAGCGATCCGCATGACCGGCTCGCGGCTGGGCTATTTCCACGCCTGCGGCAGCCAGCGCGGCGTTGCCGGGCGTGACATGGTGCCATGGGATGCGACCTTTCAGGCCTTGAAAGACATCGGCTACGACTACGCCATCGGCGTCGAAAGCTTCAATCCGGGCATTGAACGGCTCGCGGGTCTGGTTTGCATCTGGCGCGACTATGCCGAAAGCCCCGAAGCCTTGGCGCGCGAGTCACTCAAGTTTCTTCGCGCCAAACATGCCGAAATCTATTTCGGCGAGACGAGCACATGCGACTCCTGCGGCGCTGTCCACGCGGCAGGCACCTGTTAATCGACCACTCACAAAGGAGAGAGGACCATGGCAAAAACGATCGAGATCGTGAACATCCGGCTTCAGCCCGGCGTCACCGACGAAGCGTTCATCGCCGAAACGATGAAGATGGAACGCGAATTCCTTGGCAAGCTGCATGGCTTCCTTGACCGCGACACCGGCAAATCGGCCGATGGCGATTGGGTCGTCGTGCTGCATTGGGCCGCGATGGAAGATGCACAGGCATCCATGGACAAGTTCGTCGGCAACGAAGGCACCAAAGCCTTCACGGCGCTGATCGACATGTCGTCCTTCCGGATGACCCGTTACGAGCTGAAGGACCACTACGAATAAATGGCTCCCGTCGGCTGGGCACATTGTCCAGCCGATGTTTTTTACTGAACCACGCTGAAGGAGAGGCGATGGCCCGCTCATACAAGATTTCCCACGAAGCTCACGTCATTCCCGCGGACCTTCCGGTTCCGGGCGTCGGCAAGTTGCCTGTGAACGCGATGGTCCTCATGGGCAAGGAACCGATGATCCTGGACACCTTGGCGATCGTGCATCGCGATTACTTCCTGGAAGAAGTGTTCGCGATCGTCGAACCGAAAGACGTGCGCTGGCTGTTCCTGAGCCATGAAGACCGCGACCATTCCGGTTCCATCGTCCAGATCATGGAGCGTTGCCCGAACGCGAAACTCGTGACCAACTTCCTCGGCTTGGGAAAACTGCACGAAGAATTCGATTTCGATCCGCGCCGCATCCATATCCTGAATGACGGCGGACGGCTCGACATCGGCGACCGTACCGTGGCGGCAATCCGTCCTCCGCTGTTCGACTCGTCAGCCACGACCGGGATCTGGGATCCGAAATCCGAGATCTATTACGGCGCCGATTGCTTCGGCGTGGTCGGAGCCCAAATTCCGGAGTACACCGACGAAATGTCGGCGTCCGACTTCGAGGACGGATTCTTTTTCATGAACCGCGCCAATCATATCTGGTTCGAGCATGTCAAAGCCGAAGCCTTGGCCGAGGGTGCCGAGAAGATCAAGAAACTCGGTGCCAAGATGCTGGTCAGCGGCCACGGGCCGGTCGAACGCAAGAACGTGGACAAGATGTGCGACATGATCAAGCGTATCGCAGACATGCCCGCCATCGAACTGCCCGATAATGACGCCTATGTCGCGATGCTGGACGAATCCGTTCCGGCCTGATGACCGTCAAACGGCTCCACCGGCCGCATCAAGCGGCCGGTGGAGCCGCGTGGTGACTGGTCTTCGATCCGAATCGGTCGATCCAGCGATGCAGCATATGCTCCGATACCAACGGGCTCAGCACCCACAGCGCGACACCGATGAACAGATGCTGTGTCCACGCGCCAAGCGCGGCAATGACCGCGATCATGATATAAAGCGCCGCCTTGTATCGCGCACGGTTCTCCATCACGGCCGCGACATGGGCGCCGATATGCAGTTCCGGCGCACGGGCGACATGCAGTGAGATCAAGGCCGAAGACAGACCGTTCGCCAGCATGATTCCATTGAAGGCGAGTGACGCGCTGATATTTTTCGGATACTCCGTTACCAGATCGGCCGCGAACGGAATCAGCGACACCATCGCCAATTGCAACAACGCGTAACGCGCCAGCCTCAGGTTCAAATGGGTCGTCTGGGCGAGCAGGAAATGGTTATCAAACCACACGATCGCGATGACCGTAAAGCTGATCGCCCATCCTGCAAAAATCCGCAGCCAATGGAACAGCACATCCGACGACAGCGGGTCCCCGTCCGGCACGGAAAGGCCCAAGACCAGCAAGGTTGCGGCAATGGCAATCACCCCATCCGAAAGCGCGCCAAGTCGTTCTTTTGAGATCTTTTCCATCGTGCCCTAAATGCAAGGTATGAGCAGCCCTCCACGTGCGAAAAATCGCATCGTCTGGTAAGGAACGCAAACTGTTCTCGGTTCGTTTCGCTGCCGTCGGGAGAACGTCGCCGCCAACGTGATAACTTCGAGGCGACGACGAGCCGAGGACAAAATTCCCACGGTCGTTCTGTCACGCTGGCGAGGTCGGTGATCGTTCCGTATTCTCGACGGATCGTCAACCTGCCCGACTGAAATTCCTATCCCGCGCCCGCCTCATGGCCCTCAAGACCCTGCAGGACCTTCGCCAGCACGTACAGTGGGCGATCGACTTAGAGCATTTCACGTTGCCGCCGTACCTGTGCGCCCTGTATTCCATCAAGGCCGGGACGAACACCGAAGCGAGCCACGTCATCCTCAGCGTCTTCATGGAGGAGATGCTGCATCTTACGCTTGCCGCCAATCTCCTCAACGCCATCGGCGGTGAGCCGAAGATCGACACGCCGGCGATCATGCCCACGTACCCGGCGTATTTCCCGCACAGCGGCAAGGCGTTTCAAGTACCGCTGCTGAAGTTCTCGCCCGAGGCGCTCGACGTATTTCTCCAGATCGAGCGACCCGCCGAGTCCAGCGGCACCGGGCAGGACGACGTGTACAACACCCTGGGCGAGTTCTACGCCGAACTCGAAGCGGGGCTCATTCGGCTGTGCGAGGAGTTGGGTGAGGCCACCGTGTTTTGCGGTGATCGGTCGCGGCAAATCACCGACGCCCTGTACTACGGGGGCAGCGGACGCATTATCGAGGTGTACGATCTGGCATCGGCGTTAGCCGCGATGCAGGAGATCATCGACCAAGGCGAAGGACTGGCCCACGAGAGTATCTGGGACGGCGACACCGACATGTTCCACCCGGAGCGCAATGAGGTTGGGCACTACTTCCGCTACAACCAGCTGGCGCAAGGCCGTCGCTATCAGGCAGGGGACACCGCGCAGTCAGGACCGACGGGCGAAGCGGTGGTGGTAGACTGGGACGCCGTCTACAACATGAAGCCCAACCCGCGCAGCGCCGACTATCCCGAAGGCAGCGCCATCCGCGTGCAGCTCGACGAATTCAATCACGCATACTGCGGCGCGCTCCACCTCCTCGAAGAAACCTTCAACGGCAGCCCGAATCTGCTTCGCGTCGCCACCGGCGCCATGTATGGACTGCGGGAGCTGGCCATCGGCCTGATGCAGCTCCCCACGGGTGACGGCGATACCACCGTCGGCCCCAGCTTCGAGTACATCGCGCCCGCGCTGCGCCATCTCGCCGGGGCCTCGTCCAAAAAAATCACCGTCGTCCCCAACGGCCCGTATCTGGTGTACGGCGATGTGCCGCTCGTGCGGAAACAGAAAGTGGTCACGGAAGCCGGTGTCTCGTTGACGTGGCGGAAAACCGAAACGCTTGCCGCCGAAGAGACGTACGCGCTCTGCCGCTGCGGCCACTCCAAAGCCAAGCCGTTCTGCGACGGTACGCACGCGATTATTCGCTTTGACGGCCGCGAAGGCGCGGACACCGGCCTCAACGCCGATCGCGCCAAGGTGGTGCCGGGGTCGGCCGCGTCCGACTCGGTGCCCGCGGCCGCCGGCTCCGGGCTCGTGGTCAAGAAGGACAGTGCGCTCTGCATGGGCTCCGGATTCTGCGCGGCCCGCATGCAAAAAATCCCCGACCTCATGGCCGACGCCACCGATAGCGACATGCGCTCGCGCATCATCGGCATGATCGACCGGTGCCCGTCGGGCGCGTACACCTACGCCGCGGAAGCCGGTGGCCCGGATATCGAGCCCGATCTGCCGGTCGCCATCGCCGTCACCGCGGCCTCAGGACTCTCTGCCGGTCCGCTCTGGGTAACCGGTGGGATCCCCGTGCATCGCGCCGATGGCCAGCCGTTCGAAACCCGCAACCGCGTGACGCTCTGTCGCTGCGGTGGCTCAAAAACCAAGCCCTTTTGCGACGGCACCCACACCGCGCTGAAGTTCCGCGATGAAGTGGATCTCGCCGCGCGTGGCCTCCTCCCCCCGGTGCCGACCGCGTAGGCCCCGGCCGCCGGGGGTTCTCGTACCAACCGCGCGACGCTACACCCGGTGCGCCGCCACCACCTCGTCAATCGCCGACGCCATATCCTCGACGAGGTGGTCGATCTGCGCCGCATGCGTGCGGAAGCTCAACACGCACACCCGGCCCACATAGCGACCGCCGGCCACCGCACCGCTGACCATCACGCGTCCGCGCTGTGAGGTGGCCGCCATCAACGCGCGGGTGGCCGCGTCTTCCTGCGCCAACGTGGCACCGGGCCAGGTCAGGTGAAAGGGGAACAGCGACAGCTCCGGCGGCGCGTCCATCACGACATACGGCAACTGCGCGACCCGCGCCGCCGCGTCGAGCGCCAGCGCGCGCTTCTCGTTGATCGCCGCCCGGAACGCATCGGCGCCGTACAGCTTGATCGTGAGCCACATGCGCAGCCCCGGAAAGCCGCGCGACAAATCGGGGCCATGCTGACTCGGATCATAAAACTCCGAGGCACTCGGCATATCCGGCAGATAGTCGGCCGTGGCCCCGTGCGCCGCTCGTAGCGCGGCACCATCGCGCACCAGCAGTGCACCGGTGCCGTAGGGCATGAACATCCCCTTGTGCGGATCGAGCGTGAGCGAGTCCGCGCGCTCGATGCCCCGCAGCACGTCGCGAGTATCCGCGCACAGCTGGAAGAAGGCGCCGTAGGCCCCGTCCACGTGATGCCACAGCTGTTCCTCAGCGCACACGTCGGCGATGGCGTCGAGCGGATCGACGGCGCCCGTGTTCGTGGTGCCCGCGTTCGAGACCACCATGAACGGCAGTAACCCGTCGCGACGATCCTGCGCAATTGCCTCGCGCAGTGCCTCGACCCGCAGATGGAACCGGGAATCCGTGGGAATGGAGCGCACGCGATCGGGCATGATGCCGGCCAGCTTGGCCGACTTGTTCACGCAGTGGTGCACCTGGTCCGACGTGTACAGCACACCACGCCGGATGTCGACGCCCAGATACTGCTCACGCGCGCACAGCACGGCATTGAACGTGGCCATCGAACCGCCGGTGGTAAACACGCCCCGCGTGCCGACCGGAAATCCCATCCACTCACGCAGCCAGTCCAGCGCGTTCGCTTCCAGTTGCACCAGCGCCGGTGCCGCCTGCCAGATGCCCGTATACCGGTTCGTCGTATCGGCGATGAAATCGGCCAGCGCCGCCGGAAACAGACCGCCGCCCGGGATATACGCGAGATAGCCCGGTGCCGGCGTGTTGAACGACTGCGGGATGTACGTGCTGAACAGATCGTCCAGCAGCGCCGGCAGCGGCGTGCCGGCGGCCGGCGACGACTCGCGCATGCGCGCGCACAGCGCCTCCGCGTCGTGTACGCCATACAACGACTGGTTCGGCAGCGTGGTGATGTGCTCGACGCAGCGTGCGACCACCTGGTCGGCCATATCGCGCATCGCGTGCGCACTGAATTCGAGATCGATGATGTCCACGCCGAAAAGTATTCCACCACGAGAGCTGACGCAGTACACGTCATCCGAGAGGCGCTCTTCGGGTACTCTCCCGAACGGCCGGCGATCACGAGTCCCGGCACGCACGCCATGCGGCGTACGGCCGGGTACACGGTTGACTTAGATCAGCGACACGTAGTGCGGCTGGAACATCGCGTCCGTCACGGCGGCCGCGATGTCGGCTGGTCGCTCAACGCGTGCCAACCCGCTGTCAAAGGCCAAGGTCGCCACTTCGATCGCGATGGCACGGGACACTTCACGAATGCGCGACAGGCTGGGATAAATCCGTCCCATCGCCAGATCATCCTCGGTCACCAGCGAGGCCAGTGTACGCGCGGCGGTGGCGAACATCGCTTCCGTCACGCGTGACGACCCGCTCACGATGACGCCGAGTCCGACGCCCGGGAAGATGTAGGCGTTATTGCCCTGTCCCGGCACGTGGGTTTTGCCCTTGTACGTCACCGGGGCGAACGGACTGCCGCTGGCGAAGATCGCGCGTCCGCCGGTGGCCGAGTAGGCTTGCAGTGCCGTGCATTCGGCCTTCGAGGTGGGATTGGACAGCGCGAGCACGATCGGTCGCGCATGCTCCCGCGCCATCGCCTCGAGGACGTCCTTCGTGAACGTGTTGGGCGTGCCCGACACGCCAATGATCGCGTGCGGCTTGAGCGACTCCACCGCCTCCAGCAGCGTGCTCACCGGCGCGTGTTCGTGCGCATACGGCTTCTTGTGCTCCGCCAAGTCGGTGCGCGAGTGCTCCACCAATCCCTTCGAATCCACGAACCAGCAGTGCCGGCGGGCCTCGTCCAGTGACATCCCTTCCGAGCAGAGCGCCTCGACCACCAAGTCACCGATGCCGATACCGGCCTCGCCCGCACCGAGAAACAGCAGGCGCATGTCGCGCAGCGGCGTGCCGCTGATGCGTGCCGCCGAGAACAGGCCGGCGAGCGCCACGGATGCCGTGCCTTGAATGTCGTCGTTGAACGTGCAGATCCGATCGCGCCACCGCTCGAGCAGCGAGAACGCGTTGTGATTGCCGAAGTCCTCGAACTGCAGACACGCCATCGGGAAGCGCGCCTGCACCGCCTCGACGAATTCATCCAGCAACTCGTCGTACTCGGCGCCGCGCAACCGCGGCTGGCGCAGCCCCACGTACGAATGACTCTCGCGCAGCGCCGTGTTGTTCGTGCCTACGTCGATCGTGATCGGCAAGCACTCATTGGGCGACACGCCGGCGCACGCTGTATACAGGGTGAGCTTCCCGATCGGGATACCCATGCCGTTGGCCCCGAGGTCGCCCAGACCGAGAATGCGCTCACCATCGGTCACGACGATCATGCGGACGTCGTCCTGCGGCCAGTTGGCCAGGACCTCCGCCACGTGCCCCTTGTCGGCGGCCGTGATGTACATGCCGCGACTGCGACGGAAGATACGACCGAACTCCTCGCACGCCTGTCCAACCGTGGGCGTGTACAGCACCGGCATCAGCTCTTCCAGGTGATCCATCACCAGACGATAGAACAGCGTGACGTTCCGATCGTGCAGTGCAACGAGATAGGCGTACTGCTCCAGCGGCGATGGCTTGGAACGCACACCCGGCAGGATGCGCGAAAGCTGCTCGTCCTGCGACATCACGCGCGGCGGCAGCAGCCCGCGCAGTCCGAACGCGTCACGCTCGGCATCAGTGAACGCGGTCCCCTTGTTGAGAACGGGATCATGCAGCAGGTCGGAACCACGTTTGGGTTGGTGCGGGGTCGTCACGGCTTCTCCGGAGAGCGGATCTGGCTACAGCGTTGGGTTTCCCCGCGTACGGCAGGACGCGGGAGGGAGGTCACGGCGAACGTCGCGCACGCCGGGGGGCGACGCGAAAGTACTCGGTATATACACCAGGTGTCACGGCGGCGGCGCGCATGTCGCCCGTCTCATGAAGCGAAGATAGCATCAGTGCGCGTGCAAGATCAGCGCGGCTTCGGCCACGAGTCCGTCCACCAGCTTGGCGAGGTGCGTCTCATCGGTGCGTGCGTTCATCACCGTAATGCGCAACACCCGACGACCATCCAGTGTGGTCGCCGTGATCCAGCCTCGCCCCGAGCGGTTGTACCGCTCGCGGAGCGCATTGGTGAGCGTATCGAGATCGGCGTCCGCAACCCCCGCCGGCGTCCACGCGAAACACAGGATGTTCGACATCGGCTCGTGGAGCGGCATAAAGTCGCTGCGGGCACTCAGCAGACCGTGCAGCGTCTGCGCCATCCGACACAGCCGATCGTACAATCGCGCCAGATTGTCGGAGCCATAGCGTTCGATCGCCACCCAGAGCTTCAGCACATCGGCCCGGCGGGAACACTGAAACGAGCGCGGACCCATATCCCAGATCTGCGCGGCCGTGCTGGACCCGAACAGATACGGCGCCTCCTGCGTGAACGCACGCGTGAGATCGTCCTGATCGCGCACCAGCACCATTCCCGCCGAGAGCGGCAGCAGCAGCGTCTTGTGCGGGTCCCAGGCCAGCGACCGCGCGCGTTCCAGCCCCTTCACGCGATGCCGATGCGTCGGCGACAACATCGCCGCACCACCGTGCGCCGCATCGACATGCAGCCACAACGGTCCGTGATCGTCCGCGAACGCCTCGCAGAGATCGGCCACGGCCTCCAAGTCATCGAAGCTGCCGGTGGCCGTACACCCGGCGGTCGCCACCACGGCCATCACGCGCGTGCCGGTGGCCCGCAAGGCCGTGAGCCGCTCGCGCAGCGCCTCGGTATCCATGCGCCACGCGCGCGACGGAATCATGATCACGCGTGACAAGCCGAGGCCCATTTCGCCGGCGGCGCGCGCGACGGCGTAGTGCGCATGCTCGCCGCAGATCACCACCGGCGCGTTGGCCCCGACGCCGTTCGTCCACACATCGGGCACCGCGCGACTGCGCGCCGCCAACAGCGCCGCGAATGTCGCTTCAGTGCCACCCGACGTCATCGTGCCCCCGGCCTGGTCATCCCACCCGACCAGATCGGTCATCCACGCGATCACCTGATGCTCCAGTGGCGTGAATGACGGTGACATCTCACGCACGGCCTGCGACTGATTGAGCGCACTGATCAACGCCTCGGTCCACACCGCCGCCGGCAGCGGGGCCGACACCTGATGCCCGATATACATCGGATGCGCCAAGCGGTTCACGTCCTCCAGTAACAACGTCGACAGACGACGCGCCACATCCGGCAGCGCCCGCGCGCCGCGCGGCATCGGACCAGCGAGCCGATCGGCAATGACCTGCGCACTGTGCCACGTGGACACCGGCCCCTCTCCCCGACGCGTATCGGCGAAGTACGCCGCCGCCAGTTCCAGGATCGGCCGTGCGGCGTCGAGCGTGGTGTCCGCTTCGAGCATCGCCAGCAACTCGGCGTCGTTGTCCGGACGCGTATCCATCAGGTGCGGGGAAGGAGTTCGGTGCGCTGCGTGCGCGCGTCCCAACGCCAGTATTGCGTTTTGGTGCAATGCGTGCCGCCGATCCAGCGATCGATCCCGTTGGCCAGAAGCGCGTCGGCGCGGGCCCGCACCACATCCTGTCCGAAGGGCGTGAGGTGCACCGTACGTTCCCAGAACACCCGCCCATCGCTGTCCCGCAGCGGGGCGATCACGCGCGAGCCGTTGGTATGCACGACGATAGGATGGGCACAATCGCTGAGTCGCTCGGCATACCAGGCGAAGCTCAAATCACCGAGCCACACCCACGACTCCGTGCCCTGATACGCCGCGAACAATTTGCCCAGCGGGATGGCGCCTGGTGAAAGCGCTTCACACAGCTGCCGTTCGCTGCGCGATAATCCGGCGTCGACATCCGGATACTCCTCGAGCTGTCGACGCAACGCGGCCACCAGATGCGGCAACCGCACGAAGTCATCGGCGGTGTACGTGCGCGCGGTGACCTCGCGATCGAGCTGATTGGTCACCTCCAGCAAATCGTCCGGCGTGCTCGACGTAAACGCGTGCCACGTCACCCGGCCGTGTACGAGATCCGTCGGCGTGATCTCACGACGCGCCGCATACAACGGCGCAAACTTCTCCGGCCGCATCGGTCCGAGATAACAGTCGGCCGGCACGATCGTAAGACGTGGGCGGTCGCTCGCGGCCCGCCGTTCGAATCGTGCCAGAATCTGGATCAATTGCAGCTGGTCATACAGATCGGGCTCGAACCACAGCACCACTTCATCGCCGGCCGCGACATCGTCCAGTCGCGCGTCCCGTTGCTCGAAGTCGGTGACCGCCGCCGTCAGACTCGACCACCCGCGACTAGCCAGGAATTCGGCGCGGACGCGGTGGAAGGCCCCGAGATCGTGATCGGCCGGCACGGGACCATCGTGCAGCACGTCGCGCCAGGAGACGATGTCCCCGGGAAGGCCGGATCGCGCGAGCGCGCTGGCGGCCGAGTCGCCGTTGGTAAGGTGCAGGGTGAGCATGGGGTAGGTATGTTGTCCATAGCCGAGCATATGCGCCAGTTCTCACGGGCGTTTGCATTCGCGGCCAGACCTTCGTGTTCTCCACTCCGCTGCCACGATGCCAGAGCCCCGCGCTGTCGCTCCTCATGTCGCGCCCCCCGTGCTCGTCGAGCCCTCGGCGATTGCCGACACGATGGAGGACTTCGAACTCGAGCCCCTGCTCGAGACGAGCACGGCCCTCTGGGCCGTCGTTTTTGCCGGCGGCATCGGCACGCGCTTCTGGCCGCTCAGTACACCCAAGCGCCCCAAGCAACTGCTCGCCCTCGTGAACGAGCGCCCACTCATCGCCGACACCATCGCACGACTGGCGCCGCTCGTGACGGCCGAACGCGTGCTGGTGGTCACCAGCGCCGACATCGCCGATGCGCTCCACGAAGCGATTCCCGAAGTGCCGCGCGCCAACATGCTCATTGAGCCGCGTCCGCTCGGGACGGCGGCCGCGCTAGCGTGGGGCGCGCAGGAAGTGGCCAGGCGCGCCGGTCCCGACACCGTCTTCTGCGCGCTGCACGCCGATCTCGCCGTCGGATTTCCCGACGTGTTTCGTGAGGCGCTCCGGCAGGCCGCCGCGATCGCGTCGTCGGAACCCGTGCTGGTGGCCCTCGGTGCCACTCCAACGCGCTGCGAAACCGGCTTCGGCTATCTGCAGCCCGGGGCGCCCTTCGATCCGTTCGTATCGCGGGCCGAGGGGGGCGCCTGTCGGGTAGAGCACTTCGTGGAGAAGCCCACTGCGGCGCTCGCCGACACCCTCATCGACAAGGGCGCCCTCTGGAACACGGGCATCTTCGTGTGGCGCGCCCGCGTCGTGCTCGACGAGCTCGACGCGAACACGGGTGAGCTGCAGCATGGCCTCCCCAAACTGGCCGCCGGCGACCTGGGCGCGTTCGCGGAGCTGGTCACGTCGGTGTCGATCGACCGCGGGTTGCTCGAGCGCAGCCGCAACGTGGTCGTCCTCCCCACCGCCTGTGCGTGGGACGACGTCGGCACCTGGGCCTCGTTGCGACGCGTGCGGGAGCTCGACGACACCGGGAACGGCGTGATGGGGCACGTGCACTGCGTGGACGCTTCCGGCAACGTGATTCACGCCGACGGCTGCTATGTGGTCGCCTACGGGATTTCCGGCATGCTCGTCGTCTCGCTCGACGGACTCACGTTCGTCACCACCCTCGAGCGCGCCTCCGAACTCGGGCCACTGCTCAACTCGCTGCCGGGAAGCCTGCGCTACAACCCTGGGCGCCCCCCCACCAGCTGACGCGTGGTCGCGTTTCGCGTCAGCGCCCGTCGAAAGTCGGGACCCGCTTGTCCTTGAACGCCGCCATCGCTTCGCGCACGTCAGCACTCGCGAAGCAGCTCTTGATGTGCGTGAACTCCTCACGCAGTTGCGCGTCGAGCGTGGCATCGGCACTCGCCAGCAGTAACCGCTTCGAGAGTGCCAGCGCCAGCGGCGGTCCGGCCGCCAGCTGTGCGGCGTAGCGCTGCACGCCATCGGTAAACGCCTCGTCCGCCAGCACCGACGTCGCGAGTCCGATGCGTTCCGCTTCGTCGGCGCGCACATCGCGACCGGTCAGAATGATGTCGGTCGCGCGCGCCTGTCCGATCAACCG
>CANHJV010000013.1 GCA_947461225.1 Gemmatimonadota bacterium | reverse complement strand
CGCTGATCGGTTTCCGCCGAGATCATCTTCCACAAGTCGACCTGCTTGGCGTCGGCACGGCGAGCCTCGGCCTCGCTGGTTTCGCCATCGAGCCACTGCTGGATGACCAGCGCGGGGCCATCTACCGCCGCTGCCGTACCGGGAAGCGGCACTTCACGATCTGCCATCGGACGATCAGCAACCGGCGCGGCTTCGCGTTGCGGCAAATCCTGACCGAGGTTCCGGTCGTCGTGCGCTTCAGGTCGGTCGAGCATCAGTCGTATTTCTCCTCGAGCAGAGTCTGAAGGGCTTCTCGTGCCCGATGCACGCGCATCTTCAGTGCTCCAACGGTGGTACCCAAGAGATCCGCCATCTCTTCGTAGGAGCGTCCTTCAACATGTTTCATGATGAAGGCCTCCCGAAGGGACGGGGCCAGCTGCGCGAGGGCAGAGTCGAGGTCCTGCCGCAGTTCCGTGCGGTCGAGGTCCTCATCGGGACTCGCGTAGGTGGAGGGCTGGTCGTCTTCGTCGTAGCTCAGGTGCGTGCGCCGAATGTTCTTCAGCCAGTCCTTGCACCCGTTCGCAACGATCCGAAACACCCAGGCATCGAATCGACCACGGACTTCACCGAGATGGTGATAGGCCTTGATGAAGGATGTCTGGAGAATGTCTTCGGCTACGTCGGGACTTCCCGTCATGCCCAAAGCATGCCGATACAGCGGATCGCTGTATCGACCGATCAGCATCGCGAAGGCATCGCGTTCGCCCGCGAGAATGCGGGAGATGACGTCTTGGTCCGAATCGACGTCTGCGGGAGTGGGTTCTTCTTCCGTCATGGTCACGGCGCTAGGATAACGCCGTCCGAACGGTATTGACACCCCTGCCGACAAACGAGGCGCGAACCAGGTCGCTGATCGTCTCGCAGGATGGACGAATGGCCGCGGAGGAGGTCACGCAAGCCGTTGCGGGAGTATCGGCACGTGATGGAATGCACTCCAGTGGTGATTGCGGATCAGTGCGCCATGAGCATCGAGGCGGGGCGGTTCGTAGCGAACACGACCATGTCCTTGCGGCGCGATGCCGGTGCGTGGCGAGGCCTCACCCTGATCGATCGCCTCCGTGAGCGCCTCCTGCACGCCGCGCACCAGACCACAGGGGACGCCAGCCGAATCGAGCGCCGCGATCCAGTCGGCGGCCGGACGCTGCACCACGGCCGTGGCGATGGCGGCCACCACGCGGTCGCGGTGCGCCACCCGTCCGGCATTGGTGGCCAGCGCGGGATCGGCGGCGAGGGCATCGAGCCCAAGCGCCCGAGCGGCGGGCGGCCACTGTGAATCGGCCCCGACGGCCAAGACGAACGGCCGGTCGGCGGCCGCGAAGAGTTGATAGGGTACCAGATTGGCGTGGGCGTTGCCCCAGCGGCGGGCATCGCGCCCCGACACCAATGCGTTCTGCGCCACGTTCGCGAGCCCAGCCAACGCCGACGCCCTGAGGGTGACATGGATCCGGCGATCCTCCGGCGTGGTGAGGCGATCCCGCCCTGCCAAGGCGCCCAGGACCGCAATCGCCGCGTCCTTGCCGGTCATCAGGTCGACCCAGGCGACACCGGTTTTCATCGGCGCGCCCTCGGGCTCGCCGGTGATGGCCATCCAGCCACTTTCGGCCTGGAGCACGAAGTCGTAGCCCGGGCGGAGGCTGGTCGCTCCGAATCCAGAGATCGTGCACCATATCAGCCGCGCATTTTGCGCCAGTAACAGATCAGGATCAAGCCCATACCGTGCCAGTGCACCGGGAAAGAAGTTGTCGATGACGATATCGGCGCCGGCGATCAGCTCGAGCAACAGCGCCACGTCGTGGGCCGACCGAAAGTCGGCCGCGAGCGACAACTTGTTCCGATTGGTGCTCAGAAAGTAGGCGGACTCGCCGTTGGCGTCGAACGGCGGCCCCCAACCGCGGGTGTCGTCGCCGGAACCGGACCGTTCAACCTTGATGATGTGCGCGCCCAGATCACCGAGCGCCATGCTGCAGTGCGGTCCGGCGAGCACTCGAGAAAGATCGACGACTTTGACTCCTTCAAGCGGTAGTGTCTTCATGATGCTGTTATAATGCTTTAATGAAGTATCTAAATAATGGCGTTTTGTGCAGAGCGCAGGCAGAGCGGCAACGAGACAAACGACGCCTGATCCTCCCTACAATATGCGGTTCACCTCGCAAATCACGTCCAGATACCTTGCATAGATGACTGAAAATCATATAGTTACCCCCGTTCTGGTGGGCGTGGACCATACTATTGAGGCCTGAGCAGTACCCCTCCGTAGAAAAGTCGGACGTTCACCTCTACCTCCATTGCTGGCGGAAGGAGTGCGTTCGACCCATGGCCGATTTGCCGCAGGCTGACGACGACACGATCACCGAAGGTGACGCACCTCCTGCCAGTCCGGCTCCGCGCCGTGGCCCTGGGCATCGGGCTGCAGACGCACGCGACACCGCGGCCGAGATGGCACAGCGAGCGCACGAGATCAGCTTGGAAGCCGGCAGCAAGATGGCCGGCGCCATGCGTGAGGTGATCGGTGCGGCGGCTGGGTTCAGCGCCTTCGCGATCGAGAGTGCGCGCGACCTGATCAACTATATGGTCCGCCGCGGCCAGATGGGTCAGGAAGAAGCCGAAGTGCTGATTCAACAGGCTGAAGCCGCGTACATCGCGAAGCACGGCTCCCTGCCGATTCCCGGCCCGAAAGCGCCGCCGCCCAAGCCGGTCCCACTCGGCCAGCTGCCGAAGGCAGTCACGGCGCCTGCGGCCGCCGCTGAAGCAGCCCTCGAAGCGCGGGCCGCCATGCGCATCGAACCGCAGAAGCCGTCGGATAAGGTCACCTTCGCGCCGCTCCCGCCAAAGCCGGCGCCGAAGCCGCCGGTGCCGAAAGTCGAGGTCGTCGAGGCACCGGTCGAGGCCAAGCCGACTCCGAAGGCCGAGGTCAAGGCTGAGGCCAAGGCCGAAGCCAAACCGGCGGCTCCGGCAAAGGCGCCGGCCACGAAGGCGGCGGCTCCGGCCAAGGCCGCACCTTCGGCGAAAGCACCGGCCAAGGCCGCGGCTCCGGCGAAGGGCGCGGTGAAGGCGCCCGCGAAGGCTCCGGCCAAGGCGCCCGCCAAGGCTCCGGCCAAGGCGCCCGCCAAGGCTCCGGCCAAGGCTCCGGTGAAGGCTCCGGTGAAGGCTCCGGTGAAGGCTCCGGCCAAGGCTCCGGCCAAGGCTCCGGCCAAGGCTCCGGCCAAGGCTCCGGCCAAGGCTCCGGCGAAGGCCCCCGCCAAGGCCCCCGCCAAGCCGGCGGCCAAAGCTCCCGCGAAGAAGGCGCCGGCCAAGAAGAAGTAGTTCGACGTGTTTGCCGCGTCGGCACCGAGTCGCCTCGACTTCGGAGGAGGGTGGACAGATGTCCCACCCTATCCCGGAGAGCGAGGCGGCTTTGTTTGTAACCTCGCCATCGAACGGCGGGCCCGCGTTACCCTCGAACCGGGCCCACCTGAGGCGAACCGGCTGCCGCTGGTCTCCGCCGCGTTGCGCCGCGCCGGCTACGAGGGGCGGGTCACCATCGCGAGCGACTTCCCGATCGGCGCGGGACTTGGCGGATCCTCTGCGGCCGGCGTCGCCCTCGCGGCAGCCCTCGCCGCCGCCACCGCGGCGGACAGCGCCACCGCGCAGGCACACCACCCGCATCCGGCGTGGCTCGCGGAGTGGAGTCGCGCAATCGAGGTGGACGAACTGGGCATCGCCGGCGGCCGTCAGGATCACTACGCCGCCGCCTTTGGCGGCGCGTTGGGTCTGACGTTCGGCGACCGCGTGTCAGGCGACACCGTATTGGTGGAACAGATTCCACTGTCTGCCGCCGCACACGCCGCGCTCGAGGCGCGCATCACCCTCGTGTACACGGGCGAGTCGCGCATTTCAGGGGACACCATCACGGCCGTACTCGACGCCTATCGCGCTCGCTCGCCGCGCGTCGTGGAGGCGCTCGATCGGATGGGTGCGTTGGCCCGCGAGATGCGACGCGCATTGCATGCGGCCGACGTGACCGCGTTGGGCGCACTCGTGGACGAGCACTGGATCCATCAGCGTGCCCTGCATCCGCGCATCACCACCGAACGCATCGACGTGCTCGAGCGCGCGGCCCGCGCCGCTGGCGCTCAGGGACTGAAGGCCCTCGGCGCCAGCGGCGGCGGTTGCGTGATGATCGTGAGTGATGCCGACGACGTGGCTCGCGTGGCCGAGGCCGTCTCGCCGTTCGGCGAGGTGTTGCCGTGGCGCATCGCCGCGCGCGGGGTAGAGGTGTCGCAGCTCTCGCCCGACGCCTAGACTGTAGGTCGTGACGCACCGATATCCGCTCGATCCCGTCGCGCTGACCGCTTCGCTGGTCGCAATCGATTCGCGCAATCCGTCACTCGTGCCCGATGGGCCGGGTGAACTCGCCTGTGCCACGCACCTGGCCGGCGTGCTGCATGCGTGGGGCTTCGCGGTGTCGCTGCAGGAGATCGCCCCCGGCCGAGCCAACGTGATCGCGCGCATCGGCCCCACCGGCCGTACGCCGCTCATCTTGAATGGCCATCTCGATGTCGTCGGCGTGGACGGCATGTCGCACGCGCCATTCGTGCCCGAGGTGCGAGACGGCAACCTGTTCGGGCGCGGCTCGACCGACATGAAAGGCGGCGTGGCGGCCATGTGCGTGGCCGCCGCCCGCGCCGCCGCGCGTGGTTCGCTGGCCAGTGAGATCATCGTGACGGCCGTGTGCGACGAAGAGTACGAGTCGATCGGGACGCGGGCGTTGCTTGCCCAAGGACTTCGCGCGACCGGTGCGATCATCACCGAGCCCACCCGCATGGCGATCGCACCCGCGCACAAAGGCTTCGCCTGGATCGAAGTGGTGCTGCATGGTCGCGCCGCCCACGGCAGTCGCTACGACGTGGGCATCGATGCGAACCGTCATGCCGGTCTGCTGCTGGCCGCCCTCGATCAATACGAACGCGACGTGCTCACCTCCCGCGTGCACCCGCTGTTGGGCCGCGCCTCGCTGCACGCGTCGTCGATCGCGGGCGGAACCGGCTGGTCCACCTACGCCGAACGCTGCGCGCTGCGCCTTGAACGTCGCACGCTGCCCGGCGAGAGTGGCGAGCAGGCGCTGGCCGATATCCGCGCGCTGTGCGATACCCTTGCCGCCTCGCGGCCGGACTTTCGGGCCGATGTCGCGCTGGTGTGCGCCCAGCCTCCGCTCGATCTCGACGGCGAGGCCCCGCTGATCGCCTCGATGCGCGCGGCCTGTACAGCGGCAGGCGTGGCGCCCACCATCGCGGGATTGTCGTGCTGGACCGATGCCGCGCTGTTCGCCGAGGCGGGCATACCGGCGCTCTGCTTTGGGCCCGGGGATATCTCGCGCGCGCATTCGGCCACCGAGTGGGTGGAAATCGCGGACCTCGAGCGCGCCACGGCGATACTGGAAACGGTATGCGAGGGGTGGGGGAAGTAACGAGCTTTGGGTTCTCGAACCCGCTCCCCAACACCCAGTACCCACTACTCACTACCCAATACCAACAGCCCCAAGCCCACAGCCCGCAGGAACAGCGGCTGTGAGCTGTTGGCTGTTGGTTCGAGGTAATGGGTTTTGTGTTCTGGGTTTTGGGTTCCGACCCATTACCCAGTACCCAGTACCCACGGCCCCAAGCCCGCAGCCCACGGCCCGCAGCCGCCTCTCGCCCCTACCGCCCTTGTACCTTGCAGTGACTTATGCACCTCTCCGTCCTCCAATACGACAAGCTTGAGCGCGCCATCACGGATGGGACGCGCCTTCAGCTCTATCGCCGCGGCACCGAGTTCCTGGTGATCCCCGAGCGCCTTCGGCTGCAGAACGGACGCGAGCTGATCGTGGCACGTCATCCGAGCACCGGCAGTCTGCTCGAGATCTACATCGATGAACTGGACGGCATGGAGATCGTGAAGTGAGCGCGAAGTATCCCTTGGTCGCGGTGTTCGCCGACGAATCGTGTCTCGGCAACGGCAAGAGTGGTGATACCCCCGGCGGACTGGGCGCGCTGATCGAATTCCGTCGGGCCGACGGGGCGGTGCAACGCTTCGATCTGTGGGCGTCGGAACCCGACACCACGAACAACCGGATGGCGCTGCGCTCGGTGATCGACAGCTATGAGGCGATGTCGCGGAAGGGCAATCCGCTGTCGGTGCTCTTCACGACCGATTCGCGCTACATCGTGGACGGCATGACGTCCTGGGTGCGCGGGTGGATGGCGCGGGGCTGGAAACGTGCCCAGGGTCCCGTCGAAAACGTGGAGCTCTGGCAGGCGGCCGTCGATGCCGTGGCCATGCACGAGACCCAGTGGGCGTGGGTGAAGGGGCACGCCGGCCATCCGCAGAACGAGTATGCCAATCATTTGGCCACGCGGGCGGCCGCGGTGCAGGACCGATCGGATGGACTCGTCGTGTCGTCGTTCGAGGAGTGGTGGGCCGCCCAGCCGGTCCGGGCCAACACCAAGCGGGCCCCCTTGTCACCGTTTCCCGCGCCGGACGCGTTTGCCCCGGCGGCCGCGTTACCCGGGGCCAAGACTGCGCGTCGAATGACGTAAGGACTCCGGCGCATGAGTGCCGGTCTAACACCGGACGCTCATGCTCAAGTATCTAGTCATCCTCGCGGTCGGCGTAGCCATGGGATACGGCTATGGATGGAAGGACGCGCACGCGAACGAAAAGAACGTGGCCGAGCGAGTCCTTGATCGCATCGGCGGCGAGACCCGTGAGCGCATGGGGAACGACGTCGACACGCGTTTTCAGGCGTCTGACAGCCGATGAGCGTTGTGTCCCGCTCGCTGGACGATCTCGATCGTCTCGCCTTTCGCCTCTCGCGCACCGTGCGCACGCAGTACCCGCATCTCTTGGGGCAGGGCTTCACGCTCACCGATCTCGAGGAGCGGCTGCTGCCCTTTCGCGACGCGCGCCGTGAAATGGCGGACGGCGGTGCCGACGCCTTCGAGCGAGCGGTGCTTCGCCTGATCGGAGGCGAGCGCGGCTATCTGCAGACCGAGTCCGAGCTGCGGACGGCCTGCGCGCAGGCCCTTGCATCGCCGTCGCCGTCGATCTCGTTGGTGCGGGCCTGGGCCACGACCTCGCTGAAGCTGGCCAAGCAGGCCACCTCGGTCGGCACGGAGCGCTTCGCGACCCCGCCGACGACCGATATCAGTGACCGTACGGGTGAGCTCAAGGCTGAGACCAAGCCGTGCGGCTGTCGCTTCTGCGGGAATCGCCTGCCGGACAACCGCCGCATGACGTTCTGCCCGCATTGCGGTATGGATATGACCAAGCGGCACTGTCCCGCCTGCAGCACCGAGCTCGACGTCAACTGGCGTTTCTGCGTGACCTGCGGGCGCGGCGCCGATCTTCCCGATATCGCCATACCGATCCGACGAGCCGGCTAGTTCTCTATCGTCCGGGGAATCCTGTTCATGACGTGAGGTGTATACTCGTGTATGCCTCACGTGTTGCCTGTCCGGTCATTGGTGCATCACGCGCTCGTCGCCGCGTCGGCGCTCGCCCTGTGCGGGGCGTGTGCGTCGGCGATCCCCGTTGGAGCGCCGATGGGAGGGCCGATCGGCCCGAACGGCGCGGCGTCCGCCAGCGGATCTCCCGTGGCACCGTCGGCTCAGCCGCCACTCCGCTGGCCCGTGCGCACCGCGGAGCACATCGACCTGTGGTTGCATGCGTTCGCGCTGATCAGTGAAGACACGACCCGCGTGCGGTTGTATCGGAGCGGCTATCGCGACTCGCTGGTCGTGGTGAAGAACCAGCGCAATGTGCTCACGAGCCTCGATGCGAATCGCGCGACGCTCGCCAAGCGGTTGCCACTGACCGGCGGCTATCTGACGGCGCAGTTTCTCCCGTTCGAATTCGCGAACTGGGATGCCATGAAGTATGCGATCGAACGGTTCCTGCAGTTCGCGGGTGATCCGCGACGGGCTCCTGATCGCGAAACGCAAGCCCGCGTGGCGCTCATCGCGTCGATGTTTCCGACCGCGGCTGATCGTGAGTGGCTTCGCCTGTTTCTGGCCGGCGTGGTGGATGAACAAGACCAATTCTTCAGCGCCGAGCATTCGCGCCTGCTGCGCACGCGTGCGCCCGTGATTACGTCAGTGGACAGTCTGTGGCACCAGGTGTATCGCCCGAAGTTCGAGCGATTCCTGAACAACACGTCGCAGCGGCAGGGCGATGTGCTGTTGTCGCTGCCGATCGGCGGCGAAGGGCGCACGGCCGCGGGGCCGAACCGGCAAACGATGGTGGCGGTGCCCTTCCCCGCCCGCAGTGCCGATGCGGTGCAGGTGTTGTACGTGCTGGCGCACGAGATCACCGGCTCGCTGGTCGGTACGGTGGTTGCGGACAACACGACACCGGCCGAACAGCGCGCGGGCACCGCGGACCGCTATGTCTCGATGGGCCAGGTGCAGGCGGGCGCGATGCTGTTGGCGGCCATCGCGCCGGAACTGCGCGACGGGTACATGCGATATTACGTGGAGCAGGCCGACATCCGCCGTTCGGGCACCGCGACGTACAGCGCCCTCTTCGACTCCGGCTTCGCGCTGCCGCCGGCCATGCGCGAGGCCTTGCAGCGGCAAATCGATATCATTTTGAGCGGCATCTAGTGCTGATTCGCGTCCCTCTGGTTTCCCGGATTCATGGCTGACATTCCGCGCACCGCGCTCGAGCGCGTGCTGGCCCGCGCCAGCGAGCTGCAGACCACCACCGCCGACGGCGTCGAAAGCGTGTCGGAAGAGCGCCTGCTTGAAATCGCCAAGGAGGTCGGGCTCGATCTGGCGCATGTGCGTCAAGCGATCGCCGAGGAACGGGCCCGCCTGCCGATGACGGAGATCGACACAGGCCCGCTGCTCGACAGCCTGGGGCCGGCGTCACTGGGCGCGCAGCGCACAGTGCCGGGTACGCCCGACGACATCTTGCGTCGACTCGATGCATGGATGCCGCGCATGGAGTCACTCTCCACGCGTCGTCGCATCGGCGACCGCCAGAGCTGGGAGCCGCGCCGCGATCCGTTTGGCAATTTCCTGCGGTCGTTCGGCGTGGGCGGTCGGCGCTTCGATCTCGTGCGGGTAGATCAACTCACGGCCAGCGTCACATCCATCGACAGCGCTCGCAGCGTGGTCCGACTCGATGCCGACATCGCCGGTATGCGCCGCATGCAACGCAATCAGGCCGTGGCGCTGGTGATCGCCCTCGGCGTGCTGTACGCCGTCATCGCGGTGCCGGTGCTCTTACTGGTCAGCACTGGCGCCGGTACCGGCATCCTCGCCGGACTCACCGCCTTCGTAGGCGGTGGCGGATTCGTTGGCTGGCGGGCACTGCGACGCGCCTATCGCCACGCGGTCGACCGTATGCATCTGCGCATCGAACAATTGCTCGACGAACTGGAGCAAGATCGCATGAAAGAACCGCCAAATCTGCTACAAAAGGTCGTGACGCAGATTACGGCGAGGTAACCAGCTCCAGCACGAAGGCGCGACGGCGCACGCGTTCCACCAGCCAGCGCACGCCCGTGTTGCTCATGACGAGCATCGAGCCGGTCATGAGCAGCGACTTCACTTCGCGACGCGAAATCTTGACCGAGCCGCCCGGCTTGAGCATGGCTGTGCTCTGCACCAGATCGCGCAGCGTGGCGTAGGCCAGCAGCAACGGCAGAATACAGAACAGGCGGATCGAAATGGCGCGGCGCGGAATGAGCAGCAGATACATGCGCGCCTCTTCGAGATCGTGCCACGCCAGCTGGATGAGCTGCGTGAGCGCTTCGCGGTTCTTCGCGATCAGTTCCGGCGCCAGAATGCGGCTCTGCGAGCTGCCGTACGCGCGTAACAGCTCCTCGGGTACGTACACCGAGTTCTCCTGCTCCGCATCGACCGCGACATCCTTGAGGATGTTCACCGTCTGCAGCGCCTCCGCGAATGCACGACACCGCTCGCGCAGAATGGCGTAGCGCTTGGTGCCGATGTGCGACGAATGTTCATGCCACAGATCGGTGAGCATGTAGCCCACCGTCCCTGCCACGTAGTAGCAGTACTCCTTGTACTCCTCGACGGTCTGAATGCGAATGCCGTCGGGATACAGCAGCACGAACTTGCGCATGCCGATCGCCATCTCGGCAACCCATTTCTGCACCACGGCGCGCGTTTTCGGCGGCAGCACCGAGAAGTGGGCAAAAACGAGATCGGCGTTGAGCGTGAGCGACAGGTGCGCCTCGTCGCCGACGAGCGGCTTTACCCCCTGCAGAAACCGCTCAAGCGCGGCGGCGTCATCGAAGGCCGCCAAAAAGTCGTCGAACAGCGCAGCCTTCACCTGCGGATCAACCGCTGGGGCGTCCTCAACCGTGTCGGCGATGCGGCACAATAGGTACGCGTCGAGCACCGCCTGCCCGAGGGCACCAGGGAGCACTTTGATGCCGAGGGCGAAGGTGCGTGACACGGCCGGCAGGATGGCCTCGCAGAAGCGGGCGGCATCGCGCTGGGCAAGCGCGGCAGAGACGGCGGTCGGCAGTGTCATGTCGTGCAAGATACGATAGGCGGCCGTCGTGCGTCACCAAGTCTGGACGGGGAGTCTGTCGAATACACAGGTCGGGGCCCCACAGGCCTTGCCGCGGTCGCTGGGGGGGCACGAGGTTCCATAGGTGATCGAGTCGCCTGCCGATTTCCGTGGTGTGTTGCGCACCGACCTGCTTGCCCGGGCGATGTATGCCGAGGGTGCCGGGATCGCGCGGTGTGTGCCGGCGGGGGTGGCGGTACCGGCCGACGCCGACGACGTGCCGGCGCTCATGCGATGGAGCAAGCGCGAGGGCGTGGCGCTGATGCCGCGCGGCTCGGGGAGCGGCATGGCCGCCGGCGCCGTGGGCCCCGGCGTAATCGTGGACCTGAGCCGCTTACGAGGGCTCGGCCCGGTCGATGTCGATGCGCGGCGTATCCGGGTCGGTGCCGGCGCGACGCGTGGCGAGATCGACGACGCCGCGCGGCGCGAGGGGTTGCGATTTCCGGTGGACCCCTCGAGCGGCCGGTTTTGCACGATCGGCGGTATGGTGGGCGCCAACGCCGCGGGCGCGCGGACGCTCAAGTTCGGCGCGACACGACCATGGGTACTGGGCGTCCGGTGCGTGTTCGACGACGGGACCGATGTGTGGGTGCGGCGTGATGCGCCGTGGCCGATTGGCGTGCCCGCCGTGCGGCGGCTCTCGAACGCGCTGTCGCAGATCAGGGCCCAACTCGGGAGCGAGATCCCGGCGACTGCGCTGGCGCATGCCGGCGTGCGGAAGGAGTCGTCGGGGTATGCGATCGCCGACGCGCTGCGCGCCGACGGACATCTGGTAGATCTGTTAGTCGGCAGCGAGGGCACGCTCGCCCTCTTTACAGAAGTGGAGCTGGCGCTGATTCCGGTGGCGGGGGCGACCGCCACGATTCTGGCGATCTTCGACTCGCTGGAGGCGGCCACCGCCTGTGCGGTCGAGGCTCGGCTCGATGGCGCGACGGCCTGCGAGATGTTGGATCGCAGCTTTCTCGACGTGGCGGCGACCGATGGGCCGACGGGCATTCCATCGCACGCCGAGGCGGTGCTGCTGATGGAGGTGGAGGGCGAATCGGCGACCGCGACGCTGCACGCCATGACCCAGCTGGCAGCACGGGCCACCCGCCATGGCGCGAGCGAGGTCCACACGGCGGTCGAGGCCGACGACGAGCATCGGTTGTGGGCGCTGCGCCATGCTGCGAGTCCCATCCTGTCGCGCCTCGCGCCCCGACTGCGCTCCATGCAGTTCATCGAAGACGGCTGCGTGCCCCCCGACCGATTTGCCGACTACGTGCGGGGCGTGCGCCGCGCGCTCGATCACTTCGAGATGCCGGGGGTGATCTTCGGCCACGCGGGCGATGCACACGCCCATGTGAATCCCCTGGTGGACGTCACGCGCACGGGATGGCGGGATCGCGTGCATGGGATTCTGGATCGCGTCTGCGAGCTCACGGCCGTGCTGGGTGGCACGTTGGCGGGCGAGCATGGGGATGGGCGCCTGCGGGCGCCGCTGATGGACCGCGTGTGGGGGCTCGAGGCGCGGGCGGCCTTCACGCATGTGAAGGACGCGGCGGATCCGTCGGGGGTGCTCAACCCGGGCTGCAAGATCGCCCGCGATGGCGACCGCCCGATCACGGCGCTGCGGCATGATCCCGACGCGGTGCCACTGCCCGCCGCCGCCCGCGCGGCGCTCGACGAGATCGAGCGCACGCGGAGCTGGAACCGCTTCCGGTTGGACGCGATCGAGGGCTAGCGCCCGCTGGGCACCCGACGGATTGGGGCGTTTGGCAGTATTCCAATTTCAGGAAAGTGACGGTCGGTCCTCTCGTGCGTTCGAGAGTAGACACCGCTCATGAGCCACGAGCGAAACGGCAAAATTTTGAGCGCCACGGGACTCAAGATTAGGTCGTCTGCGGCCGACACCCTTCAATACCTGTGCCCATCTCCGACGTTCAGTCTCGCCCCCGCGGGTTCACACTCGCCGAAGTCCTCATGGTCGTCGCGATCATGGGGACCTTGTTCGTGATCACGGTTCCGAAGATCACGGAGCTGAAGGCTCGGACGGCGCTGCGTGGCAGCCGTGAAACGCTGGAGGCGGCGTTCGCCACCGCGCGCGCCTCGGCGATGCAGAAGGGGAAGCGCTCCACGCTCTCCTTGAGCGGGAACACCCTGGGGGTGACCGTCTTGAGCGGACTGACGAATACGTCGACCCAAGTCGTACGGCCGCTGCTCTTTAGCTCGACGTTCGGTACCGCCGTGACCGCGATCGGCACGGCCCCGACGAGTATCGCGTTCGACGCCCGCGGTCTGGTGACCCCAGTGAGTGGGACGATTGCGAAGTATCAGATCACGCTCGGCAGCTATGCCGATACCGTGTGCGTGAGTGGCGCCGGCGTGGTGATCCGGCGCGGGTGCCAACTATGAGGCGCCGCGTACGACGCGGCTCTTCGATTATCGAGGTGTTGATCGCCTTCGTGCTTCTGATGGTCGCGGTCGGTGGGTTGCTGTCGACGTCCAACGCCGTGGCGAAGCAGATGGGCGGTGGTCGGCGTCAGTCGATCGCGGCCGCCGTGGCACAGTCACGTCTGGATTCGCTCTCCAGTTTGTCGTGCAGCAATCTGTCGCAGTCGGGCGTGGCCTCAGCCACCCGTACCACGCGCGGCATTCAGGAATCCTGGGTCGTCACGCAGGGCGTGAACACGGCCGTCGTTGAGGTCACGGTAACCATTCCGCGACAGACGAAGCCCATGGTGTATACCACGATCGTGGCCTGCCGATGATGCATCCGCGTCGACCGCGCCGGAGCGGCTTCACGCTCGTCGAGCTGCTCATTACGATGACCATCCTAGGGCTGCTCGGCACCATGGTGACGGCCGTGATGGTGGGGCAGCAGCGATTCTTCCAGCGCACGACGCAGCAAATGGATGTGCGCCGCGAACTGCGGACCGCGGTCACGATGCTGTCGGCCGACCTGCGTAGTGTGTCCTCGGCGGCGGGCGATATCGTGACGTTCGATCGCATGTCGATCACCTTTCGCGGCTTACTGGGCGCGGCGGTCGTATGTGCGACACCGACGCGTGCCCAGTTGGATCTGGTGCCGACGAATACGGCACGGATGCAATTGTCCAACTTTACGAGTGATCCGGCGGTCGGGGACTCCGTGGTCGTGTTGCGCAACGATTCGTCCGGGGTGTCCGGCGAGTACTGGTCGGCGCATCGGATCACGAGCGTCTCGAGCAGTACGACGACCTGTTCCCCGTCGCCGTACGTGGATGCCACGCTCGATGCCGGGAAGTCGCGCCTGCGCCTTGCCGTGACGCCGAACCTGCCCGACTCCGTGGTGGCCGGGGCGCCGCTTCGGTTGCTACGGACCACGCGCTATGCGCTGGCGACACAGACATCGGGCGCCTGGTATCTGGGCCGCTCCGAGTACACCGGCGGGGCGTGGACGGCTGCCGTTCCGGTGGCGGGGCCGTTTCAAGCCGCCAGTGCCGCCGGCACCGGTGGCCTTGGTCTCGCGATGTACGACAGCCTCGGCGTGGCCGTGACGGCGGTCGGCTCCAGCAACCGCATTTCCCGTATCGACGTCGTGGCGCGCGCTGCCGGTGAACGCAGTTCCGGCGTCATGGGTTCGAGCTCCACCGAAGTCCTCGACTCGCTCCTCGTGAGCATAGCCCTCCGGAATCGCCGATGAACGCCCAACGATTGGTCCGCGAGCGCCGCGGCAGCGCCCTGATGTTCGTGATCATCGCCATGGTGCTGCTGGCCGTGCTGTCGCTCAGCGCGATCATGGGAACGATGCATGAGTTCAAAGCGGGGCGAAACATGCTCTCGCAGCAGCGTGCGCTGACGATCGCCGAGTACGGGTTGAACGGCCAGCTGGAAAACTGGACGGCGGCGCGCAGCGCACTCGCCGTTGGCGGCATCGACTCGAGCAACGTGGTCGTCACGGCTGGTGACACGGCGAAGGTGGCGGTGATGCGCCTCAACGCGACCACGTTCCTGGTGAGTTCACTGGGGCGTTCGAGTGTCGGCAACGGGCAACTCGAATCGCAACGTCAGGTGTCGATGTTGGTGCGGGTGGCGGGTTCGGCGCTCATGGCGGGCAGTGTCCTGACCTCGCTCGGCGAGGTCGAGATCGGTGGGTCATCCTCCCTCACGGGCAAGAATACCACGCCCCCCGGCTGGCTGGCCTGTGCCAGCGCGCGCGACACGTTCGCTATCAGCTACAAGCCCGGGGAGACACCCGAAGTGAAGAAGGAGGAGAGCCAAGTGGTCGGCGGCACCTATGCCGATCCCAGCTTGAGCGACAAAAACGCGCTGACCACTTTTGGCACGGAGAGCTGGGAGTCGCTGGTGGCCCGCGCGACCATCAAGGCGAGCGACAAAGTGAAGCCGTCGCCAGTGGGCAGCGAGAAGACCTGCACCTACAGCGCGTCGAACTGGGGCGAACCCAGTCGCAGCAAAAGCGCGGTGGTGGGTTGCCAGAACTACTTCCCCGTCATCTACTCCGCGGGCGATCTCGACCTCACGAGCGGTAGCGGGCAGGGGCTGTTGATCGTGGACGGACGCCTCCGCATTCGCGGCAACTTCGTGTTCGCCGGTGTGATTCTGGTACGTGACGAGTTCGAGGCCGAGGGCACGATGGAACTGTACGGGGCCCTGGTTTCGCGCAACGAAGACGGCGGCGACACCAAGATCAGTGGCAATGCCAGCCTGAATTATTCAGCGTGCGCGATCGACAAGGCCATGGGGGGTCAGTCGGTGCCGTCGCGCTCGAAGCACCGCTCTTGGGTGCAGCTGTTCTGATGTAGCTTCTTTAATGGCGCTTAACTGGCGCTATGGAAGCGCGATCAATCGCCCAATTCCTGGCGAACGGCGGTGAGCAGGGCGAGCAGGGCGGCGCGTTGATCCGGTGTAAGCATGGCCATCGACGAGAGATCGGTGGCGTCGATTTGCGGGTCGAGCGTAGCCAGCAGCGCCTCTCCCTGCTTCGTGATCTGGCACACGACCTGACGGCGGTCGGGGCGGGAGCGATCGCGGGTGACGAGCGAGGCTTGCTCCAGCTTGTCGAGCAGACGGGTCACGGTTGACCCCTCGTCGATCATACGGTCGCGAATGGCCAGCGTGGGCAGTCCCTCGGGGCCGGCGCCCCGCAGGATACGGAGCACGTTGTACTGGGCGAGACTCAGGCCGTGCGGCTCCACGACCCGGGCGAATCGCCGGCTCACGACTGAGGCCGTACGCATTAGGGCGATCGTCGCTTCCTGAGACTGGGAGCGGAATGGCCGCGACTGTTGAAGCTCGTCTTGCAGCGTGCGATCAGGAGTGCGTTCGGACATGGGGACAGCTAAGGGGAGCCAGACGGCCTGAGGTGGGTGCGCCGCCGACGATATTGGCGATATTACGGTAGTACCATACCGACGCCAGCGCCTCATTCACCCGATTTCTCTGCCATGCCGCTCTCTGACGCCGCGATTCTCCGCGAGCCCAAGATCACCGTGCTCGCCCGTCCCCAGTTTGTCGAGGCCAGCCATCTCCCGGTGCAATGGATCGGTGAGTCTACCGACGGCGAGCGGCTCGCCGAGTTTGCCGGCCGTCTCTGCTACATGAGTCAGCGCAATCCGGCGGGTCGGACCACGCGGGACTATCTCGAGAACATCAAAAAGCAGGGGCACGGCAGCGTGCTCGAGCATGCGAACTACTCGATTCTGTTCGAAGGGGTGAGCCGATCGCTCACGCATGAGTTGGTGCGGCACCGCGCGGGCTTCGCGTATTCCCAGCTATCGCAGCGCTACGTCGACGAAAGTGACGCCCAGTTCGTGATGCCGCCGGCCATGATCGGCGACGAACCGCTGGAGCAGGCGTGGCGGGCGCAGGTCACCAGCGCGGTGGAGAGCTATATCTCGCTGGTCGAGTCGCTGATGACGCGGTACGCGTGGGTGGACGACAAAGTGCACCGTCGCAAAATGGCGCGTGAAGCCGCGCGCGGCGTGCTGCCGAACAGCACGGAAACGAAGATCGTGGTGACGGCGAACGCGCGTGCGTGGCGCACGATGCTGGAGCTGCGCTCGAGCGAAGGGGCTGAGCTCGAGATCCGTCGGTTGGCGGTGATGGCGTTGCGCGTGCTGGGGCAGGAAGCGCCGGCGTTCTTTAGCGACTTCGAGATTTACGAAGGGGCGGATCGACGGGAAGCGGCGCGCATCAGCTACCACAAGGTGTAGCTCGGTTACCAATACAGACGGGCCGCGATCACGTGAAGTGTTCGCGGCCCGTCGTCGTTCATAGACGAAGCAAGTGTGAATTCAGTCTCCCTCGACGTCGAAAGTGAAAGTGTCAGCCTGGCGGATGGAATCGAGCCAGCGTTCGACACCGGCATCGTCTTCTAGCGACTGTCCGGCTCCACCCGAGGCGGCCGAATCGGTGGATGCGAACGAAAAGCTGAGGGCCCGCTCCGTGCCTTCGGGCCAGTCGGGCATGGCTAAGCCAGCCGCGACGCGCCGGAGTGTCGACCCACACGAGCCGAGCAGCTCGGAGGCACGGGCCTCGAGTGTCAGCAGCGGTATATCAAGATCCTGCGTGACCAACCGACCCGTCGTTCCATCCCGCCACGCCGAATCACCGACCGCACCGCGGTCCGGCCACACGCCCAGATGGCGCACGACTCCCGTGTGTACTTCCAGGCGTTCACTCTCGACGGTGGCCGCGAGGGCCAGCGCCAGCGACTGCGCGTCGGCGACGCCGTACAGCGTTACGACTTCACGCCGCGAGCGGGTGCCGAATGGAAGCACGGGAATGGAATTCACGTGCGCAACTACCGGCGAATCGGTCGGACGCGCCTCGAGTCGTACGAGGACGTCCATGTTTCTACCTCCTGTGCGAAAAAGCGTAAGCACTGACCAGGCGATCCGTCCGGCACGTGCGCCGTCCACGTGAATGACGGGCCACCTAGTGATGAGCAACACCAACCACACCACACCAACTCCATCGTGCGTCAGTCGTATCCTTCGCCGATGGCCACCCACACGGCGCCCAGTAGCGCGACCGCAACCGACGCTCCAATGGCAACCACACCGGAGGGCGTTCCCGTCACCGCGTAACCAATTCGTAACGTGGACGGGAGCACCCAGAGGGCGAGCGACGCATACCCCGCGGCGGCGAGCATGACGGCTGCGAGGCGTGTCACACCGCGAAACGGAAGCACCAGCAGTGCAAGGAGCACGCCCCAGCCGGTCGCGATGATCAAGTGATGCAGATACCCAAGCGCGACGGACGTGAGTGGTGCGGCCGACGACGCCACCCCGACGCGTTCGAGCAGCCCGCGCCCGGCGAGACGGAACACGCGCCCCGCTTCGCCCTCACGCCAACCGAGACCGAGCAGCGCGCCACCGGTCGCGATCGCGGTGAGCGTGCCGGCCGCGAGCGCGGCGTCGATGAGTTTTGTGAAGCGGCCGTGCGCGTTGCCGTGGTCCATAGTCGAAGAAAGATAAAGCGCGGCGGGGTTAACGATGCCGTGGACCTTCCGTCATAACCAAAGACTTCAGTCGAGGGTTCACGCGTGCCGCTGTTCCGCCCATCGTTTCGTCCCACTGCGGCCCTGTGCCTCGCCGCGCTGGCCACCGCCAACGGCTGCGCCACCGTTACACCGCACACGTCCCCCGCGTCCTCCGCATCCGTTGGCGTCATCGCATCCCGCGAGCAGACGGCCGACCAGCAGGTGCACCACGTCCTCAACCGTCTTGCCTTCGGCGCCCGCCCGGGCGACGTGGACGCCGTGCGCACCATGGGGGTCGATGCCTGGATCGACCGGCAGCTGTACCCCGAACGCATCCCCGACGCCGCCACCGAGCAGTTCGTGGCGCGCTTCACGTCCTTGGGCAAAACGGGCGAGCAGTTGCTGGCCGATTCCGCCACGCTCCGCGGGCAGAGTCGCCCGTCGTACGCCTTTCTGGGCGAACTCGCGTCGAGCCGGGTGGCGCGCGCGGTGATGAGCGAGCGCCAGCTCAACGAAGTGCTGGTCGATTTCTGGGAGAATCACTTCAACGTGTTCGCCGGCAAGGATCGCACGCGCTACTTCCTTCCGGAGTACGACGCACAGACGATCCGTCCCCACGCCCTCGGTACGTTCCGTGAGCTGCTCGGTGCCGTGGCCAAGAGCCCGGCCATGCTCTACTACCTCGACAACTGGCAGAGCGTGGCCGACAGCGGGCGACCCACGTTGCGCCCCGCGCCGCGTTCATTGAACGCGCGTCAGGCGGCGCGACGCGCGGCGGCGGTGCAGCAGCGCATGGCGCAGAACCCGCAACTACTGCAGGCGGCGCAACGCCGGCGCGGATTGAACGAGAACTACGCGCGGGAACTCATGGAGCTGCACACGCTGGGCGTGGACGGCGGCTACACGCAGCAGGATGTGATCGAGGTAGCGCGCGCGCTCACCGGATGGACGATCGCGCGCGGTGCGCAGGGTGGCGGCTTCGCCTTTCGCGGTGAGGTGCACGACGCGAGTGCCAAAACCATCCTCGGCACGTCGTTCGCGGCGAACAGGGGCATCGAGGAAGGCGAAGCCGTGCTCGATTTGCTGGCGTCGCATCCGAGCACGGCCAGGTTCATCGCCACCAAGTTGGCGCGGCGTTTCGTGAGTGACACGCCACCGGCGGCGCTGGTGGAGCGTGCGACGGCCACGTTCCGTCGCACCAACGGCAATATCCGCGAGGTGGTGCGCACCATTGTCACGAGCCCCGAGTTCTTCGCGTCGGCCAGTTATCGCGCGAAAGTGAAGTCGCCGTTCGAACTAGTAACGAGCACGATGCGCGCGATGCAGGCGCCGCCCGATGCCACGCCGCGCTCGTCGCAGCTGGTGAGCCGCCTCGGCCAACCGATTTTCGGCCATCAGGCGCCCAACGGCTATCCGGAAACCGGCGACGCCTGGATGAACACCGGCGCGATTCTGAATCGCATCAACTTCGGACTGGCCGCGGCCTCGGGGCGCGTACCGGGCATCACGCTCTCGGCGTGGCCGCTCACGGCGGAGACCGCGACGTCGTCGCGCGAGGATCAGGTGGATGCCGTGATCAAGGAACTGTTCGGTGGCGCGGTGTCGTCGGATACGCGACAGGTGCTCCTGACCGGCACGAATCCGTTTCTCCAGTCACATGGCGGCGCCAACGACTCGCTGCTAGTGGCTGACGATGATGATGCGATGATCGGTGGCATGGTCAGTCGCGATATGACGGCGAACACGCGCAAGCAGGCCGCCAGTGCACGCCGGGCCGCCCGTGCGCCCGTGGCACAGCAACAGCAGGCCGCTGGCCGCGAAGCGGTGCGACCGGAACGCGGCGCCACGCTGACGCAGTCGATCGGATCGTTGCCATCGATCACGGGATTTGCGCAGATCGTTGGCCTCGCGCTCGGAGCTCCTGAATTTCAACGCCGCTGAGCGGGAATCCGATCATGTCTGCCTTCAACAATCCGGTGAATCGCCGGGTGTTTCTCAAGGGCGGCGCGCTGTCGCTGGTCACGCTCGGGCTGTCGCCGAGTTTCCTGCGGCGTACCGCCCTGGCGATGGCGCTGCCGCGCGCCGTGCGCGGTAAGACGCTGATCGTGCTCTTTCAGCGCGGTGCCGCCGACGCGCTCAACGTGCTGGTGCCCTTCGGCGACACGAGCTACTACGCGGCGCGACCGCAGCTCGCGATTGCCACACCGGCGCGCGTGGGCGGCTCGACGAACGCGGCGGGCGCGATCGATCTCGACGGGTTCTTCGGCCTGCATCCGTCGCTGGCGTCGTTCAAGCCGCTGTGGGATCGTGGCCTGCTGGCGCCGATTCACGCGGTGGGCAGTCCGAGTGCCACGCGGTCGCACTTTGATGCGCAAGATTACATGGAAACCGGCACGCCCGATCGTAAGGGCACGACGGACGGTTGGCTCAATCGGTATCTCGCGGTGCAAGGCACGTGTGAGGCGTCATCGTGCGCACCGGGCTCGGCGGCCGCGCCGTTCCGTGCCGTGGCGATGACCGCCCAGACGCCGCGCATTCTGGAGGGAGCGAACCCGGTGGTGGCGATGAACTCCATCGACGAGTTCTCGATCCGCACCAACGGCGGTGAAGCGCAGCGCCGCATCGAAGCGTTGTATCGCACGGGCTCATCGGACCTCGTGCACGGCAGCGGCAGCGACATGTTTGAGGCACTGAAGGTGCTGCGCGCCGCCAACCCGCAGCAGTATCGACCGGCGGCCGGCGTGGAATATCCGCGGTCACAGTTCGGTCAGCGGCTGCTGCAGATTGCGCAGTTGATCAAGTCGGGCGTGGGGCTCGAAGTGGCGTTCGCCGACGTGGGCGGCTGGGATACGCACGTGAATCAGGGCGGCGCGCAGGGGCAGTTGGCCACGCGACTTGGTGACTTCTCGCAAAGTATCGCCGCCTTGGTCGCCGACCTCGGCGACCGCATGGACGACGTGGTGATTCTCACCTGCTCGGAGTTCGGTCGCACGGTGCGACAGAACGGCACCGGCGGCACCGATCACGGCCACGCCGGTGCGATGTTCGTGATCGGCGGATCACTGCGGTCGGCGCAGAAAGTACACGGTCGTTGGCCGGGGTTGGCGCCGGAGCAGCTGTACGAAGGACGCGATCTCGCGCTCACTACCGACTTCCGCGCGGTGTTCAGTGAGATCGCATCGAAGCATCTCGGTGCGGCGCAGCTCCCGAAAATCTTCCCGGGCTATGGTGGCTTCGAGAAGGAGTGGCTGGGCGTGCTGTAACCCCTCGTGCTCAGCGGCGTCGCAGCCGCTCGGCCTCGCGGCGCGCCGCGCGCGCCGCGTCACGCTGCACTTTTCGCAGCTCCACCATGATGCGATCGGCGGCGGCGCGGGCCTTCGCATTGCCACCGATGGATTCAAGGACGCCGCCCACGGCGTCGACAATCTGCGCGGGGTCGATCTCGCCCGGTCCTCCGCTGGTACTGTCGTGCCAGTCAGGCGGCTCGGCGTCACGCATCGCGAGATACGGATCGTTTTCGCACGAGGCCTTGGGGGCGCTGCCGCGCACGAAGAATTCGCGGCGCGACGGTCCGCACCAATCGCTGGCCAGCTTGCCCGTGCCGATATCGATTTGCTTCGTCTCGATGCCAGCGGGCTGCACCCACGTGCTGTCTTCCTCAGGACTGTGCCACCCGTCGCGCAGGAATCGCGCCCACACCGGCGCCGCCATACGACCACCCGACGCGTTCCAGCCGAGTGGCTGCGGATCATCGGCGCCGAACCAGACGCTGGCGACGAGCGTGGGCGTGTAACCCACGAACCAGACGTCGGTGCCTTCGTTGGTGGTGCCGGTCTTTCCCGCCACCGGCCCGCGAATACCGGCATCGCGCACGGGACGACCGGTGCCGCGATCGACGACGCCCTGCAGCAGGGAGGTGAGGAGAAACGCGTCGGTCGCGTCGAGCACCGTGACGCCGGCCGTGCGCGGATGACTCCAGATCACGCGTCCGAATTGGTCTTCGACACGCTCGACGAGATACGGATTCACGCGCGTCCCGCCGTTCCCGAAGGGCGCGTAGGCGGCGGTGAGTTCGAGCGGCGTGACCGCTCCCGCGCCAAGCGCCAGCGCGGGCACGATGGGCAAGTCGCTCACGATGCCCTGCGCGTGCGCGAGATCGGCGATGCGCTGCACGCTCAGCCTGCTGCTGAGACGCACGGTGGCGGCGTTGGCGGAACGCGCGAGCGCGTCACGCATGGTGATGTGGCCCGCGTAATCGTCACCGTAGTTCGCCGGCGTCCATGTGGTGCGACCGATGTCGATCTCGACCGGTTCGTCTTCGAGCATCGATGCGGCGGTGAAGCCCTGCCGCAGCGCTTCGGCGTACACGAACGGCTTAAAGGTGCTTCCCGGCTGTCGCTTGGCACGCAGCGCGCGGTTGAAGCCCTTGCGCTCAATGCGACGACCACCGACCACGGCCCGCAGGGCGCCGGTGGCCGGATCGAGTGCCACCAGCGCGCCCTGCGTGCGGGAACCGGCGCTGGTCACGGAAAACCCGCCATACGCACGCTCTTGATCGATCTGCCAGGCGCCCGCTGCGATCACGCGCTCGCCGGCGATCTGCGCGCGGCGATCGATCGTACTCCACACGCGCAGCTGCGCATCGTTGAGCGCCTTGGGAATCACCCCCGCGTTGCGCAGCGAATCGAGGGTGACGCGCACGGCCTCGACGGCCCAGGAATCAACCGCGCGGGCCGGCGCCCACTCCGCGCGCACCAGCGTGAGCGGCGTGTTGCGCGCCACTTGCATGGTGGCGCTGTCGGCCACGCCTTCGCGGAGGAGCACGTCAAACACCACGGCGCGACGTGCCAACGCGCGTGATCGATCGCGACGCGGCGAATAGGACGAGGGTGCCTTGGGGAGACCGGCCAGCATCGCCGCGTCGCTGAGCGAAACATTGGCCACCGATTTGCCGAAGAGGTCGCGGCTCGCGCCCTCGACCCCATACACGCCGTTGCCGAGATAGATCGCGTTGAGGTAGCGCTCGAGAATGTCCTGCTTGGAGAGCGATCCCTCGAGCAGCGTGGCGTAGCGCCATTCGAGCAACTTGCGGCCGAACGTGCGCTCGGTGGCGCGATTGCCCAGGAACACGTTGCGGGCCAGCTGCATCGTGATCGTGCTGGCGCCTTCACGTACGCTGCCGGCCATGATGTTGGCCACGGTAGCGCGGCCGACCCCGTACCAGTCGACCCCGTGGTGGGCGTAAAAGCGCCGATCTTCGACGGCGATGAAGGCCGCCTGCACGTGCGCCGGGACACGACTGAGCGGAACGTTCGTGCGATTCACGGGTGAAAGCGCACTGACAAAGGCACTGTCGCGCGCCAGGAGGGCACCGCCCTCGGTGGGCGTCCACGCGCGCAGCTGCGATGGCGTAGGGCAACCCTGCCAGCCGCACGACCACCACCACGATGCGGTGGTGAGTGTCCCCGCCACGACGAGAGCCCCCGCGTAGAGCATGGGCTTGAACAGCCGCGTGCGCCACGACACCACCGGTGCCGCAACAGGTGTCGCGGCCTGCGCCGGTGTGTCGTTATCTTTCGCCTCCATCACACTCCTCTGCGATCATGGCACGTCAGAAACTTCGTATCCACTACTGCATCGTCCGCACCACGCCGCGCCTGTCAATTTTCCTACAGGCAGTGGGAGCAGCCGCGTTGGTTATGACAGCTCTTCTTCCGGCGACGGCTCACGCGCGTCCGCGTGCCTTCGTACGCTATGAGCACCCAGAAAGTGCCAGGGTTCAGCCTGCTCGGCCGAAAAAAGCGGCGCCCGCCAAGGCACAGGCTGGCACAGTGCAGCCGGCCACGCCGACGGGCCCGCGTGTCCCCAATGAACTGGGACGGATTCCGATCGTCGAGTGGCATCAGGTCGTCGCCGCCGACGGCACGTACAAAGTGTCGCGCGAGCGCTTCCGCGCCGAACTGCGTGAGCTGCATACGCGCGGCTATGTGCCCGTGAACCTGTCGGAGATGCTCGATAAGACGATGGACGTACCGGCGGGCAAGACGCCGGTGCTCTTCACCTTCGACGACGCGTCACCCAGCCAGTTCCGCTACATCGATCGCAACGGCACGCTGGTGGTCGATCCGACGAGCGCCGTCGGCATACTGCTTGACTTCATCAAGGCGCACCCCGACTGGAAAGCAAAGGGGCTGTTCTGCATGCTGCCGGCGGCCGAGGCCGGCCACGCGTTCTTCGGCGACAAGGGCATCGACGGTCAGAAGACCGAATGGCGCCTCAAGAAAGTGCAGTTCCTCGCGCAGCAGGGGTTTGAGCTGTGCAACCACACGTTGTGGCATGCGAAGCTCAACAAGTATTCCGACGCCGTAGTGCAGGAACAGCTGGCGCGTGGCGCGATGGCGATCGACTCCGCCATGCCCGGTTACAAGGTGCGCGGGTTCGCGCTGCCCTATGGGCTCTGGCCGAAGAACCGTGCGCTTGCGTTCAATGGCTCGTGGTTCGACAAGAAGAGCAAGCGCGACGTGCGCTACCGTCACGAGGCCGTGTTCGAAGTGGCCGGTGGTCCGGCGCGCAGCCCGTTCGATCCGGAGTTCAATCCCAAATCGTTGCCGCGGGTGCCGCTGCAGGGCGGCACCAAACTGTCGGCCACGCTCGACCAGATGGACAAGCCCGGCAAGTGGGCGCGCTACGTCTCCGACGGCAACCCGAAAACCGTCGCGAAGCCGTAGCGCGATTGCTGGTGGCTACGCCGTGCCCCGCATCTTCTCGGTTTCATCCCAGCGATCGACGGCGCGCCGCAGATGTGGAATCACGATGCTGCCGCCGACGATGAGCCCGATACTCATCGTCTCGAACACTTCGTCGCGCGACACGCCTTCCTCGGCGCAGCGCACGATGTGGTAGGTAATGCAGTCGTCGCAGCGCAACACGAGCGACGCCACGAGTCCGAGCAGTTCCTTGGTCTTCACACTCAGGGCGCCGCCTTCATAGGCGCGACCGTCGAGATTGAAGAAGCGATTGATAACGAGATTGTTTTCGCCGAGGATGCGCGTGTTCATGCGCTCGCGGAACATGCGGAATTCCGCGAGGGCGTCGCTTTCGACGAGATCGCTCGCGACGTGATCGTGTGGCGGCGTGTTGGGGGTCGGCGCGTCGGTCACAGCGAGTAATTGCGGAGGGTGGCGAGCGCGGTTTCCAGGGCCGCGCGCTGCTGCTCGGTGGGCGAGTTGGCCCACAGCTCTTCGTACGCGGAAATCGCGAGCGCGAGGGCTTCCTTGTCGTGCTCAGCGGCAGCCAGCGAGCTGGCGTTGTCGGCGAGCGCCGCCTTGGCCAGCTGGTCTTCGGGGAAGCGTTGGGTGACCTGCAGCCAGCGGATCGTCCGATCGCGCTGATTCGATTCGGTCAGTGCCCACATATGCCAGGCGCCGCGATTCTGTGGGTCGGACGCGAGGGCGCGACTCGCCAGGTCACCGACGACTTCGGGACCGCGGCCGGAGAGCCAGTAGGCGTTGGCCAGAATGACGAGGGCGCGGGCGTTGGTGGGCTGTTCGTCCACCACGCGCTCATAGAGGGGGCCGGCGACTTCGGGCATGTGCAGCCACGGCTCGGCGGCGGCCACGAGGGCATCCGGCGTGACCGTGGCACGGAGCGTATGCAGACGCTCCATGAGAGCACCGACGTTTCCGGAGGCTTCGTAGGCGCCCACCGCGTCAGCGAGGGCAGCCGGGAGGTCAAGAGGAGGAGCGATCATGGTCGAAAAGTAGACAGATCCGGTGATTCGGTCAGGTCACGGACACGAATAATGGGTTGCGCGATTGGAGCAGGATCGTAATACTCCTAGTGTCACGCGACGCTTGTCGAAGTGCGCGTAACAAGCCCACCGACATCGGCTGGCTACGCCCGGGTTTCATCCCCCGCGGTACCGGAAGGCAACTACGGCTTTTCCGGCAAGTGCGACGGTACGCCTCTCCCCGTCCAAAGCGACCCGCAATATCCGCGCTCCTCGCGCACCTCGAGCCCGCCAGGGGCATCGAACTTTCGGCCCATGGTGGTGCATGTCTTCATGCCGGCTGTGGCGTCGCGCTCCCTTCCAGATCGGAACGGAGCCCACTGTACCACTCGCAGTTTTCGAATGACCGAACGCAAACGCCCCATTCGCCGCAGCCGCACCAGTGCCGCGCCGTCCCCCGATGCCGGTGGGGATGACAATCCGTATCGCGATGCACCGTCGGCGCCCGCGCCGAGGGATGCCGCCCCACCGCCGCCGACGGCGGGAGCGCCCGACGAGGCGCCTCGTCCGCGCCGCGGTCGGCCCCCGCGTCGTCCAGCGGCCGACGCCGCCGCCGATGCTCCGGCCCGCGTCGAACGGGACGCCCCGCCGGCTCCGCCCGCCCCTCGCGCCGAATCACGCAGTGACGCGCCCAGTGAGCCTCGTGCCGAGCCTCGCTCCGAGTCACGCGGCGAACGCCGTCCTGGGCCGCGGTCCGCGCCTCGACCGGAGCCGACGACGCCTCCTGCGTTCTTCGATCCGGCCGCCGAGCGTCCTCGTCTGGACAGCGCCGATCGATACGATCGTGCCTTCGACCGGCCGGCCAATCCGCCCGCCAGCAGCGCGGAGCGTCCGGAGCCGAGCCCCGATCGTCCGTATGGCGATCGCCCCCCGCGGCCGGACCGTCCCGACCGCGGTGGCCGTCAACGCGACCGTGGACGTCATCGCCATGAGCGTGGCGACCGCGGACCGCGCGGCGAACGTCCCGACGGTGGCACCGGTGCGCCGCTGGGTGGATCGGCCGCGCCACAGGAGCGACCGGATCGTGGACCCGATCGGGGCCCCGACCGGGGACCGGATCGTGGTGGTGACCGTGGCGATCGCAACGGCCCGGATCGCGGTGGCGACGCCGGCTTCCGTCGGAATGGACGTCGCGGACGCAATCGCTTCCGTCGCGGTGGTGCTGGTGGGGAAGGCCGTCCGCCGCAGGGTGGCGACGGTCAGGCCGAGCGTGCCCCGTCCGTGCCATCCACGCCCGCGGTGGCGGAAGGCACGATGTCCGGCTGGTTCGACCCCTCGCGTGACGGCGGCTTCCTGCGTCGCGCCATCAATAGCTACCTGCCCGACCCGACCGATCCGTTCGTGCCGCCGGCGCTGGTGCGCCTGCATCAGCTGCGACGCAGTGACAAGCTCGACGTGACCTACGGACGCGATCCGCGCGGCCGCCAGGTGGTGATCGAGGTGCAGCAGCTCAACGACGGTTCGCCGGTCGTGCTGGAAAAGCGCCCCGACTTCAATACGCTCACCGCCAGCTATCCCGACCGGAAGCTGACACTGGAAACGGGACGTCCGGCCAAGACCGGCCCCGAACTCACGCGGCGCGCGATCGACCTGATTGCACCGATTGGCTACGGCCAGCGAGCGCTCATCGTGGCCCCGGCCCGCGCCGGTAAAACCACGCTGCTGCAGGCGATCGTGGAAGGCGTGGCCATCAACCATCCGCAGGCGGCGCTGCTCGTGCTGCTGGTGGACGAGCGCCCCGAAGAAGTGAGCGAGATGATTACGTGGGGCTACGGCGAGGTCGTCGCCTCCAGCTTCGACATGCCGCCCAAACGGCACGTGGAAGTGGCGGAAATGACACTCGAGCGCGCCCGCCGCATGGTGGAACAGGGCAAGGATGTCGTGATCGTGCTCGACTCGATCACCCGTCTGGCGCGCGCCTACAATACGGTGGAGCGTGGCACCGGCCGCACGATGTCCGGTGGTCTCGACAGCAATGCGATGCAGAAGCCGAAGGCCTTCTTCGGATCGGCGCGCATGATCGCGCCGCAACATGGTGGTGGATCGCTCACCATCATCTCCACCGCGCTGGTTGAAACCGGCTCGCGCATGGACGACGTGATCTTCGAGGAGTTCAAGGGCACCGGCAACTGCGAGATCAAGCTCGATCGCTCGCTCGCCGACCGTCGCATTTTCCCGGCGTTCGACATCGGCACCAGCGGCACGCGACGTGAAGAGAAGCTCTATCGCCCCGATCAGCTCGAGAAGGTGCACCTGCTGCGTCGCGGGCTGCACCAACTCCCGCCGCAAGCGGGCATGGAGTGGCTCATCAAGCGCATCGCCGCCACCACGAACAACGATTCCCTGCTCGACGGACTCTGAGTTCCAGCGACGTCGTGATACCAACCACGCGGGGCGACGGATTTCCGTCGCCCCGCGTGGCATTCCACCTGTGGATTTGACGCGCCGAACGGGACGACCGGTGTACCGCTGGTCCCGCATCCAGAAGCGAGAATGACAATGGTGCCGGGAGTGTGACGGTTTCCGCCGATTGCTCAAGTGCGGTCGGGGAATATCCGATACCCATAGACGATGGTGTGCCCGGCAACGCTGCCCGAGCCCCTCGCATGTAGTCCCTCGTCATTCCCCCATGTTTCGCACTCTGTCGCTCCGGGCCAAGATCCTGGCCCTCCCCGTCGTTGCCGCACTCGGCTTCCTCGTCACCCTCGGTACGACGGTGGTGCTTGGCCGGAGTTCGCAGGCGCAGCTCGAGCGGATCGAGAAGCAGGCGTCGCCGGCGCTCGACGCCAGCCGCCGACTCGAGTCGACGCTCGACGTGTACCAGCGGATGCTGCGGGACGCGGTCGGCGCCAGGGACACCGGCGCCGTGGTCGCTGCGGACAGCATTGCGGCGCGTTTCCTCGCGTTGACAGACACGTTGGCCACGAACCCGAGTGTAGCCCCGGCTGCCATTCGTGCGATCGGCGCCGACTTCACGACCTATGCCGCCGCCGCGCGCAGCGCCAGCATCGGGGTGATCACCGGCGCGACGAAAGACGTCGTGGGTGGCACTGCGGACGCGACGACGAAGCATGCCGCGCTGTCGAAGGCGCTGCAGGAGCACACCACGACGAAGGACGCGGCCATCACCGCCGCCTTCGCCGACGCCCGCACGCTGCAGGAAACGGCGCGCTGGGTCACGACGGTCGTCCTGGTCGTGTCGCTGCTCGCACTAGGCCTGCTCGCGGTTGGCACGCTGCGCAGCATTATCGGCGCTATGCAGACGCTGTCTACCGCGGCGACGGAGATCGCCCGTGGCCGACTTGAACAGAACATCGACATCACCAGCCAGGATGAAATCGGCGCGCTGGCGGGCGCCTTCCGCGAGATGCTGGAGTACATCGGCGGCGTGGCGCGTGCGGCCGATCGACTGGCGGCCGGCGATCTGACGTCGAAGGTCACGGTGCGCTCGGCGCATGACGTGCTGTCGAAGAGCATCAACGATGCGACGGACACGATGCAAGGCATGGTCGGCGAGATCAACGCCGTGATCGAAGCGGCGAAGCATGGCGAACTGGCCACGCGCGGAAACCCGCAGCAGTTCCGCGGCGCCTATGCCCAGCTGATTTCGGGCACGAACGCGATGCTCGACGCGGTAGTGGAGCCGATCAGCGAGGCCAAGCAGGTGCTCGAGCGTGTGGCGGCCCGTGACCTCTCGGCGCGTGTGACCGGCGAGTACGTGGGCGAGCATGCGGCGATCAAGGATTCGCTCAACATGGCGCTGGAGAATATCGCGGAAGTCTTCGCCTCACTGACCACCGCGATCGGCCAGGTGAACTCGGCGGCTCGTGAGATCGGTGACGGCAGCCAGGAGTTGGCGAGTGGCGCGTCCGATCAGGCCGGCGCGATTGATCAGGTCTCGAACCGCCTCAAGGTGGTGGACGACCGCACGAAGGCGAATGTGGCCGATGCCAACGAAGCGCGTGCGGCAATGGAGCGTGCGAACGTGGACACCGAGCAGGGTGTGGAGCGGATGACGGCGCTTGCGGACGCCGTGGCCGAGATCAAGCGCTCGGCAGATGCCACCGCCAAGATTGTGAAGACGATCGACGAGATCGCGTTCCAGACGAACCTGCTGGCCTTGAACGCCGCGGTCGAAGCGGCCCGCGCCGGCGACGCCGGCAAGGGCTTTGCGGTGGTGGCGGACGAAGTGCGCAGCCTCGCCATCCGTGCGTCGGAAGCGTCGCGCAACACGGCGACGCTGATCGAGGAGTCGGTGCAGAAGGCGGAGACCGGCGTGCAGCTGAACGAAAGTGTCACGCGGCGTCTGCACGAGATCCGAACCGGCGTGCAGCGCGCCTCGGCGATCATGAACAACATCGCCGAAGGTGCGGCCGAGCAGCAGAAGGAGCTGGCCGAAGTCACGTCATCGATGGATCAGATCGCGAGGCTGACGCAACGTACGGCCGCGAACGCTGAGGAATCGGCGAGTGCGGCGGCGGAACTGTCTGCACAGGCTGGCGAAATGCAGGAGCTGGCGTCGCAGTTCGATGTGCGCGCCCGCGCGTCGCATCGCGACGCCGACCCCTCGGTCACGTCGGCGTCCCGCCGCCAGGCCGCGCGGCATGCACCACCGGCGTTCTCCTCGCGCCGTTCGGCGATGCCACCGACAACGCCAGCGAAATCGCCAGTGAAGTCGCCAGTGAAGGCCGGTGCATCGTCCGCTGCGAAGGCGGGCACGGCGAAGGGGTCAGCGACTCCGAAGGCGCCGATTCGCCCAGCGACCAAGGGGCTGGTGAAGGCGCGTGTTTCGAGTGCGTCGTCGAACGGCATGCACGCTCAGGATGACGTCTTCCCGATGAGTGCGGCCGCGATGATTCCGTTCGACGATGATGATGATGGATCGTCCGACGATATCCTCGGCTCGTTCTAACTCACGCTGATCCACCACTGGGATTGCCTTCACGCGCCGCCGCCCGATACTCGTCGAGTAACGTGGCGGCGGCGCGAATGCCGCCGAGGTAGTTCTCGACACTGATCCATTCGTCGGGGGCGTGGGCGTTTTCCCCGGGCAATCCGAAGCCCATGAGCAGCACGGGCGCACCAAGGATGCGCTCGAAATCACCCACCACGGGAATGCTTCCACCTTCACCGGTGATGACCGGCGTCCGTCCGAAGGCCGCTTCGAGGGCACGCTTGCCGGCCTCGATGATCGGCCCCTTGAGGTCGGCCCGCCACGGGCGCCCACCGTGCAGGTTCTCGACGGTCACGGTCACACCCGCCGGCGCCACGCGCTCGACGTGCGCACGCACGAGCGCCGCGATGGCATCGGGGCTCTGATCGGGCACGAGCCGGAAGCTGACCTTCGCCATGGATACCGCGGGCAACACGGTCTTGGCGCCCTCACCGGTGTAGCCGCTCAGCATGCCGTTCACCTCGCAGGTGGGCCGCGTCCACAGCCGTTCGAGCGTGGTGTGTCCGGGTTCTCCACCAAGTGCGGTCACGCCGACTTCGTGCATGAGGTGCTCGTCGCTGAACGGCAGTTCGCGCATCTGTGCGAGCACCGCGTCGGGGAACGGACGCACGTCGTCGTAGAACCCCGGGATTGCGATGCGCCCCTCGGCATCGTGCATGCTGGCCAGAATGCGCGCGAGGGCCATGGCCGGATTGACGACGGCACCGCCGTACATCCCGGAGTGCAGGTCGCCATTGGCGCCCCGCACGTTGATTTCGAGATATGCCATGCCGCGCAGCGACGACAGGATGCTGGGAATCCCCGGCGCGAACATGGTGGAGTCGGAGATCACAACGGCATCGCAGGCAAGCCGAGCTTTCTCGCGCTCGAGGAATTGCTCGAGGTTTTCACTGCCGACTTCCTCTTCGCCTTCAGCCAGCACGATCACATTGACGGGCAGCGTGCCGCGCACCGCGAGATGCGCCTCGAGGGCCTTGATATGCAGGTATAGCTGTCCCTTATCGTCCACCGATCCACGCGCGTAGATGCGACCGTCGCGCACGGTGGGTTCGAACGCCGGCGAGGTCCACAGCTCGAGGGGTTCGGCCGGCTGCACATCGTAGTGCCCGTACACGAGCAACGTAGGCGCATCGGGTCCGGCCTTGCGCCATTCACCGACCACGATGGGATGCCCCGGCGTCGGCTCGATGGTGGCGGTGAAGCCGATTCGCGTGAGTGCGTCGGCGACGAACTGTGCCGCTGCGGCGCAATCGGCCTTGTGCTCGGAACGCGCACTGACGCTCGGGATGCGAAGGAACGCGAACAGCTCGTCCTGTGCGCGTGCATCGTTGGCGCTGCACCAGGCGGCGAGATCGGCGGGAATCGTGGGAGCGGTCATGTGAGCTGTTCTGCGTTGGCGTGTGTACGTCGTTCGGCGCGAAGCGAGGAACGGGTCCGGATAGGAACGGAAACAGGCGACTCCAGCCTGAACGGAGATGAGCGAATAGCCACGGATAGCAGCCGATTTTACCTGCTTTTCGCCAACGTCACAGAGCCCGCGTGGCGCGGCCAACCATCAGCCCGGCGAAGGTGGCCAGTACGCCAGCGACGAGGCTCACCGTGACGTACAGCGCGGCCCGCCCGGCTCTTCCCTGCTGCAACAGCGTGACCGTTTCGGCGCTGAACGTCGAAAAGGTGGTGAAGCCACCGCAGATGCCCACGATGAGTGCCACTCGCAGCACGGGATTGTGATCGGGTGCGTCGAACAGGCGTGAAAATACGCCAATGAGAAAGCTGCCCACCACGTTGATGAGCAGGGTCGACACCGGGAACCCGTTCCCGGCCCGTTGCAGCACGACGCCGATCAGGTATCGCGTCACCGAACCGATCGCACCGCCGCCGGCCACGGCGAACAGCATCGACATCGACCATGCTGAATTCACGGCCGCCTCGGTACGTCGCGTGCTATCCGGTACAGCCAGATGCGCCGCTCGGCCACCACGCCGTCACCGCGGCGAAGGGGTACCGTGACGCCCCGCTGCGACGCCGCGAACCACGAGCCCACCACGCCCGCCAGTGAATCACCCTTGGCGTCCGCGTCGAAGGCAGCCACGAGACCGTCGCCGGGGCGAATCTTGTCGGAGGCGTTCGGCCAGAGGTCGTACTGATTCGTACGACCGCCGAGGTTGAGCGCGAATACCGTGGGTTGATCGGGGAGGTGGAAGGCCAACTCCGCGGCGTCCTGATAGCGATCGGCAGCCACCCACCGATTGACGGTGCCCTTCAGGAAGTCACTCTGCCGGCTGAGCTCGACGGCCGCCGCCAACGTGTCCCATCCGTGCGCACGGGCAATCGGATCCTTGCGCGGTGGGATCGGCAGGATGGGCGTGGCCGCTTGCCACGTCACGATCGCGAGGAGCATCGCGGCGAGGAGCTGACCGCGATGCCACCAGCGACCGGACGACCACGCTTTTTCGCTGGTGGCCAGCAGCATCATCGCGCCCGGATAGATCATCGCCGGCCAATTCGCTTCCACCGAGCGGCGCCACGCACTCACGGCAAAGAACGCGAGTGGGGTCACCGAGATCACCGCCAACGCGAAGCGTCGCACCATCGGGTCGGTGGGGGCCAGATCGCGGCGCATGCGCCAGCCGTCGCGCATAGCGGACCACACCGCACCGGCCATCAACAGAAACAGGATCGGCGACGCGAGGCCGACCTGTCCGCCCAGCATCTCGAGTTCGCGCGACAGGGGATTCCCACGCGCACTCGGGTTGAATCCATGCCCCAACTGAAAGCGGAACGACGCCCAATTATTGGAGGCGTTCCATGCGACCACCGGCGCGAACATCCCCAGCGCGATCAAGGACGCGAGCCACGGCCCCGGCTCCGCCAAGCGTTTGCGCAGCGCGGGATGCAGCACGCAGGCGATCACCAAGCCCATCGGCAGCAGCACCGCCGTGTACTTGGCCACGAAGGCCGCACCAAGCCCGACGCCGGCCACCGTCCACCAGCCGAGGCTGCGCCATGAGCGCAGTGGCGAGGCCAGGGCCCGCTCCACGCCGACGAGCGCGAACATGGCGCTCGCGAACAGCACGGCATCGGGTGTGGCCAGCACGAGGCCGAGGGTCGCGATCGGGATCAGCGCCACCAGCATCGCGGCACGCGTCGCAGCGCGGAGCCCGTTCGGGCCACGACCGGCCAGTTGCCAGGCGCAGACGACCGCGGCGAGGTGCATGAGCAGCGCGGCGATTGCCGGACCGGCGCGGACGCCGATGGCGGTGTGGCCGAACAGGCGCGTCCCGGCGGCGATCAGGAAGGCGATGCCGGGGGGATGATCGAAGTAGCCCGCTTGGAGCTGACGCGACCACTCCCAGTAGTACGTCTCGTCGGGGAGCAGCGGCACGAGTGCCGACAGGCCGGCCCGCAGCACGGCCGCCACGAGGATCCAGCTCGCAGCCGACGTCCACGAGCCGGGAGGGGCGATGGGGGGCTTGGTGGCAACGGCAACCGGTGTCGTCATGGGCGCGGGGTAAGTTGCACGCATGCCCGATCGTCTCGCTACCGATCCGTCGACAGGTCGTCGACGTGGTCGTCGACATGGTCGGGGGGGCAAAACGGTCGGTCACCAACGCGGCCACACTCTTGCAGTAACGCTCGACGTCGCTTGCCGCTACGTGAACGATCGTTCAGGTTGTCCACAGGGTGACATGGTGCCAGCGCAGTGACGGTTACGGCTGGCGCCGACCACGCGTCCTAGATGGACGTCGCTGTCCGGGAGACCCTTCCGGATGGCTCATTCACTTTTGTTGACAGGACGGACCTGCATGCGGGTCTCTGCCCCCATTGCCAATATCCGCGCGACGCTGACGGCGACGCTTCGCGCGACCACGACCACGCTCGCCCTGATCGGGATGGCCGGTTGTCTCGATCTCAAGACCACGGCGGACGCGTGCTCCATCTCGGTGGCACCAGCCACGCTGACGCTCCCGGTGAACAGCACGTCGTCGATCGTCGGCACCGCGTTCGATTGCAGCGGGAATTCGATCCGCAACAAGAAGATTTCGTATTCCTCGAGCAATACCGCGGTCGCCACGGTGACCACGGAAGGCAATGTGATCGCGGTCAGCGTTGGCGGTGCCTCCGTTTCCGTCGTCGCCGACGGCAAGAGCGCGTCGGTGCCCGTGACCGTGACGCCGGAGGTCGCCGCCACGGTGATCATCAACCCGTCCGTGCTGACCCTGCGCCGTACCAACACGCGGGACCTCGTGGCCACGGCGCGCAACAGTCAGAACACCATCATTGCCAATAGCACGTTCCGGTGGAGCAGCAGCAACTCGTCGATCCTGTCGGTCGATCAGAGCGGCAAGGTCACGGCGATCGCACCGGGCAGTGTGGTCGTGACCGCCACCGCCGATCAGACCGTGGGCAGTGCCAGCATTATCGTGACGGATATCCCGATCGGCAGCTGCACGCTGAGCCCGGCCTCGTCAAAGGTCACGGTGTCGCAGAGCGTACAGCCCACCCTCGTGGTCCGTGATACCGCCAACAACGTGATCTCGTCGCAGGGGCGACCGATCGTGTGGACGAGCAGCAACGAAATAGTGGCCACGGTATCCAATACCGGGCTGGCCACCACCCGCAAGGCGGGGACAACCACGATCACGGCGTCGCCGGCCGAGAATGCCCAGGTCACCTGCAATGCGAGCATTCAGGCCGTCGATCCACGCATTGTGCAGGTGGTGATCCAGCAGCGCACCGGATCGCTCCGCCTCGGGATCCCGCGTGGCTTCTCGGCGGCCCTGCTCGACTCCACGAATTCGCAGGTGCCGGCGGGACGCATCACCACGTGGAGCACGAACACGCCCACGGTCATCGGTATTACGTCGGCCGGCATCGTCACCGGATTGTCGCTCGGAACCGCGCGCGTGATCGCCACGGCGGAAGGGGTCGCGGACACGGTCCAGCTGTCGGTGACGAACGTGCCGGTTGCGACGGTGACGCTGTCGCCGGTGCAGATCTCCGTGCAGGAGGGAGCCACGACACAGTTGCGCGCCGTCGTGACCGACTCCACCGGACGCGAGGTCTCCGATCGCCCCCTCGAGTGGCTGACCAGCGACCCGACCAAGGCCACGGTGTCGAGCACTGGCCTGGTCACCGCGATCGCGGCGGGCACGGTAAACATCGGCGCGACCACGGAGGCGCGCCTCGGGCAGAGCACCGTGATCATTCAACAGACGCCCGTTGACACGATCGTCGCGAACCTCTCGAACGCGTCGTTCACGGTCACCCGTGGCGTGACGAGCGCGTTCGCCATCACGTTGTTGGACAGTCGCGGGAACACCCTGCGCACCCGCAACGTCGTCGTAAGCAGCGACACGCCGGGCGTTTCACTGGGCGCCGCGAACACGCAGTCCACCCTCGTGAGCGTGAGTGGCATCACGCTGGGCGAAACCATGCTCACGTTGCAGGTGGTCAACGGCAACAATCAGAACGAAGGCAAAGCGACGCGGGTACGGGTCACCGTGATCGCGCCGGTTGGACCGGTGGTGCGCGCTCCGTAGCGCGCCCCCTGACGCGGCCACCGGCCCGCGGTCTAGCTTTCCCGGCGGGGCGCTTCGTGCTAGAGCGCCCCGCCTTTCGTTTCCGCTTCCGGAGTATCGGTTCATGAGCGCGTCCCCGTCGTCGGCGAGCACGGCCAAGCCGTCGTTTCTGCGTGATCTCTTTCAGGGGGAGATCGCCGACCGTCTGCTCTTTCCGTATCCCGCCACCCTCGACGTGCGGCGCCCGGACGAGGCGGCCACGGTGCACCGCCTCGTCGATGCGCTGAATGCCATGGTCGCGTCGGGGCTGATCGATCCGCGGGAGATGGACGAGCAGGAGACACTTGGCGAACCCGTGATTACGGCCTTCGCCGACGCCGGACTGCTCGGACTGACCATCCCGACGGCGTACGGTGGCCTCGGGCTGTCGGCCAGCGCGTACGCGCGCGTGTTCGGCGCCGTAGCCTCCGTCGATGCCTCGCTCGGCGTATTGATCGGCGTGCACTGCGGACTCGGCGGCAAGGCCCTGGTGCTCTTTGGAAACGACGAACAGAAGGCGCGCTATCTGCCGGCGCTGGCCCGCGGAGATATGCTCGCGGCGTACGCGCTCACCGAGCCGGAAACGGGCTCTGACGCGCAGCACATTGTCACCACGGCGCGCCGCAGCGACGACGACACCGGCTGGGTGCTGAATGGCCGCAAGCACTGGATCGGCAACGGGCATCGCGCCGGGATGATCGCGACCTTTGCGCAGACGCCGATCGTGCGCAACGGCGAGACCATCATGCGTCCCACGGCGTTCATCGTGCGTCCAGACATGCCGGGGTTTCGCGTGGACGGCACGATCAAGAAGCTCGGGATCCGAGCGTCCACGCAAGCGGAGCTGGTGTTCGAAGAGCTGTTCGTGCCCGACGATCACGTGCTTGGCGAGGTCGGCAAGGGATTCCGCGTGGCGGTGCACGCGCTCAACGCCGGTCGCCTGTCCCTCGCGTCGGGCTGCGCGTCGGGATGTAAACGATTGCTCGCCGAGTTCTCGCGGTACGCCGAGGCGCGCACGCAGTTCGGCGGACCGCTCGCATCATTCGAGATCACGCAGCGCAAGATGGCCACGATCGCCGCCGACACGTATGCGGCAGATGCGATGGTGGGCGCGCTGGCGGCCGCGCTCGACGAAGACCGCGTCGATGCCTCACTCGAAGCCGCGTGCGCCAAGGTGTTCGCGAGCGAACTCGTGTGGCGTACCGCCGACGAACTCGTGCAGCTCGCCGGTGGCCGTGGCTTCGTGAAGCCGTGGCCGTACGAGCGCTATCTGCGTGACGCGCGCATCAATCGCATTTTTGAAGGCGCCAACGAAGTGCTGCGTTTGTTCATCGGGCTCAATGGCATTCAAGGGCCGGCCGAGGAGCTGAGAGAGCTGGCCGGCGCACTGAAGCACCCGATTCAGCACTGGGGAGTGGTGTCGAGTTATGCCGCGGAGCGTGTGGCGTCCGCGCTGGGCAAGAAGGATCGTTTCGACATCACGCTGCACTCGTCGTTGCGCACCCACGCCGTGTTCGTGGAGAAGCATGTCGCCGCGTTGGCTGCCGCGACGCAGCGAATGGTTGTCGCGCACAAGCAGGAGATTTTGCACCGACAACTGGTCGTGGAGCGCCTCGCCAACATGGCGATCGAACTGTACGCGCGGACCACGACGATCGCCCGAACGCAGCGCCTGATCGACGAACGCGGCGCCGACGCGTGTGCCCGCGAGATCGCGCTGACCGATCTGTTCTGCATCGAGTCCGGGCGTCGCTTCCGCGCGATCCACTTCGAGCTCGACGGCGACGCTGGGGCGTCGCTCGACAATCTGCGTCGTGACATTGCCGCACGGATTCGCGACGAACATGGCTACGGCTCGAGCGATGCCCTGATGGATGTGGCCGTGCCCCCGCTGCCAGCGTGGAGTCTCACCAAGGCCGAACAGGAACGCGCCGTTACGCCTCGTTCTTCAGCAGACCCAGCTTGAGGGCGAACTTCACGTAGTCGGAGCGGTGCGAGAGGCCGAGCTTCTCGCCGATGCGCTGCTTGTACGTGTCGACTGTTTTCGGCGAGATGGTGAGGTGCTCGCCGATCTCCGGCGCCGTAAAGCCCTCGGCGACCATCTTGAGCACGGCCTGCTCGCGATCCGTGAGCTTCTCGAAGCGGGTGCGCTCTTCGGCGTTGCCATCGCGACGGGCCAACCCGCGGGCGAGCGCACGGGCGGCGGTGGGCTGCACGTACACGTCGCCGGCGGCGACGGTGCGCACGGCATCGACCAGTTCGCGATCGGCCACCGACTTGAGCAGGTATCCGCCGGCGCCGGCTTCGAGCAACGCGACGAGATGTTCGTCTTCCGTGTGCATGGTGAGCACGAGTACCCGGCGCGTGATCGGCTCACCCGGCGTCGGCTTACGCAGCGCGTTTGCTTTCTGCAACTCGCGGGTGGCGGCAAGCCCATCCATATCGGGCATGGAGAGATCCATCACGATCACGTGCGGATCGAGGCGTTCGGCGAGGGCGAGGGCATCTTTGCCGCTGCCGCCGTCGCCAACGACGGCAATGTCCTTCGCGGTCGACAATACGGCTTTGAGTCCAGCGCGAACAATCTGGTGATCATCCACCAGTACGACGCGAATCAGATCAGGGCGCATGCGGTAAT
>CANHJV010000012.1 GCA_947461225.1 Gemmatimonadota bacterium | reverse complement strand
TGGTTCGAAGACGATTAGCTGATGACCGCGAGCACATCCGACTCGCGGAGGATGAGCAGCTGCTCACCATCGATCGTCACTTCCGTCCCGCTGTACTTCCCGTACAGGATCTTGTCGCCGACCTTCACGTCCATGGGGACGCGGGTCTCCTTCTCGAAACGACCCGGGCCAACCGCGACAACAGAACCCTGCTGCGGCTTTTCCTTGGCGGTATCCGGGATGTACAGCCCACCGCGCATCTGTTCCGCTTCTTCGCTCGGCTTCACGACGACGCGATCCGCGAGCGGCGCTACCTTGGCGGCACTCTGAGTGGCCATAACTGTTATCTCCTGCGTATGTGTCAGGGATCGAACCAATGAGTATGCTCGATGTTAGCACTCAAGCGAGTCGAGTGCTAACGGTCAAAACGTAAGCGGCACACCGTCGCCCGTCAAGCCGCCCCCGCTTCCGTTGCAATCCCGTAACTACAAGTAACAAAAGCATTTAGGATTCTACATCGGCTGCCGAATCGACACTGGATCGGATAAAATGGCAGCAAGACTCTGCCCTCAGCTGCCGTGACGGCAGTCACTCAGTCACCGGCGGCCTCGACATGCGCTGCGCTCAGGGACTTGCCGGCATGCGCTCGCCCGGTAGGACGCCGCGCTACGGCGCTTCCCCGGCGAACACCAGCGAGCCGCTTCGCGCGGCATAGGTGGTCCCCCGCGGCTCGGCGATGAGGAGCGCGCCGGCGGCGTCAATCCCCATGGCTCGTCCGGCCCGAGGCTCGGTGATCTCGCGACCATAGGCCAGATCGCGCGTGGCCCACTGCGCGCACTCCGCCGCTGTGAGGCTGCCACCGTGCGCCGCCGCGCCGCGCATGGCCGGCAGCATCGCGCGCAGTAGATCATCACGCGGAATGTCCTCACGGACCGAGGCGGCACCGGGGAACGCGGCTGGGACGCGACGATTCACGCCGACGCCGATCGCGACCCACTCCGGGAGCGCGTCTCGCCAGCGCGCCTCGATCAGAATGCCGGCCAGCTTCCCCGCTCCGACGAACAAGTCGTTGGGCCACTTGAGCGTGATCCGACCGTCGCAGAACGGTTCGAGGGCGTCAGCGAGCGCAAGGCCGGTTCGCAGCGCGAGCACGTCGAGTGCGCGCTGATCACGCGGGCGCTCGATGAGCGTCATCCAGATGCCGGCCCCGGGTTCCGACGCCCAATGTCGACCACCGCGACCACGGCCACCATCCTGCGCGTCGGCGAGCACGAGCGTCCCTGCTTTCGCACCGGCCTGCGCGAGCCGATGCGCTTCGTCCATCGTGGAGCCGACCAACGCGTGGTGTTCGAGCGCAACCAGTCCGCACTCGGCCGCAAGCGTCGGCGAGGGAGCGATCATCACGCGCGGGTGGCGATCGTCGCAAAGACCACCGCGGCAAGAATGACACGATACACGGCAAAGACGCCGAAGCTGTGCTTGCTCACGTAGCGCAAGAGCACCGTGATGGCCAACCAGCTGCTGATCGCGGCGGCAATGACACCGGCGACCAGCGGCGCGGAGATCCCTTCGGCGCGCACGGCTTCCGGCACTTTCAGGATCACGGCGGCGAGCGTGATGGGCATGCTCATGAGAAAGCTGAAGCGCGCGGCGCTGGGGCGATCGAGCTTGAGAAAACGCCCCGCCGTGATGGTAGAACCGGAGCGGGACACGCCGGGGATGAGGGCCAGTACCTGCGCACATCCCACGAGAATGGCGTCGCGCATGGTGACCTCCTCGATCATGCGCGCGCGGGCGCTCCAGCGATCGACGGCCCACAGCAGCACGCCCATCACGATGAGCGTGCTGCCGATGATCATCGGCGAACGAAAGGTGGTTTCGGCCAGATCGTTGAGGAGCAAGCCGCCGACACCGGCGGGGATCGTCGCCACGACCAGATACACGAGTCGACGATCATGCACGGTTTCGATCCGCCGCGTGGACGCGATATGCCACGCGCTCTTCGTCATGTCGATCCACTCGGCGCGGAAGTACCACACCAGCGCGATGAGTGTGCCCAGATGGAGCGCGACATCGAAGGCAAGCCCAGGATCGGTCCAACCAAAGAAGTAGGGTGTGAGCGCGAGATGTGCCGAACTCGAAATCGGCAGGAGCTCGGCGAGTCCCTGCACCACCCCGAGTACCACCGCCTGAAAAATCGTCACGCTGTGATCCACCTACGATGAAGTCCCGAGCTCATGAACCGGCGACCGCCGATGCCATGGTGCGCTCATAAAGCGCCTCGTACTGCGCGACCACGGCCTCTTCGGAGAAGCGCTTCCGCGCGTCAGCGGCGGCGGCCGTGCTCATCTGCTGCCACCGCGCGGGATCCGTGAGGAGCCGTACGCCGGCGGCCGCCATGGCCTCCACGTCACCGACTTCGCACAGGAATCCGGTTTCGCCATCGGTGACGACTTCGGGGAGACCACCGGCCCGCGCGCCGATGACCGGCACACCAGACGCGAGGGCCTCGAGGGCGCTGAGCCCGAACGACTCCTGATCGCTGGTGAGCAGAAAGAGATCAGCCCCGGCGAGCAGCGGCGCGATCGCATCGATCTTGCCGAGGAACAGCACGTGCTCGGCGATGCCGAGATCGCGCGCCTCCGCCTCGGCCTCGACGCGCTCCGGGCCATCACCGATCATCACCAGCACCGCCGGCACTTCTTTGTTGACGCCGGCAAACACACGGACGACATCGCGCACGCGCTTCACCGGCCGGAAGTTCGAAATGTGCATCAGCACTTTTCGCCCGTTGGTCACGTCGGCGGGGATCGGGAACTGGTGACGACGGCGATCGTACAGTTCCGGGTTGATGAAATTCGGGATCACTTCGACGTCGCAGCCCACGCACCCGAACGCGCGATAGGTCTCGTCGCGCAGATACTCAGACACGGCGGTGACGCTGTCCGACTTCTCGATGGAGAAACGTGTGATCGTGTAGAACGAGCGTTCCTGCCCGACGATCGTGATGTCGGTGCCGTGCAGCGTGGTCACGACGCGCACATCGGCCTTGCCCTCGCGCAGCATCTCGCGCGCAATCCACGCACTGGTGGCATGCGGAATCGCGTAATGGCAATGCAGGATGTCGAGCTGGTGATCGCGCACGACTTCATGCATCCGCACCGCGAGCGCCAGATCGTACGGCGGATACTCGAAGAGCGGATAGCGTCCGACGTCCACCTCGTGGAACCAGACCCGCGGCAGGAAACTCGGCAGGCGGAACGGTTGCTGATAGGTGATGAAGTGTACTTCGTGGCCACGCGCGGCGAGCGCGATCCCGAGTTCGGTCGCGACGGCGCCGGATCCACCGTACGTCGGATAGCAGGTGATCCCGATCTTCATGCGCTCCTCGTCTGCATCGCGTCGTCCGCGACGGATTCTTCGTGATCCCACCAAGCAATCGCCTGATCGAGCGCATGGGGCGCGCCGGGGTCAATGCGCGTGACCTGCGGCGCCGGCAGCTGATGCCGGAACCAGGTGCGCTGCCGCTTTGCGTACTGCCGCGTTTCGATGATCACCCGTTCGATGGCGGCATCCACGGCGCGCACGCCGCCCGCGCCCTCGAGCGCCTCGCGCACAACGCGATAGCCGCTCGCGGACCACGCCGGCGCGTCGTGGGCGAGCAACGGCCGCAACCGTTCGACTTCCTGCACAAATCCGTCAGCGATCATCTGATGCACGCGGTGAGCGATCCGTTCGGCCAGTACCGGCCCCGGATCCACCACAAGATACCGTACCGATGCCGACGTCGAGACATCGGGCCCGCTGCCCGTATGGAGCGCCTCGCTGAGTCGCGTCCCGGCGAGCAGAGCCGTTTCGACCGCTCGCAGGAGCTGGGTACGGCCCAGATGGGCGCGGGCCGGATCAAGCCGACGGCACCAACGCATCAGTTCGTCGAGCGTACAGGCGGCTAGCCAGCCGGCCAACGCCTCGCGTCGAGCAGGATCGAGCGCCGGGACGGCATCCAGGGGCGACACCAGCGCCTTCACATATAGCCCCGTCCCCCCGACGATCAGGGGCGGCGTTCCGGCCGTCGCGGCCTCGTCGCACCAGCGCGCCGCATCGGCCGCCCAGCGATGCGCCGAGTAGCGGTCGGTGGGTGGAACGACGTCCACCCCATAGTGCGGAATCACTTGACGGTCGGCCAGCGAGGGTTTCGCGGTGCCGATGTCGAAGCCCTGATACACCTGCCGTGAGTCCGCGCTCACGATGGCGAGCCCGCGCGCTCGCGCGAGATGCATGGCCAGGGCCGACTTTCCAGCGGCCGTGGGGCCCACGATGATGCGACGCACCGTGTTCGACGGCGGAACGGGATTACCGGTGCGCACGACGGTCACTTCCGACCGAAACGGCGGTCGAGCTCGTCCCACGACAAACGGACAATGGTGGAGCGCCCGTGCACGTCGTGCGCCGGCAACTTGGTGTTGGCCAGCGCGATATAGAGGGCGCGCATCTCACCCGGCGACATCACATCACCCGCTTTGATGGCGGCCTTACAGGCGAACGTGGCGGCGAGCCGCTCATGCCGCTTGGCGTCGCCGGCGGCGCGATCGCCGGTGAGCGCGGCAAGCGTTTCGCGCAGACACCGTTCGGCATCAAATCGCGGATGCGGCATGGGCACGGCGTTCACGAGCAGCGAATGGCCGCCGAATCCTTCCATTTCGAACCCGAGCTTCTCGAACGCCGCGCGATGTGCGTCGAAGGCATCGGCCTCTTCGGGCCCGAGATGCAGCGTCATCGGGAAGAGCAACCGCTGCGACGGCGCTTCGCCGCGCTCGAGCACACCGAGGAAATCCTCGTACAACACGCGCTCATGCGCCGAATGCTGATCGATGAGGATCACGCCGTCCTCATGCTCGAACATGAGGTACATGCGACGCAGTTGCAGCAGCGGGGGCACCGAGATCGGCGCGTCGTATTCGGGCGGCGTCTCGGGCGCGACGGTCTCGACATGCCCGGTGTGATCGAGTCCGACCGGCGCCACCCGCGGCTCGTCGGCGCCGGAGGCGTCGGGCGTGGCGAACAGCCCTTCGGCGGCGGGCGTGGCACGCAGGGCCGCGGGCTCCATGGCGTGCACGTCATCGCGCCACGACGGGGCGGCGGCGGGCGTCCAGGTGCGCCATCCGATGCCGGCGCTCGCGTCGAACAGACCGAGGGCACGACGGACGGCATTCTCGACGGCCCGCTCGGTGGACCATCGATCGCGTAAACGCACTTCGGACTTGGCCGGGTGCACGTTCACATCGACATCGCCGCCGGGGACGTGTAGCGACAGCACGAGCGAGGGGCGCACACCGGAGGGCAACGTGGAGCGATAGGCGGCTTCGGCGGCGCGCACGATGCCGTGATCGCGGACGACACGTCCGTTGATGATGAGCAGCACGCGGCGGGTGGCGGTGCCGACATCCGCGGGCCGTTCAACCATGCCGGTGATATGGATGGGCCCCTGCACATCATCGATATCGACAAACCGCTGTACGTCGCGATGTCCCCACAGCTCGGCCAGTCGCGCGCGCAGCGTGGGGACGGCGGGCCAGTCGAGCGCGACTTTCCCATCGTGGCGCACGGTGAAATGCACATCGCGACGCAGGGCGCCGATACCCTGCATCGTATCCACGATGCCGCGCCATTCCGATCGTGCGCTGCGCAGGAATTTCTGACGCGCGGGGGTGTTGTAGAAGAGCCGCTGCACCGACACCGTGGTGCCTCGACGACGCGTGGCCTCGCGCGTCTCGAGGACCGCGCCGGCGGCGGCGCGCACCTGCGTGCCGGCGCCATCTTCCGACGCCGTTTCGATCGTGAGCTCGGACACCGACGCGATGGCCGGCAACGCTTCGCCCCGGAAGCCGTAACTCCGCACCCCAACGAGCTGTTCAGCCGCCGTGATCTTCGAGGTTGCGTGCCGCGAGAGACAGAGCACGGCATCATCGCGATCCATGCCACTGCCATCGTCGGCGATCCGGATCAGGACGCGACCGCCTTCCTCGACGGTGACGTCGACCGTGGTGGCACCAGCGTCGAGCGCATTCTCCACCAGTTCCTTGACGACCGACGCGGGTCGTTCCACGACTTCACCGGCCGCGATCTGGTCGGCAACGGCACTGGAGAGAATAGCGATACGGGACATACGGCAAGCTACCGAATCACGGGAGGCGATACGAGCGGGATCGTCCGTCCCGCCGGAACCCAGCCGCGACGCCCATCAGCGTGCACAACGTGGAGCCATCCGTCACGGGCCGCTTCCACGCGCACGACATCACCCGTCGCCACGCCACCCATCGCATTCGCGTCATTGCCCGGTGCGGTGCGCATGGTGTCGGGCCGTCGAACGACGAGAACCCCGGTCGCATCGAGCTCACGCCCTCCCCACGCCGCAGCGCCTGCCATGCCCACGGCGCACAGCAGTGCGAAGACGGCCGCGGTCGAGGCGACCCCCATCCACCCCGCTGTATTCCCCCGGCGGCGGCGAACGCGCACGACAGTGAGCAGCGTCCATCCCAACAGCCAAGCCGTGATGGTCGCCAACACGAGGACCGGCACAGGAATCATGGGCACTTCCGCCACCCCACCGCGCGCGCCGGCGGGGAGCAACGTGAGTCGTTCCTGCAGATCGACGGCGACGGGCTCGAGACGAGCCGCACGCTGCCACGCGATAACGGCCGAGACCGTATCACCGGCGGCCCACGCGGCGGCGCCCCAATTGGCGAGGAGATCGGCGTCGGCCGGGCGTGCGTGAGCCGCTTCGGCAAACAGCTCAGCGGAGCGGGAATACTGCCGCTGCTCGTACAATGCCGTGGCGCGGGCGACGGTGGCCTCGAGTGCGACGCCATCGACGGCCGGCGTGGCGTGCCTCGACGATTGCACCGGCGCTTGGACCGGCGCTTGGACCGGCGCAATCTGCAGGGCCGCCATGGTGCGCGGCGGGGCGGCGACGGCGGCGGTACCGAGCGCGAGGTACAGGGCGACGCGTGCCTGCGCGTGTCTGGCGGCGCGGATCGCACGCGCGTGCGTGACCGCCTCGGCGTCGATGCGCGTAAGCAGCGCCTCGGCCCGTGCGGTGAGGTCGTGGCGGCCGGCCACCTGCATCGGCGCCGCGCTGAAGCCCTGCTCCGCCAGCGTGTCGAGCAGCGCGAGCAACGCCTTGGTGGTATCGCGCGTGACGCCACGGCGTCGGACGGTGCGTTCGACGTCGCGCCGCGACACGAGTTCCTGCGGGGACACGCTCAGTCGCAGCGCGAGCGCCCCCAAGAGGGTGCGCCGAGTGTCGCGCGCATGCTCACCGTCATCGTCGGCGGCGACGCGCGGCGTGGCGGTACGCGCCAGGCTCGCGGTCGCCGCAGCACGCGTCCGTCGGGTAGCACCGATGCGCGCGCCGACCGCGAGGACGATCCATGGGAGCGGGGCCAACAGCAGCAGGACGATGAGCGGCACGCGCCACGTGGCCACCTGTTCGGCGAGCGACACGGTGGAGGCGCCACGCCAGGTACGGAGCGGCAGCACGGACACGTTGTCGCCTTCGGCGGCCGTGGCGAGGGTGCCTTCGTCGACGGCGAGCGCGCGCGGCGCCGTTTCCGCATATGCGTACTCACCGCGATACGGATTGAAGTAGCTGTAGCGCAGCGTCGGCAATTCGACCTGCCCTGCTTGCGTCGGGGTGAGAATCCAATCGAATTCCTTATAGCCTCGCACAAACGCACCGCTGGTGTCCACGCTGACACGCTCGGTGCCCGGAACGGTCGAGGCCCACGAGACTTCGAGCACCGGGCGCGGCATCAGCTTCACGTTGCCGATGCCGTCCACGCGCATGGTGAGCACCAGCGGATCGCCGACGCGCGCGGTTGACGAATCGAGCGAGACCGACGCGCGCAACACGCCAACGGCGCCCGTATAGTCCTGCGGCCGTCCGGCGTCGGGGAGCGGCTTCACGACCAGCTGCGCACTCTCGGCCCGCACGATGAACCGTTCTTCGCGACTGAAGTAGCTGGACGACTGCGGCAGCGTGTAACTGAGTTGTGGTGCCGGCACCATGAGCGTGCCCGGCGCCACGGCAAAGAGCGCGCGCTGAAACACGTGCGCCTCGAAGGGGCCCCCGCCGTAGCTGCGCGGCGCGACACGACGCGGCGCACCGAGTTCATACGCGAGGAGGCCGCGCAACTCCGGCGGGAGGAACTCCGGATTGCGACGTAGCCGGGCGCGCGCCGACTCACTGAGCAGCACCGCCACCTGATACGTGACCTGTTGCCCCACGTACACCGTGTCGGGAAACGTGGCCGCGTGAAAGTCGATCGGTCGATTGCCGTTGGCCTGCAGTCGATCAAGGATCGCGGTCGGCGACGGTTGCGCGTGCAGTGCGGCGCCGAGCGATTGCACGGCCAAACCACCGAACAGCGCGAAACAACAGAGGCGCACGGAAAGCCGGCGCAGGCGTGACATCACCAGTCCTTTCCTCCCGGCGGCGTACGACCCTGTCGCTGCTTCCGTCCCTGCACATCGCGCTCTTCACGCGCGGCGCTGTTCAGCAGCGCCTCGGCCTGCTTCTGATCGAGGCCGCCTTGATTCTGTGGCTGCTCGTCCTGCTTGTCGTTCTTGGCGTCACCACCACCGCCCCCCCCGCCGCCCTGCGGCGGTGGCGTCTTCCGGAGCGCGAGTTCGTAGTTCCACTTGGCGTCGGCATCGGCGGGGCGCTCGCCGAGAAAGGCGCGGTACGCGGCACGGGCGGCGGCGAAGGCCGCCTCGGCCTCAGGATTCTGCGGTGAACGACCCATCACGAGCGATGCGTAGCCGGCATTGAACCGGGCACGCATACGCGTTTCGCCATCGCTTTCGCGCCGCACCATTTCCAGCAGCTCGGCGGCGGCCGTGAGAGAATCGGCGCCGATGAGCGCGGTGCCAAGGTTGTAGCGCGTGCGCACGGTGGTGTCGCCGTTGGCGATCTGCGCGCGGTACCCGGCAATGGCCGCTTGCACGTTGCCTTCGGCAAACAGGGCGGCCGGATCGGGCGCCTGCTTGCACGACATGAGCGTGACGGGGAGCGCAGCCAACATCAGGAGGAGCGTCGCCGGCGGCATCGTGGATGGCAGCGCGGACGGCAGCGGCGAGGCCGCGTCGTTCGAGGAACGACGACGGGTGAGCAACCACGTGTCGTAGGCGAGCAGCAGCAACGCCGGGAGCAGTAGCCACAGATACCGCGGCACGTGATCCTCGCGCGAGTCCACCTTGCGTTTGGCCGTACGCAGTGAGCGCAAAGCACCTCGCACGCGGGTGGCCTTGTCGGAGGCTTCGGCCGGAATGAAGGTACCGCCGGCGGCGGTGGCGGCCGCCTCCAGCAGTTCGGGAGCGTATCGCGTGATCACAATCTTTCCGTCGTCGTCACGCTTCTCCCGCGTGACGGAGCCGTCCTGGATTGGGATCGTGCTGCCCTGTGTGGTGCCAAATCCAACCGTGACCAGGCTGACGCCCTTCACGCCCGCTTCGGTGGCGGCGGCCTTCACATCTTCCGCCGGCTCGAACGCCTCACCGTCAGTCATGAGGACGAGCGCGCGATCGGCGCTGCCGTCGCTGGCGAGGAGTAATTCCGTGCCTTGCCGTATCGCACGGGCGATCGAGCTGCCCGCCTGCCCAACCACCGACGGATCGAGATTGTCGAGGAAGAGTTCGATGGCCCCATCATCGCTGGTGAGCGGCGTGAGGATATAGCTGCGGCCGGCGAAGGCGATCAAGGCGACGCGATCGGCCTGCGACATGGCGCGCAACCGGCGGACTTCCTGTTTCACGCGTTCCAGACGTGAGGGACGCTCATCGGGCGCCATCATGGACAGTGACGCATCGATCGCGATCGCCATGTCGATGCCACGCGCACTGACCGGCCCGTGGGCAAGTCCCCAGCGTGGACCGGACAGCGCGAGCCCCGCCAGCAACGCGATGAGCACCAGCCGCACGGTGCGCCCCCGCTCGTCGGGGTCGGTGACCATGACGAGACGCCGCAGCGCCGACGACTCGGCGTAGCGCGCCAGACGCACGCGACGCTGACGCGTGCGCACCGACCGCATCCACCACACGACGAGCGGAAGCACCACGGCCGCGAGCAGCAGCCACGGTACGTCGAAGATGAGCGGCGGCAGGGTGTCGAGGTTCATGGCAGCACGCCGCGTCGGGCGCGCAACGCGAGTTCACCGAGCAGTGCAGCCAGGCCGAGTAGCAGCGGCCAGCGGAACCGCTCGGTGTAGCGGATGTAGGCCCGCGCTTCGACGATGGAGCGCTCGAGGGCGTCGATCTGTTCGTAGATGCTCTGCAGCGCCTGAGCATCCTTGGCGCGGAAGTAGCGACCGCCGGTATTCGTGGCGATTTCGGTGAGCAGCGCCTCGTCGATTTTGACCGGGCGATTCTCGTAACGCAGCCCGAAGAGCCCGCGACCAACGGGCACCGCGGCCATGCCTTCGCTGCCGACGCCGATCGCGTAGATGCGAATACCGAAGGTGCCGGCGGCTTGGGCGGCGGTGCGCGGATCGATGGCGCCGCGATTGTTCTCACCGTCGGTGAGCAGCACCATCACACGGGAGCGTCCCGGCGCGGTGCGCAGGCGATTGGCGGCGGTGGCGATAGCGGTACCGATGGCGGTGCCGTCTTCGAGCTGTCCCACCTGCAGATTATCGATGGCGGTGAGCACCACCGGATAGTCGGTAGTGAGCGGGACCTGCGTGAGCGCTTCGCCGGAGAACGCCACAAGACCCACGCGGTCCGATTTCCGGCCTACGACGAAACGCTTCACTTTCTCCTTCGCGACTTCGATGCGGTTCTGCGGTTGGAAGTCTTCGGCGAGCATGGAGCTCGAGATGTCGACGACCAGCGCGATATCGATGCCTTCGCTGGAAACGCGTTCCGCCCGTGCGCCGGAGCGCGGTTGCGCCGCAGCGACAATGAACCCGGCCAAGGCGAGTGACCGCAGCCGGGGCAACCAGCGCACCCACGAGCGCGACGGTTGCGGTCCGAGGCCGAGCACGGCGGCGCGCGAGAACGGAATGGCGCGCGGCGGCGCCGCGCGCCGGCGCCACCACGACCAGAGGGGCAGCAGCAGCAACAGCAGTAGGAGTGCCGGGTGCGCGAAGTTGATCCCGAAAACGGACCATGCGTCAGGGCTGAGCGAGCCGCTGAACTCGCTGAGCAACTCGCGCACCCAATCGAAGACGCGCGTCATGTCGCCCCCGCCTTGGGACGGCGCGAATTGCGGCGCGCCTCGTCTTCATCGGACTGCTTCGCGTCGCGCTCGGCTTTCGCGGCCGCCGCACGCGCCGCGGCTTCGGCGGCACGACGCGCGCGGTCCGCGGCTTCGATGTGCTCGACGACAGCGCGCGCCTCGGCGGCGAGCTCTCGAGCGCGTGTGCCCGACACCACGCGACGGGCGAACTTAATGCCATCGCCGTCGGCCATCAGCGAGAGGAGTCGATCGCGCGGTATGCGCCCGTCGTCGGCGACGGCACCGATCAGCTCAGCGCTGGTGAGCGACAACACGGCCAGTGGATTCCGCCACGCGAGATAGAGCCGCACGACATCGATCGCCAGCGCGACGTAGCGTCCACGCTCACCGGCGTCAGCCAGAGCGAGCCGGTCGAGCCGATCAAACTCATGGATGGCACGCGCATAGGGCTCGAGCGCGACGTGCGTGGTTGCGCCGGCGCGCGTCCGACGGCGCTTGCGTAGCCACCAGAGCACAGCGAGGGCAGCCAGCAGTACCAATGCGGGCCACCACCGTTGCCACCAGGGCACGACACGCGGAAAGAGATCGCGCGGCGGCTTAGGCTTGTGCATCGACGAATCGCCCGGCAGCACCGACTTCACGAACACACTGACGTCGTTCAGTGGCACCTTGAGCGTGGTCGACCCGTAGCGCACCACCGCGTCGTTGAGACCGATCGGGAGCACGCCGAGATTCCAGGCGGCCAACGCATACTCGGCACGTTCGGTGCGCCCACCGGCGCGCATCGATTCCTGCGTGACTTTCGTTGGCTCGCGACGGACGACCATCGCCGTGGTGTCGTCGAGCGTCGGCCATTCGATGCGCGCGCCCTCGGGCACGACGACGGTCACAATGACGGTGAAGGGATCGCCCACCTCGACCGTATCGGGGCGCACCAGAAAGCCGGCTTTGACCCGCGATCCGGTGGGCGGCGTGAGGACGCCACGCGACACGGGAGGACGGCTCGGCGGCGCGGGCTGCGCGCCCGCGACGGCATTCCACGCCGTGGCGTGCGATCCCGCGAACAACGCGAGCAGCGCCGCCGCGCGGCGTCCCGTCCACACGTGAGCCATCAGCGACTCCGCTGATCGGCCACGGACACGGGCGCACTCGGTGCGCGCACCGGCGCGGCGGTGCCGGCGGCATCGCCCATCGCCCCACGCGGTCCGGTGCGCACCGCGCCATGCGGGCGACGGGTACGGGCGCGGAAGAACGACAGCAGCGCATCGACGTAGCCGTGCTCCGTGTGCACCACGATTTCATCAAGCCCGAGTCGGCCGAACAGTTTGCGGCGCCGTGTATCGTCGGCGGTCACCTGCGTGGCGAAGGCCGCGCGCACGGACGGATGCGACGTATCGATTTCGACCACCGCACCCGTTTCGGGATCTTGCAGCCGAGCGGGCCCGATGTCGGGGAGTACCCGTTCCGAGGGATCCTCGAGGGTCACGGCGATGACATCGTGTCGCTGCGCGAGTCGCGCCAGCGGCTTCTCGAGATCATCGGCGAGGAAGTCCGACGCGAAGAAGACCACCGACCGATGCGGCAGCAGTCGCATGAGGCGATCGACGGCGACGGCCACCGACGTGCCGCGACCGACGGGGGTGGTGGTCAGGAGATCACGGATGAGGCGCAGTGCGTGCTTGCGTCCCTTGCGGGCCGGGAGTGCGTGCTCGACGCGATCGGAGAACATGAGCAGCCCCACGCGGTCGTTGTTGCGCGTGGCGGCGAGCGCCAACACGCCGGCCATCTCGATGGCGAGTTCGTGCTTGAAATGCGCACGGGTCCCGAAGCGCGACGAGCCCGACATGTCGATCACGAGCATAATCGTGAGCTCGCGCTCTTCGACGTAACGCTTGACGAACGGGCGGCCCATGCGCGCCGACACATTCCAGTCGATCGAGCGGACCTCATCCCCGGGCTGGTACTCGCGGACCTCGGCGAACTCCATGCCCTGTCCCTTGAAGAGCGAGCGGTACTCCCCGGCGAAGCGCGAGTCGACGAGTCGCCGCGTACGCACCTCGATACGGCGCACCTGCCGCAGCACCTCCGCCGGTGCCACCGACATCGGAGAGACGGAGCGCGGCGACGCGGCCTGCGAAACTGCCTCGGACGTCGCCACGGCGGTCAGGGCGCTTCGACGACGGCGAGCAGGCGCGACACGATGGTGTCGCTGGTGACGCCTTCGGCATCGGCTTCGAACGACGTGAGCACGCGATGGCGCAACACGTCGGGGGCGATGCTCTTTACGTCGTCGGGCGTGACGAACGCCCGGCCACGCAAGAAGGCATGCGCGCGGGCCGCCTGCGCGAGCGAAATCGTCGCGCGCGGCGACGCCCCGAACTCGATGAGCGGGCGCAGATCGGCGGCACCGACATCGGCCGGCGAGCGCGTCGCGTGCACTAGGTCGACGATGTAATCGACGATGCGTTCGTCCATGTACAGCTCGGCAATACGACGACGGGCGTCGAGCAGTTCCTCCGGCGAGGCGATCGACTGGACGACGATGTTTTCCCCGCCGGCCATGCGACGGAGGATTTCCTTTTCCTCCGCACGCGTGGGATAGCCCACACGCAGCTTCATCATGAATCGGTCGACCTGCGCCTCAGGCAACGGATACGTGCCTTCCTGCTCGATCGGATTCTGCGTGGCCAGCACCAGAAACGGCTCGGCCAAACGGTAGGTGGTACCACCGATGGTGACCTGCTTTTCCTGCATGGCCTCGAGCAGCGCGGCCTGCACCTTGGCCGGCGCGCGATTGATTTCGTCGGCGAGGATGATGTTGGCGAAGATCGGCCCGTGCTTGACGCGGAATTCGCCGGTGGGCTGATCGAAGATCTGCGTGCCGACGACGTCGGCGGGGAGCAAGTCGGGCGTAAACTGAATGCGCTGAAAGCTCGTGCGCACGGTCTCGGCGAGCGTGCGCACGGTGAGCGTCTTGGCGAGCCCTGGCACGCCTTCCAGGAGCACGTGACCACCGGTGAGGAGCGCGATCAACAAGCGCTCCACCATGTACTCCTGTCCAACGATTCGCTTGGCGACTTCGCGCAGGACTCCCTGCACCAGGGCCGCGTCCTGCGACGCGGCAACGCTCGTGGTCACGATCGGCTGCTCCTCTTTTTGATGGCTCGTTCCGTCGAGCATACCCGACAGCGTCCGGTCTGCTCCCTTACGGGTTCCCTGCTGTGGCCAACGGGCACGCGCCGACGGGTCTACTTGCCGCCGGCCATGAGGGCGTCGAGCACTTCGCGCTCGGTGCTGTTGAGAGCCCGGGCCCCGCCCGACGGCAGATCCCCGAGACGCACCGGACCAAACCGTGTCCGCACGAGCCGCTCGACTTCGAGTTCGAGCGCATCGCACAAGCGACGGACTTCGTGCGTCTTGCCTTCGGTAATGGTGATCTCGAGCGCCCAGCGACGTCCACCAAGCGGGTGGGCGACCACTTCCCGCGGAACGACCAGACCATCGTCGAGCTGGACGCCACGACGAGCGACCTTGGCGGCGGTGACGGCATCACCGCGTACCGTGGCGACGTACGTGCGCTCGACCTCATTACTGGGGTGCGTGAGCGCGTGCGCGGCGCGCCCGTCGGTGGTGAGTAGCAGCACGCCTTCGGTCATGAAATCGAGACGCCCGACATAGACGAGTCCCGGGACGTCGTCGACAAGATCGAAGACCGTGGTGCGTCGCTCGGGATCCTTGCGGGTCGTCATCACGGCGGCCGGCTTGTGCACGACAATCCAGGTGTGCGACGTGACGCGCGTAATGACGGGCGTTCCGTCGAGCATGATGACGTCGCGGAAGGGATCGACGACCTGCCCAACGGTCGCGATCGCCCCGTTGACCTGCACGCGTCCGTCGGCCACGGCCTGATCGGCCCCACGACGCGAGACCACGCCGGCGCGAGCGAGAGCCCGCTGCACGCGCATAGGGCCTTCGCGCTCCGCCTTGACGGTGCCACCGGCTTTGGACGGCGGCGCGTCGGCCGAGCGCTGCGGTTTCACGCGGCGCTTGGAGGAACCGGCTTCGCTGCGATCACGCACGGGCTTTTCGCGTGGCGTAGACTCCCGCGACTCGGCATCGCGCACGCTGCGCTCACGCGGCGGCTTGGGCTTGGCGACTGACGGCACGCCACGCTTGTCGTTGGCGGCACGGGCGGCCGCTCCGCGAGCAGACGGCCCCTTCGGGGCCTTCTTCTGCGTGCCGCGGCGGTACTCGCCCTTCTTCTCGGCGGCGGTCTTCTTCGGGGGCGTGGTCACTCCGACACGACGGCTGTGTTGCCGGCGCCACGCAGGGCAATCGCCAACTCATCGGCGCGTGGGAGTTCTTCCAGGTGTCGCAACGCAAACTGCTCGAGGAACTGAGAGGTGGTTCCGTACAGCAGCGGACGGCCGATGCCCTCGCTGCGCCCGACGATGTCGATGAGCCCGCGCTCGTGCAGCGACTTCAGCACGGAGCCCACGGCGACGCCACGGATTTCTTCGATTTCGGCACGGCCAATGGGCTGGCGATACGCGATGATGGCCAGCGTTTCGAGCGCGGCGGCCGAGAGTCGCTGCGGACGCACGGCGACCTGGGCGCGCTCGATCGCTTCGGCGAACTCGGCGCGCGTGAGGATCTGCCAGCCCCCGCCCTGCTCGACGAGTTCGACGCCATGTCCATCGACGTCGTAATGCTCGCGCAGTTCATCGAGCGCCGCCGCGACGGCGGCAGGGCTCGATTCGACGTCCAACGCCGCCAGCGCTTCCATGGGAATGGGGCGCGGGGCGGCGAACAGGGCGGCTTCAAGCAGCTTCGCTAACGGCGTCACGACGGATCTCCACAGAGGCGAAGGCGTGATGCTGCGCGATCCGCAGTTCACCGAGCTTCGCCATTTCAAGCAACGCCAGCAGCACCGACAGGATCTGCCACGGCTCGGCGTCACGACCAACCATATCAAACCACCGGGCTGACCGGCGCATAGCGAGCACCGCACGGACCGTCACCATGGCGCCGGCGACATCGAGGGCACGCGGAATGACCTCGTGCAGCGCGGGCTCTTTGGTCGTGCGCAGCACGCGATCGACCGCCGCCAGCAGCTCCCCGAGGGAGAGCGAGAGCGGGGCGTTGATCGGCGTGATGTCGGCGGCCTGCGGCACCCAACGGCGCGGGAACTGATGCCGGCGCTCCTCGCCACGACGCTCGAGGAGATCGACGACTTCGCGCATCTGCTGATACTCGAGCAGGCGGCGCACGAGTTCGGCGCGGGGATCTTCCCACGCTTCCTCGCCATCGGCCCGCGGCAGGAGCATCTGCGCCTTGATCCGGAGCAGTCGCGCCGCCATCTCGAGATAATCGGCGGCTTCGTCGAGTCCGAGCGTGCTGATGCGCGCCAGGAACTGCTCGGCGATGCGGGCAATCGGGATGTCGTAAATGTCGAGCTGTTCATCGCGGATGAGCGACAGCAGCAGATCGAGCGGGCCGGTGAAGTGGCTCAGCTCAACGACAAAGGAGGTCGCCGTGTGTTCGGCGTGGCGGAAATTCGGAGCGATCACGCGGCCTTCACGCGAAGGGGTTTGGCAGCATGTACGGGAAGTAGAACTGCTCGGCCAACGCCCGCAGAATGTACGCGGGCGCCAGCCAGATATTCACCAGCGGCCGCGCAAACGAGAGCACGGCAAAGAGCAACAACAAACCGACTCCCCCGAGGCGCTGATACTGCAGCGACCATGTCGGGGGCAGGAGATACTTGAACACGTGCGATCCATCGAGCGGCGGAATCGGAATGAGATTGAAGGCCGCGAGAATCAGATTGATGAAGATACCGGCGGCGAGCATCTGCTGCAGCACGCCGAGGGGTCGGACGAGTGATGGAAGATACTGCCCGAGCAGCCCCACGCTGACGATGAGGGGCACAATCAGGACGGCGATCAGGACATTCGTGGCGACACCGGCCAGCGAGACGATGATGTCCCCCCGGCGGTAGTTGCGATAGTTGCGCGGGTTGACGGGGACTGGCTTGGCCCCGCCAAAGATGGGCGCACCGATGAGCGCGAGCATGACCGGGAGAATGATGGTCATGAACGGATCGATGTGCTTCAGGGGATTCCAGGTGAGGCGCCCGAGCTGGTGCGCCGTCATATCCCCTTGCTTGAACGCCGCATAGCCGTGCGCATACTCGTGGGCGACCATCGAGAAGAGCAGCACGGGTGCGATGAGGACGAGTTGCTGTGTAGAATCCACCGCAGCGGCGATTGGGAAAGGGCGCCAGGGCTCGGCCGACGGCCGCGCAGGACGCGAATGCAAGCAAGTGCGAACTGGAAGGTAGCCCGGCACCGGTCGGGTGTCAAAGCGAGGTGTCCGGTCAGAGATCGAGGTGGTTCTTGACCGGTGGCATCTTTCCAGATATGTTTTCCGGTCTGTCCGCAGTGGCCTGGGGCGCCGCCCCATCTGACTGTCGTTTTCGTACTTACCGATTCTACCTGCTGGGGAGTTTTCCGTGCCGAATATCAAGTCCGCGAAGAAAGACCTGCGAAAGTCGCGTGCGGCTGCTGTGCGCAATCGTGCGCAGCGTTCGGCACTGCGTACCGCCGTGAAGCGGGCGAAGCTCGCCGCCGCTGGTGCCGATGATCGCCTGTCTGCCGTTTCGCTGCTTGATCGTGCGGCGCGCAAGGGACTCATCCATCGCAACGCCGCGGCTCGTCAGAAGAGCAAGATGGCGAAGGCCGCCAACGCCGCCGCCGCGTAAGGCTCGGGTAAGTCGCACGACAGACACGGTACGACGAAGGGCCGGACTCTCTGAGTCCGGCCCTTCGTCGTTGCCGCCTACCCCAACGCCTTAGAAAGCGGCGAGTTCTCCACCGCAGCGTTCACAGTACCACTCGGTGGGCAGGTTCATGGTGCCGCACTCGGTGCAGCGCAACGTCTTGAGCGGCTCATGACCCGATGCGGCGTTCGGCACCGACGATACAGGGGGTGACGAGCTGGCCGGCGTCGGTTCGATGACCGACCGCAAAAACGCGAGGTCGTCGAACGTATCGTCGGCGTCCGCCGGGGCGGCATGGGCCGAGGTGGCGGTCGCGGCGCTGGCGTTCGGCGAGGAAGGCGCTGACAGGGACGACGCGCGATCCTCGTCGAGCTCCACCTCGATCCCTTCGAGCGATTGGGTGAACGTGGGGTCGGGCGTGCCCGGTGTATCGCCGAACATCGCCAGCGCGTCGTCGAACTCCGTCGATCCCTGTTCGGCGTCCGGTTCTGGCGCGGGCACGAGCTCGGTCAGCTCGGGCTCGGTCAGCTCGGGTACGAGCTCTGGCACGAGCTCTGGCACGAGCTCTGGCACGAGCTCTGGCACGAGCTCTGGCACGAGCTCTGGCACGAGCTCTGGCACGAGCTCAGACAGCTCAGGCACCAGGTGCACATCGGACAGCGCCTCAGGGGTAACGCCGACGGCGATCTCGACATCGACAAAGGGTTCGGCCCCATCGGCGACCGGCGGCTCGCTCGTGAGTTCCTCGGCGGGGGCGGCGGCCTCCGGCGGCTCGCTGCTGGCGCTGGCAAGCAAGGTGCGGATCTCATCGATCTCGATGAGCAGGCCACCACGCTGGTCGCCGAGTGAGACGATCTTGGCCTCGACGTCATGACGCACGGTTTCCCAGCGATGGTCATCGTACTCGCCGACGGCGGTGCGCAGCATCGCCTCGGCCCGCTCGTCTTCGAGGGTGGCCAATTCGGTCTCGAGGGTGCTCAGCCGGCTGTCGAGCTCAATGCCGTGCATGGAGAGCGAACCGACATGCTCGCGGAGCTGCGCCATGACGGCATCGCGACGCGCGACATAATCACCGTGCACGCGATCGAACACGCGACTCGGCGTCTCGGCACGACGCGCGTCGAGCGCGGTCAACCAGTCATCATAGCGTTGCCGCTCGGCAACGAGCGACCGGACTTCGTCGATGGACACTTCGCGGGACTCCGTCATATGAGGGCGCTGCTGAATGAACGAACCGACTTCAGGTACGAATGAGACGAATGTGGCCGAGGTGGATCACGACCAGGTGTGACACCGATCGCAAACGGAGATCAGCCGCTATTCGGTCGCACTGCATCCTCGTATCGGGGATGCAGTGAGGCAAGCACAGCCGCTTCAGATGGAGGGAGCGACCGGGCGCCCCCCAGCAGGTGCGCCACGGCCAGGATGCGTGCGGATTGCTCCACACTTTCCATGCGCAACACCGCGTCCTCGATGGACCGACCGACAGCGGTGACTCCGTGATTCGCCAACAGGAAGACTTCGTGGGCAGCGAGAAATGGACGCATGGCGTCGGCGAGGGCCGGCGTACCGGGACGCCCATACGGCACCAGGGCGATCGGCCCAACGACGACGGGCAACTCCGGCAAGACGTCGGCGGGGATGGGGATTCCGGCGGCGGCGAACCCGGTGGCTGCCGGGGGATGGGCATGCACGATTGCCTGTACGTCGGCGCGAGCCGTGTAGCAGGCCAGATGCATCCCCAACTCCGACGAGGGGCGACGCATCATGTCACCCGACGGGGGGTCACCCGGCAGTGCGTCGTCCCGCTGTTCGTGACACCGCGTGCCGTCGGCGTGCAGCCGAAGCACGTGCGTGTGGTCGACGGCCCCTTTATCGACGCCGCTGGCCGTGACCAGCAGGTCGCCGTTGGGAAGCCGGCACGACAAGTTGCCCTCCGCCCCGGCCAGCAGGCCGCGCGCGTGCAGTCGCCGACAGGCGGCGGCCAGCATGACGCGCAGTCCCTGCTCTTCCGTCACCGTGTCCTCAGGTGGCGCGATAGACGACGCGACCACCGACGACCGTGAGGCGGGCCTGTCCGGTGAGCTGGTGGCCGCCGTACGGCGTGTTGCGGCCCTTCGACTTGAACGCCTTCGGATCGACGGTCCAAGTCCGATTCGGATCGAATACCGTGACGTCGCCGAGGCTCCCACGGGCGAGCGTGCCGCCCGGCAGATGGAAGACCTTGGCCGGCTTGCAGCTCATGGCGTCGACCATCTGCGACATCGTCATGATGCCGCGATGCAGCAGATACGTGCAATTGATGCCGAGCGCCGTTTCCAGTCCGACGATGCCGTTGGGGGCGTCGGCGAACTCGCGTTCTTTCTCGTCGTAATGGTGCGGCGCATGATCGGTCACGAGCAGGTCGATCGTCCCGTCGGCAAGGCCTTGCTGCAACGCGTCAACATCGGCCGCGGTGCGCAGCGGCGGATTCATCTTCGCGTTGGTGTTGTAGCCTTCCACCGCATCTTCGGTGAGCGAGATGTGGTGCGAGCAGACTTCCGACGTGACGTTGATGCCACGCTCCTTACCCCACCGCACGAGCTCGACCGAGCCCTTCGTGCTGAGATGGCACAGGTGGATGTGCCCCCCGGTGCGCTTGGCGAGGAGAATGTCACGAATGACGTAGATTTCCTCGGCCTCGGCGGGGATACCCTTGAGACCGAGCTTGGCGCTCATGATGCCTTCATTCATCGCGCCACCACGGGCGAGCGTCATGTCCTCGCAGTGTTCGGCGATGGGCACGTTGAACGCGCGCGCGTACTCGAGCGCGCTGCGCATGAGCTGCGCGCTTTCCACCGGCCGGCCGTCATCGCTGAAGGCGACGGCGCCGGCCCCGACCATCTCGGCGATTTCCGCCAGCGTCTCCCCCTTCTGCCCCACGGAGATCGCGCCGTACGGATACACGCGCGCGAAGCCGGCGGCTTCGCCCTGCCGCTTCACGAAGCCGACGACCGCCTGATTGTCGGTGACGGGCTTGGTGTTCGGCATGGCGCAGACGCCGGTGAATCCACCCGCCGCGGCGCTGTGCGCGCCAGTGGCGATGGTTTCCACGTCTTCGCGACCCGGTTCGCGCAGATGGATGTGCACATCGATCATGCCGGGCGTCACCACCATGCCACTGACGTCGATCACGTCAGCGCCATCGGGTGTGCCGATACCGGTGCCGCAGGCCTCGACGCGTCCATCGCGCAGCAACACGTCACCGATGGTGTCCATACCCTGCGACGGATCGACAATGCGTCCGCCGCGCAGCAGCAGGTCCTGACTCATGCGCCTCCCTTCTTCGCCGCGTCGGCGAGTTCCGGCTTGCCGCCGGCCAGCAAATAGAGGACGGCCATGCGGACCGCCACGCCATTGGTGACCTGATCAAGGATCACCGAGTGCGGGCCGTCGGCCACGTCACTGTCGATTTCCACGCCGCGATTCATCGGGCCAGGGTGCAGGATGAGGATGTCGCGCGGCGCCTTCTCGAGCCGCGCACGGGTGACGCCGTACACGCGATTGTATTCGCGCAACGACGGGATGTAACCAGCCTGCATACGCTCGAGCTGCAAGCGCAGGACGTTGAAGGCGTCGGCCCACTCGATGGCTTCTTCGATGCGATCGAAGACGGTCACGCCCATTTCGCCGATGGCGTTCGGGAGGAGCGACCGCGGGCCGCACACCGCGACTTCGGCGCCGAGCTTGGTGAGGCCCCAGATGTTGGAGCGGGCGACGCGCGAGTGGAGTACGTCACCGACGATGCAGATACGACGCCCCGTCAGGTCACCGAGGTGATTCCGGAGCGTGAGCAGGTCGAGCAGTCCTTGCGTGGGATGCTCGTTGGTGCCATCGCCAGCATTGATGACGTTCGACTCGATGCGTTCGGCGAGGAACTGCGCCGCGCCGGACGCGCCATGACGAATGACCACCATGTCGATCTTCATCGCTTCGAGATTGCGCGCCGTATCGACGAGGGTTTCCCCCTTCGAGACGCTCGAGCCGGCCGACGCCACATTGACCGTATCGGCACTGAGCCGCTTCTCGGCGAACTCGAACGAAATGCGCGTGCGGGTGGACGCTTCGAAGAAGAGATTGACGATCGTGGCGCCGCGCAGGGTCGGCACTTTCTTGATCGCGCGCTCCGAGATTTCGCGGAACGGCACGGCGGTGTCGAGTACGAGGCGGATCTGATCGGCCGAGAGCGGCGCTAATCCGAGGAGGTCCTTTCCGAGCGGGCCGGGCATGGTCTCAGCCCTCGTCGTCGCGAGCCGCGACCAGCACTTCATCGCGACCGTCGAGTTCTTCGATGAACACATCGACGCGCTGCCCGGGATGCACTTCGACCTTTCGACCGATGACATCGGCATGAATCGGGAGTTCACGTCCGCCGCGATCGATCAGCACCGCGAGGGCGATGCGGGCCGGGCGTCCGAAATCGGCCAGTTCGTCGAGGGCGGCGCGCACGGTGCGTCCGGTGTAGAGCACGTCATCGACGATGACGACATGCTGGTCGTCGAGCGTCCACGGCAATTTCGTGGTGCCGACGACGGGGCGCGGGCCGACGGTTTGCAAATCGTCGCGATACAGCGTGATATCGAGCGCGCCGCTGCTGATGGCGACGCCTTCCTGCGCTTTGATGATCCGCACGATGCGCTCGGCGAGCTGCACCCCGCGGCGCTGGATTCCGACGAGCACGAGGTTGTCGGTGCCGGCGTTCAATTCGACGATCTGGTCGGCCATGCGACGCAGCGTGCGATCGAGCGCGCGGGCATCGAGGACGATGGAAGGCTTTCGAGGCATGGCTGCAATATAGCGCGGCGATGCCGCCCACATGCCTCTCAGCGGCCGCTCAACGGCTTACCAGTCGTGATGGCTGCGCGGCGGCTGTGCACCGGCGGCTGGCCGCTGCGACCACAGCCCGGAGAGCGGCGAGAGATGACGGGCGGCGGTACGGGCAGCGCGCAGGCGGGCCCTGTCGATCGACGGCATGGTGGACGTCGCGGCGTACATCGCGATGTCGGCGGCGGCCTCCATGGTGGCCCGGGCAAAGCCGAATGACCAGTCGGGGCCATAGGGGTGCGAGTGGGCGCGTTCCTCGACGCCCAAGCCGAAGGCCAGGCACTTGTCGGCAGCCTCGCGCAGGTTGCCGCTGGAGGCCAAGTGGGCCACGACCACATGAAAGCCATCGCGGCGTCCCATGTGATAGGTGGGCGGCTGGAGCGCGTCAGCGGCCGCCGGCTCAACCACGCCCGATGCGATTCCCGTCAGCATCACGCACAGCTGCGAGAAGTAGCCACGAATAGGATCGATCGGCGGCTCTTCAAGAATACGGGACATGGGCATTCCGGCTCGGGTCAGCGCGAGGGCCGCCATCCGGCGACGTCGCATACGCGTACGCGGGCAAGTGACGTGCCGACGCCTTCCGGACGGGGACTCCCGTGAATTCCCTCTGATTTCCCTCTCACGCCTCAGGGATGCGCCGCCAGACGTGGCATTCGTCCCACCATAGGTGAGGCGGGCACGCTACAGCCGACCCACCGACGGCCAGGCCCTTCCTCAGCCGGCATAGAGGTTGAGGTCAGTTCCGACCGCATCGGCCATGGCCACCGTGGTTTCCCAGTCAGGATGCCGCAGCGTGACGTACCCGTCGGACAGCAGGGTGCTCTTCCAATCTCGTCGCGGGGCGCCGACGGGCAGCAGATCCACCACGCAGATCGCGTCGCCGAAGCGTTGGCGTAGCTGCTCAAGCCCCTCAATGCGCTGGACACGCCCCTGCCCGTGCGCCCGCTTGGTGATGCAGGCGGTGTTGTACTTCCGCTCGATCGCCTGCGAGAAGGTGCCGTGCAGCTCAGCCTCGGCCCAGCCGTTGAAGAGATCCATATCGCCCGCATAGTTCATGAGGTCGACGGTGCGCGCTCCGGGCGGTCGGGCCGCCACCTCTCCGAACACCGCTTCGCCATCGGCTTTGAGATACCACTCCATGTGCGTGAAGCCGGTGTCGTAGCCGAGCACCTTGAGGACCTGCTCGCCCATGGCCCGCCCGCCCGCCAGCTTGGGGTCGTCGACGTTCCGGTAGGTGAGCGTCTGCGGCGAAATCCACTCGTTGGTGCGGGCAATGAGTGGCCGCGGGCGATAGAAGGCGATGTGGAAGTACTTGATATCGCCGCCGGCGCAGACGGTGTCGTACGTGTACTCCTCGCCGTCGATGAACTCCTCGACGTCGACCACCGCGATGTGTCCGAGCTGGGCGATGGCCTTCGTCACGTCGGCGGCGTCATCACATCGGAAGGTGTCCATGGAGCCAGCCCCGGCGATCGGCTTGATGATGAGCGGATAGCCCACCTGCTCGGCCGCCGCCCAGACTTCGGCCGGTGTGCTGGCGATCGCATGGTGCGGCACACGGACGCCCCCTTCGGCGAGGGCCTGCTTCATGAGGTCCTTGTTGCGGAAGCGCAGCGACTGCTGGTAGGACTGGCCCGGCACCCCAAGGGCTTCGCGGATCTGCGCCGCGATTTCCACGCCCGGCTCCCAGAGGCAGCAGACGCGATCAAGGGGGCGGGATCCGAGCCAGCGGCGAATCTGCTCAATGGCCGCCTCGGAATTCGTAAACAGATCGGGAGCCTGCAGGTAGTCGCTGAGATGACGTCGCGCGATGTCGGGGAGATCCTGCACCGAAGTATTGGAGACGCCCAGTACCGTGGCCCCCTGCTCGGACAAGCCACGTGTGAAGAGTGGCATTTCACCGGGGAACCCCGGGGTCAGCATCAACACAGTTTTGGACACAAGGCGACTCAGAAAAAGGTGGAGGGCTCAGCCCAATCGGACGCGAACCGTTGAGACGATACGTTCGAGCGCGTGCTGCACCACCGTGGTATCTGGGTGACGCACAATGATATAGCCTTCGCCCTCATAGCTTCCGGTGGGATGCTGTCCGGGATACGGCAGGCGGGCGTCGCAGATGATGGCATCGAACTGCTCCCGCACCGCCTCAAGTCCTTCGACGGTGCGCACCTGACCGGTGCCCTGCCCCCGGAGATAGGCGGTGCCCACGGCGTAGCGCCGTTCAGGCGTGGTGAACGTGCCATTGATCATGAGGCGAACCCACGCGGCGACAAAATCGATGTCGTGGGCTCGGGAGATCATCGTCGTGATATTGGCGCCTGGCGGACGCGCGGCGATCTCACTGATCGCGACCGTTCCATCGTCGCGACGGAACCACTCGCAATGCGAGACACCGGTTTCCATGCCGAGCGCCCGCAACGCGTTGGCGCCGACGGCGCGGATGTCGTCGAATTCGGGGGCGTCGATTTCGCGCGGCAGCAACACCGTCCACTGAATCCACGCGTTCTCCACGACGTCGAGTGGCGTGGGACCGTAGCGCGTCAGCGAATGCCAGACCGCTTCGCCATTGACCGAGACGGTCTCCAGCGAGTGCTCAATGCCGCGCAAGAACTCCTCGGCGAGCATCGGATTGGCCGGTGTCGCGCGATAGCTCGCGAGCATGGTATCGAGCGACGCCACATCGCGAATGCGCTGCGTCGCTATCGCACCGGCGCCGGCGGGCGGCTTGAGCACGATGGGGAACCCGACCTCATCGATGAATGCCAGCGCGTCGTCGCGCGAGGTAATCAAGCGATGTCGTGCTACCGGCACAGCCGCCGCGCGCAAGGCATCCTTCATCCTCGCCTTGTCGCGGAAGTTGTGCGCGGCTTCGCTGCTCAGTCCGGGAATACCAAGCCGTTCGCGGACCACGGCCAGCGGCTGCTGCAACTGCTCGTAGGCGCCGAAGCACCGCGCGATCGCACCGTGCGAAGCGTCGAGAGCACGCACGGCGTGTTCGAGCGACGTGGCGTTCGTGACATCATCGACTTGCCAGTGCGCGGCCAGCCGGGCCGCCGCGCGCGGGGCGAGTGCGGAGAGGGGTTGCTGCGCAATGACGCCCAGCTGCACATGCGGGACCGTGAGCGCCGCCTCGATCATCTGCGTGGCGGCCGGCGAGAAGATCGGGCATACGAAAATCACGAACATGTCGCGGCTCTACCGGTAAGGATCGGGGCGAATACACAATCGCGGTGTTGCCCAACGGGCAACACCGCGACACCTGCGTGAACAGCGATCCGGATTACTGGCAGACCCAGGCGCCACCACGAGCCGTGGCCGTGGCCTTCACACCCGTCGCCGAGTCGGCGGCGGTGAAGGTGACCGTTTCCAACGCGCCATCTTCCTGGCTGTTCGTGGTGCAGATCACGACCTTGCGCAGGTTGAAGACGCCCGTGCTGTCGGCGTCAACGATGCCGAAATCCTGCGGCTTGGTGGATGCCGGCGCCCGCGTGGCCGTGAGCTTGACGCGAGCGGCGGCCGGCCAGTTCTTGCCCTTGAAGGTGATGCGGGCGCCCTGCGGCGACCGTTCGGCTTCGATGGAGAGCTGGGGTTTCGCCTGTCCCGTGATCGCGCGGGCGGCGGTGGCGGACAACGACAGCGCGGTGATTGCCAACGCCGGGCCCAGCATGCGGCGCACGAATGCCTGCATCGCACATCCTCCTAGTTAGGTGACGCCATCGGACCTGTGTCGAGGCGTGGGGGGGAAAATGGGGAGTGATCGGGGAGAACGCAATTCATCCGCCTGCGCTCACCGCGCGACCGCCGCGCAACCTGTCTTCGATCAGCGTTCCAGCTTGAAGCCCGGATCGATCGCCGGGCGCTTCGGCGTCGTGGCCACGTACCAGCCGGTGAGGTACATCCACTGCGTCATGCGCGTGAGCTTCGGATAATCGATGGCCGACGGCTTGTCGCGCGGCGTGTGATAGTCGGGGTGCAGATTGGTGGAGTACATGACGGCCGGCACGTTGAGTCGGGCGTACGGCACGTGATCGCTGCGGAAATACCACCCTTCTGGGTGCGTGGGCCGGTCCCAGATGGAGTCGAGCTTGAAGGCGCCGGTGAGCGTGTTGGCGCGCAGTGCCATGTCGACCAGTTCCGTCGAATTCCGGTGTGGCGGCTGGATGCCGAGCAAGCTGGCGGAATCGGGGTTGTTGCGACCGATCATGTCGCCGTTCAGCACGGCCACGATGTTCCGCAGCGGCACCACGGGATGCGCCGCATGGTAGCGCGAACCAAGCAGTCCACGTTCCTCGGCACCGTGGTACACAAAGAGCACCGAGCGCTTGCCGGGCTGCTTCACAAACGCCCGGGCAATCGCGAGCAAGGCCACACTGACGGTGCCGTTGTCGTCGGCACCGGCCCACACCGAATCGCCATCGATGACGTAGCGCACGCCGTCGTGGTCCTGATGGGAGCTATACAATACGTACTCGTCACGGAGCTTCGGATCGGTGCCGCGCACGACGCCGATGATATTGCTGGACGGCGTGGTAAAGTGCTCAACGCGCACGTGCATCTCGGCGGTACCGCCGGCCTTGAGCGTGGCCGCCATGGCACCACGCACGAGGAACGACGGTGTTGGTGCGGTGCGCGCCGGCTGCGGACGGGCCGCCTGCGTGGACTGTCCGGCAAAGCGCGGGGCGCCGCCTTCGACATCATACGTGCCGCGCTCGCGCAGCACCCCGAGGCCGTCGAACGCGACATCGGTCGTGGAGTCGGCGACGAGCATGATGGCGACGGCACCGCGCCGCTGCACCCGCTGCGTGGCCGCGGTGATGGCCGCGTTGGCATAGCGCACTTCCACCGAGTTGGTGGTGGTACGAATCGAGGCGGCCGGCGGTGCGGTGATCTGCAGCGCGGCGATCTTGCCGCGCACGTCGATAGTGGTATCGGCGCCGGTGCCGAGCCACACCACTGGCGCGCTCACATCGGCGTTGGCGGAACCCAGCGGCACGAAGTCCTTCCACACCACGAGCGCCTTATCGCCGATGGCGCCGGTGGTAGAGACCGTGGAAACGCGCGTGCGCACCATGTTGAACCACTGGAAGTAGCTGCCATCCTCGCCCATCGGCTTCACACCGATTTGCCGCATCTGGTCGGCGACCCAAATGGAGGCGCGCATTTCATCGGGCGTGCCCGCTTCACGACCGCGCATGCCGTCACCGGCCATCGCGTAGAGATCCCGTTCGAGATCGGTGCGCTTGATGACGGACATCGCCAACGGCACGGCCGCGGTGCCGGTGGTCTTGCCCTTGCTGTTGGCTTGCGCGGACAGCGTGAGCCCGGGGGCGAGTGTCGCGACGAGGGCCGCGAGTCGCACGATTCGGTGTGAGCACATCAGGGTTCTGGCCGGTAGGAGCGAAGAGTGTGCGCGGCGATGTCCGCATCAAGAAAGTACACGGGCTTCAGCTGGCCGCGCGCAAACATCGCGGCCTGATCGCTGTAATGCGGCGAGGCGGAGTCGGCGCTCTGCCCATACGCCAGCACCGAATAGGCGCGGGGCGCGCGCGCGCCGAACTCCACGGCGAGAATCCAGCCGTCGCCGGAATTGGCCGAGCGAGTGCCGTCGGGGAGTTGTTCGTAGGTGAGCACGCGGAAACAGCCGAGGGCACCACTGCAGCCGCCGACCGGCTCGTTCACGGTTCCACGCCGCACGCGGTGCACGTCGCCCCACGCGACATCCACCGCTTTATAACGCCGCTGCATCTCGTCGACCGCCCAGGTGAACGCCTCGACGGCACGTGCGGGCTGTCCGATGCCGCGCGGCGTGGCGGTCAGTTTCTCCCACGACCACTTCTCCGCGTAGGCCGAGTCGCGTGCCAGTGACTGGTAGCGGCGCCACCAGGTCTCGAACAGCAAGCCCCCACGGCTGGCCGGCGCGACGGTGTTGTCCCACGCCTCGAGCACGGCGAGCGCCTGGGCGACCGCCGGGGTGGGCGACGATTGCTTGAGCGCCGCGATGAGATCGGGCTTCACGCGATCGGCGAGCAGCATCCGCATGCTGTGCTTCCGCACGAGCACGTCCTCGAGCGACAGCTTGTCTTTTCCACCGATCAGCTGCAGGGCATGCTGGCTGCGCAGTCGGAGTTCCCCACGCTCTACGTTGTCGGGATATCGCGCGGTGTCGAGCAGCGCGTTGAGATTGGCAAAGTGCGGCGCGTCGTTCTCGTTGTGCACGTAGCCACCGCGCGGATTGAGCGTTTGCGGCAGCGAGTCGAGCGCGATGAGTCGGGTCCATACGTCGGCCGAGCCGCGCGCGGGAATCGGCATCGAGTCGCCGCCCGACGGCGTGGGCAAGCGCGGGACGGTGCCCATCCAAATGGTGAGGATGTTGCCGGCCCGATCGGCATAGGTGAGGTTCGACGTGGCGCGCGCGCGGGTGGCCAGCGCCGCCTTCCATTCGGCGAGACTGCGCGCGCGCATCATGGCGAGAAACTGCGACCCGGCGCGGTACTCGCCATCGGGGCCCGCACGCACGACGTACAACTTGTTCGCGGTGCGATGCACCACGGGTCCGAGGGGCGTGTACGCGACGCGCTGTGTCTCGCTCACGAGGGAGTCGTCGGTGCTCCCGATGCGGTACGGGAGCGTGATCGACTCGTAGCGAATGGGGATGGTGGTCCCATCGAACTGATAGCGATCCGGATTGGCCGGATCGAGGTCGAGTTCATACACCTCATCGAGATCGGGCGCGTTGTTGGTGGTGGCCCATCCCAAGTCCTTGTTGAAGCCGCCAATGACCGAAAAGGCACTACCGATGCGGAAGTCGCCATAGAAATCGAGCTTCCCGGGCAGCGTGACGTGGGCTTCCCAATAGCCGGCGGTCCACGCGAGGTGCGGATTCCGCAGCAGGATGGCGCGTCCGGATTTCGTGCGACTCGGTGCCAGCGCCCATGCGTTGGAGCCCACGTCGGCGTCGCCCCCAAACAGCGGGGCCGGCTCGACCTCGAGGGTCGCCGAGTCACGAACGGCGGCCCCGGCTGGACCGCCGGCACGGCGCTGTAGCCAACGCGTAACCAACCGCTCCGCCGTGGTCGTGTTCGCGGTACCAATGTCGCCGGCGGCCACGTCGTGTCCGTGGAAGACGGGCTTGGCCCACGCGGGCAGCGTTGCCGCGTTCGCCCGGATGTAGCGGTTCACGCCTTCGGCGAAACCGTCGTACATGTCACGCGTGTCGGCGTCGAGCAGGTGATACGTCTGTTCGACGCGGGCGTGTTCGAGGGCCGCGGAGAAATCGGACGACAGGCTGTCACGCCCGAATGTACGGCCCATCCATCCTTTCGAACGGATCAGACTGAGTATGACGCGCACGCCATAGTCTTCCGCCTGCGCGTAGCCGAGGCCGATCCCAATGCCCCGGAAATCGCTGGCACTGATGTGTGGGACGCCGTACGCGGTGCGTCGGATCGTCGGTTCACCATCAGCGGGAGCCGCGTGGCTCGCGGCGCCGAGGACCGTGGCGGCGATGAGCACGGGCATCAGGAGCCGCGCGCGTCGGGGAGCAGATGAGAACATCCGGCAATGCTGCGGCGTGATCGCTCCTCGCGCAAGCGAACCACGGAGCGACCGGCACGTGAGAACGCCCTGTTGCGACGGGATCGTGACGCGGTAGCTTCGCGAAGCCCATTTCCCCATCCACATGGCGCTACGCCTTCCTGCGTTTACCCCTAAGGAGTTCTTCATGAGTCCGCGAAGTTTGCTCAGTACGCTGGCCTTCGTCGCCGCCGCACTGATGCCCCCTGTCGTCCAGGCGCAGCAAGCCGCGACGGGGACCGTATCAGGCCGCGTGACCGATGCCTCGACCGGACAGCCGGTGGGCGCCGCCCAGATTCAGGTGGTCGGCACCACCCTCGGCGCACAGACCAACCAAGACGGTATCTACTCGATCCGGGCCGTACCGCCGGGAGCGATCACACTTCGCGTGCTGCGACTCGGCTACTCGGAAGTCCGGCAGCCGACCACCGTCACGGCGTCACAGGTCACGACCGTCAACCTCCAAATCAAGTCGGTGCCGGCCACGCTCAATCCTGTCGTCACCACGGCGACCGGCGATCAGCGACGCGTCGAAGTCGGCAATTCCATCGCGCAGGTGAATGCGGCCGAAGTTACGGCCACCCGCGGCGTGTCGAACATGGGCGACTTGCTCACGGCGCGTGCGCCGGGCGTGCTGGTCACGCCGGGAACGCAAACCGGCGCCGGTGTGCGCGTGCGAATCCGCGGCACCAGCTCGGTATCCCTCTCGAACAATCCGATCTACGTGATCGACGGCATCCGCATTGACGGCTCGACTGGGTCCTCAACGCTGAGCGTGGGCGGTACGACGCCGAGCCGCGTGGGCGACCTGAATCCGGAAGAGATCGAATCGATCGAAGTGGTGCGCGGCCCGTCGGCATCCACGTTGTACGGCACCGACGCGGCGAACGGCGTCATCGTGATCAAGACCAAGCGCGGCGTGGCCGGCAAGCCGCAGTGGTCGTACTACACGGAACAGACGGCGCTCACCGATCGCAACGCATACCCCACGGCCTATCGGGCGTGGCGCAGCGGCACGACGGCGGCGACCACGTCGACGCGATCGAACGCGGTGCAGTGCTTCCTCACGCAGAAGTCGGCCGGTTCATGCGCCATTGACAGCGTGAGCAGCTTCAACCTGCATGACGATCCCGAGACGACGCCGTACGGCGTGGGCTACCGTCAGCAGCACGGTCTTCAGGTGAAGGGCGGCTCGGAAACGGTGCGCTACTTCCTGCACGGTGAGTGGGAAGACGAAGACGGCGTGACCAAGCTGCCGGAGTTCGACGCCCGCAAGTTAGCGGCGGCCGGCACGCCCTTGAGCGCGATTCAGATGAGCCCCAACCATTTGAACAAGATCACCACCCGCGCGAACCTGAACATCGCGCTGTCGCCGAAGGCCGACGTGACGGTGAGCTCAGGCTATACGAATCAGGACTTGCGCCTGCCGCAGAGCGATGACTCGGGCACGGCGGGCGTAGCCGCGAACGTGTATGGCGGCCCGGGGTTCAAGTACAATCTCACTGCCACCGGTGACACGCTGTTCGGATGGCGCCAGTTCACACCGCGCGACATTTTTCAGTCCGAATACAACCAGAGCATCAACCGCATGATCTCTTCGATCGGATCGAACTATCGTCCGACGGATTGGCTCGCGGTGCGCGGGAACTTCGGTCTCGACTATTTGAATCGTGTGGACACGCAGCTCTGCCGATTCCAGAACTGCCCGGACATTGGCACGGATCGTCAGGGGTATAAGCGCGACAACCGCACGAGCTTCTACACGTACACGCTCGACGCCGGCGCCACGGCCACCAAGTCGGTCTCGGAATCGATCGAATCGAAGACGACGGTCGGCGTTCAGATGTACCGGAGCATTTTCGACCGTAACGGCGCGACCGGCCTCGTGCTTCCGCCCGGCGCCACCACCGTGACAGCCGGCGCCACGGCGCAAGCTGACGAATCGACGAGCGAAAGCCGCACACTGGGCGCGTTTATCGAGCAGAACGTCGGCTTCAACGATCGCCTGTTCCTGACGGCGGCGCTGCGCTCCGACCGCAACAGCGCGTTCGGCGCGAACTTCAAGACGGTGTTCTATCCGAAGGTGGCCGCGTCGTGGGTGCTGTCGCAGGAGTCGTTCTTTCCGAAGCCGCAGTGGCTGGATCAGCTGCGCCTACGTTCGGCCTACGGCGCGTCGGGCGTGCAGCCCGGCACGATCGACGCCGTGCAGTACTATTCGGCCACGGCCGGTCGTCAGGAAAGCGGCGATGTGCCAGCCCTCGTGTACTCGACGCTCGGCAACAAGAATCTGCGCCCGGAGCGCTCGACAGAAACGGAAATCGGCTTGGACGGCACGTACTGGAACACGCGCGTCAACACCGAGATCACGTACTACAACAAGCTCTCCAAGGACGCCCTGGTGAGCAAAGTGCTGCCGCCCTCGCTCGGTACGGGCGCGACGGCGCGTTTGGAGAACCTTGGCTCGGTGCGGAATCGCGGCATCGAGGCCCTGATCTCGGCGCAACTGATCCAACGCCAAGCCTTCGGCCTCGACGTCACGCTGAACGGTGCGTATAACGACAACGAACTGATCAGCCTCGGTGGGCAACCCACCATCGGCACCACGCAGCAGCAGCGTCAGGGCTACCCGCTGTACGGCTGGTGGTCGCGTCAGCTGACAGGATTCCAAGACAAGAACGGCGATGGCATCATCAGCTACAACGCGAACGACGCGCTGAGCGAGATCACGGTGACGGACACGTCGGTGTTCATCGGCTACTCGATGCCCAAGACGGAACTCGGATTCACCACGGGCATCGACCTGTTCAACAAGGCGCTGCGCGTGACGGCCCTGCTGGACTACAAGGGCGGCCACACGATTTACAACAACACCGAGCGTATTCGTTGCGCGAGCCGTCTGAACTGCTCGGGTCTGCTGAACACCGCGGCGTCGCTCGAGGAACAGGCGCGCGTGGTGATGGTCCGTGAACATCCGAGCCGCTCGGTGGCTGGCTACTTCGAGGACGGCGACTACCTCCGCTTCCGCGAGCTGTCGGCGACGTACCAGGTTCCGACGCGTCTGGCCACCCGCTTGTTCCGTGGCCGGAGTCTGACCGCCACGGCGTCGGTACGTAACCTCGGCATCCTCTGGACCAAGTACACGGGCGTCGATCCGGAAGCGTTCGGCAGCACGGGTGATGCGCCGTCGGAGTTCCAGGCGTTCGGCCCGCCGACGTACTTCGCGTTCCGCTTCACTTTCGGCTTCTGAGGAGCACCCACCGCATGTATAGCACTTTGCACTCACGAGCCCGCGCACTCGCCATGACGATCCTGGCGGCCGGTGCGCTGGCGTCGACTGGCTGTAATCCTTCCGAGTTCCTGAGCGTCGAGGACCCGGACATCATCAACCCGAGCAACGTCGCCAGCGCGGCTGGCGCCAACGCCGCCCGCGTCGGTGCGATCGCGCGACTGAACGTGGCGACCGCTGGCGGCGAGAGCCTGCTGCTGCTGGGCGGCCTGTTCGCCGACGAGTGGAACAACGGCGACTCGTTCATTGCCCGTCAGGAAATCGACCAGCGGGTGATCACGCCGCAGAACAACTTCCTGACCGACGCCAACCGTGCGATGCATCGCGCTAGGTTGGCGGCCGAGCAGTCGATTCAGCTGCTCAAGCAGTACAATCCGACGGCGCCGGGGTGGCAGCTGGGCGAGATGTACTTCATCGAGTCGTACATCGAAGACCAAGCGGCCGAGCACTACTGCAGCGGCGTGGTGTTCAGCACGGTCATCGACGGCGCGGAGTCGTACGGCTCGCCGCTCACGACGGCAGCGGCGTTCACACGGGCACTGGCTCACGCAGACTCGGGCCTCGCCCTGGTAACCGGCACGACGGTCGACGACGTGCGCGTGCGCAGCGCCCTTCAGGTGATGAAGGGTCGGATTCTGCTCGGCCTGAATCGCCCGGCCGACGCGGCCACGGCGGTTACTGGTGTGGCGACGTCGTTCCAGTATCTCACGTATCACGCGCTGACGACCACCAGCAATCAGTTCTGGAACTTCAACAATCTGGCGGGCCGCTACAGCGTGAGCACGAGCGAGGGCGGAACCGGGATGAACTTCGCGCTGGCCAACGATCCGCGCGTGCCGGTGTGCGCGGGCAACGACGCGATCTGCAAGACGATCGGCGTCACGAAGCCGAGCCGCGACGACCTGAGCACGCCGTACTATGTGCAGCGGTTGTGGCCGGTGCGTGAGTCGTCGGTGGCGATCGTGTCGGGTCAGGAAGCCCGACTCATCGAGGCCGAAGCGCAGCTGCGCGCCGGTAGCGCGGCGGCGTCACTGACCACGCTGAACACGCTGCGCGCCACGTTCCCGGGCTTGACGCCGCTGGCGGACGCCGGCACGGACGCGTCGCGCGTGGACCAACTGTTCCGCGAGCGGGCGTTCACGCTATTCGGCCGTGGCACGCGCACGGGCGACCTGCGCCGACTGATCCGTCAGTATGCCCGCACGGCGAACGCCGTGTTCCCCACGGGTGCGTGGCACAAGGGTGGCAACTACGGCACGGACGTGACGTTACCGCTGCCGTTGGCGGAGACGAACAATCCGAATGCGGGCGCGGGTGTGTGCATCGACCGTAACCCGTAGGCGTTTCACGCGGGGCCGTTCGTAGACGGGGGAGGACACGGGGGCGCGGTTGACGCCTCCGTGTCCTTTTCTCGTTGTCGGGGCTGCCGATTGCCTGGTGGGAATACAAAGCGCCCCACTCTCCGGCGGAGAATGGGGCGCCTGCAATACGGATGGAGTGAGATTCGAACTCACGGTACGCTTTTGACGTACACACGCTTTCCAGGCGTGCGCCTTAAACCACTCGGCCATCCATCCTGGGACTGCCACGACCACTGCTTCCTGATAGACGAACGCGCCGGCGCGGGGTTCCACGACGGCGCGTTCACTCCCAGATCCTGCTCATTGACGTGTCACACTTGCAGCACCCGCTGCAGCGGACAGGGTGAGATTCGAACTCACGATACCGTTGCCGGTACGCCGGTTTTCGAGACCGGTGCCTTCAACCACTCAGCCACCTGTCCAACGGGAAGCAACCTCACAAAGCTGTTGCCAGTTTTGTGTCCTTCATCCCGGCTGGCCTGCCCAGCACCACCCGGATCCCGCAGAGTCTGGATAAGTAATCGGCCAGCCGACCCGATTCAAGGGTTGAGCCCGACGTCACGACGCGGCGGCGTCCCGATGCTCAACGCGCTACTCGACGCGCCGCGCGATGCCGTTCAACGCCGCGCCGCGAAGAACGCCTGAAGGATGGCGGCGCACTCGGCCTCCCGCACGCCGCCACGCACCTGTGGGCGGTGGTTGAGTCTCGGATGGCGCACGACGTCGCCCACCGACCCGCACATGCCCGCCTTGTCGTCCCACGCGCCGAACACCAGCGTGCCGACGCGCGACAGGACGATCGCCCCCGCGCACATGGCGCAGGGTTCGAGGGTGACCACGAGCGTGCATTCCAGGAGGCGTGCGTCGCCGAGTACGCGCGCGGCCTCACGCAACGCGAGGACTTCGGCGTGCGCGGTGGCATCGCCGTCACGCACCATCCGGTTCTGGGTGCGGGCCACGACCTCGTTGGCGCACAACACGACGGCGCCGACCGGAACTTCACCGGCCAGCGCAGCCGCGCGTGCTTCCGCGAGCGCGAGATCCATGGCGGCATCCACCCCGGCCGCCAACGGCGGCCCGGGGATGGAATGAGGCACCGGACTCAACCCGCCGCGCCCGCCAAAGGCGGCACCGCTGCAGGCGGCGCCGCAAACGCGGCCTGGGCCGCCGCATCGGTGGCATCCCCGTGTCGGAACGCGAGGGCATCGGTGCCCGCCTGCACATCGGCGACGATGACATCGCCGTCTTTGAACGTGCCGTCGAGCACCGCGAGCGCCAACGGATTCTGCAGCATCCGCTGCACCGCGCGCTTGAGCGGCCGAGCACCGAACACCGGATCGTATCCCTCGTCGGCGAGCAACGTACGTGCCGCATCGGTGAGACGAATGGTGAGCTTCCGGTCGGCGAGCAACTTGCGCAGGTGCGCGAGCTGCAGGTCGACGATGTGATCGATCTCGCCGCGTCCCAGCGGATGGAAGACCACGATGTCGTCGACGCGATTGAGAAACTCCGGCTTGAACACGCCGCGCAACGCCATCAGAACCTCCTGCTCCACCGTAGCCCACGCGGCGCGGCCAGCCTGCCCGCGCTCGAGAATCAACTGACTGCCCACGTTCGACGTCATGATGACCACGGCGTTTCGGAAGTCGACGGTGCGCCCCTGCGAATCCGTGAGCCGGCCGTCATCGAGCAATTGCAGCAGGATGTTGAACACATCCGGATGCGCCTTCTCGATTTCGTCGAACAGGATCACGGAGTACGGACGGCGACGCACGGCCTCGGTAAGCTGGCCACCTTCTTCGTAGCCCACGTAGCCCGGCGGTGCACCGATGAGGCGCGCCACGGCGTGCTTCTCCATGTACTCGGACATGTCGATGCGCACCATCGCGTGTTCGTCATCAAACAGGAATTCGGCGAGCGCCTTGGCGGTCTCTGTTTTGCCGACACCGGTGGGGCCAAGGAAGATGAACGACCCGATGGGCCGATTGGGATCCTGCAGCCCCGCGCGCGAGCGCCGCACGGCATTCGAGACGGCCTTCACCGCCTCGCGCTGTCCGATCACGCGGGTAGCCAACACCTCTTCGAGCTTGGTGAGCCGTTCGCGTTCGCTCTCGAGCATCCGAGTGACCGGGATGCCGGTCCAGCGCGCGACGACATCGGCCACGTCGTCGGCCCCGACTTCCTCCTTGAGGAACTGGGGACGGCCGTCCTGGCTGCCGAGTTTTCCCTCGGCGACCTTCATGTCGCGTTCGAGCTGCGGAATCTTTCCGTACGTGATCTCGGCGGCCTTGTTGAGATCACCGGCGCGTGTAGCCTGCTCAGCCTCGAACTTCGCCGTTTCGATTTCCTGCTTGATGCGACCGACGGCGCCGAGCGTTTCTTTCTCCTGCTGCCACTGGGCGCGCATACCGGTCGTTTTTTCTTTGAGATCGGCCAGTTCGCCTTCGAGCGTGCCTCGCCGCTCGACGGAGGCCGGATCGGTTTCCTTACGCAGCGCCTGCCGTTCGATTTCCAGCTGCACGATACGGCGGTCGACTTCGTCGATCTCTTGGGGTACCGAGTCGATTTCGATGCGCAGCCGCGAGGCGGCTTCGTCAATCAGGTCGATCGCCTTGTCTGGGAGGAAGCGATCACCGATGTAGCGATTCGAGAGGGTCGCGGCGGCCACGACCGCGCCGTCGGTGATGCGCACGCCGTGATGCGCCTCGTAGCGTTCCTTGAGGCCACGGAGAATCGCGATGGTGCTCTCGACGCTGGGCTCACCAACGAACACCGGCTGGAAGCGACGCTCAAGGGCGGCATCCTTCTCCACGTGCAGGCGGTACTCATCGAGCGTGGTCGCACCGACCACGCGAAGCTCGCCCCGCGCCAGCATGGGCTTGAGCATGTTGCCGGCGTCCATACTGCCTTCCGCCTTACCGGCCCCCACGAGCGTGTGCAGTTCGTCGATAAACACGACATACAGCCCCTCGGCGCTGGTGATCTCCTTCATCACCGCCTTGAGACGCTCCTCGAATTCGCCACGGAACTTCGCGCCGGCAATGAGTGCGCCGAGATCGAGCGACACGAGCTTCTTGTTGCGCAGCCCCTCGGGCACATCGCCGCTGATGATGCGCTGGGCAAGCCCTTCGGCGATGGCCGTTTTGCCCACGCCGGGCTCGCCGATGAGTACGGGGTTGTTCTTCGTGCGACGCGACAGCACCTGAATGACCCGACGGATTTCTTCGTCGCGCCCGATGACGGGATCGAGCTTGCCCTTCCGTGCGGCCTCGGTGAGATCGCGCGTGAACTTCTCGATCGCCTGATACTGCCCTTCGGGCGATTGGTCGGTGACCTTGTGCGAGCCGCGCACGAGCTTGAGCGCCTCCAGCAGCGCTTTGCGGTGTGCCCCGACGGTGGTAAGCAGGCGTGTGCTATCGGTGCCTTTGGCATCGGCGAGGGCCAGCAGCAGGTGCTCCGTGGAGACGTACTCGTCGCCGAGGGCCTTGGCTTCTTTTTCGGCGGCATCGACGACCTGCGTGAGCTCGCGGCTGAAGGTGGGCTGGGCGTCGCTCTGTTTGGCGTAGCGGGCGGCCTCCTGCTCGGCGGCGGCGCGGACGCTGGCCACGTTGGCTCCGACGCGCTGCAGCACCGGGACGACGATGCCTTCGTCCTGAGCCAACAGCGCCAGCAGGAGATGGAGATCGTAGACGAGCGGATTGCCGGCCTTGCGCGCGAGCGCGACGGCTTCGTTGAGCGCCTCGGCGCTCTTCACGGTCAGACGGTCAGGATTGATCATGATGTTTCGTAGAGGCAATCACGGTGCCGCGCTTCTGCTGCCAATACTGCAGACAACGGCGTTGGGTTTCGAGAGGGAAGCCCCTACATCGACCGGCCTCGCAGATCGTGGATACAAAATGGCGCGCCGGGTCCGTCCACCCGGCGCGCCATCGTGAGTTTTCTTTGGGTCTCGTAGTGCTCGTTTACTACCTAATTACTTCACCACGATCATCTTTTTCACCAGCGGCACGCCATCCACTTCGAGGCGATACAGATATACCCCCGAAGCGGCCTCCCGCCCGGTTGCTTGGACCTTGCCATCCCAGTACGCGACGTAGTCGCCACACTGAACAGACACTTTTTCTAGCGGTTGACCTCCGGCCACCCCTTCGGCCCCGCCCTGCAACACCGGCGTCGCTACAACCTGCATGATCATGTTGTAGACTTTCAGACTGACGCGGTACTGCCGACCAGGCTCGGTACAGTTGGGTGCATCACCCACAC